>CAMAUI010000032.1 GCA_945861385.1 Prosthecobacter debontii
CAACGGCTGACGCCGTGCAGCAGGCGGCGCTTCGGAAAATCGAATCCCAGATTCGCGAAATCCAGAAGGCAATCGACAAGCTGAAGCAGTCCTCGTCGAGCGGGAGCAAGAGCATCAGCAAGAAACCCGCAAAATCGAAGCCGCCGAAAAAGTCCGGTAAGAAGAAATGAACTCCCGTCGCACTACACTCATCTCCGCCATGCACCGTATTTGGCATGCGATCCCGATACGACGCCGCGCTCGTGAGAGCGCGGGCACATTCTTCCCGGATGCTCGCGAGGGCCGCGAATCAATCAGCCCGCGCCTTTCATCCGCCGCTGCGGACGGCTACGGCGCGCCGCTTTTCGGCGGCAGCATCCGCTGCTTCACCGCGCCTTCGAGAGCGGCCATCTCCGGGTCTTTGTGGATGAGCGTCGCATCGAGCCGTTGCGCCAGCGCGACGACGAACGAATCCGCGAACGAGAGCTTGTGTGCCGCCTTGAACTTCGCGGCGGTGCTGCACATCGCATCGTCGGAGTGGTGCCATTGCACCGGCCATGCTTTCATTTTTCCCAACGCCTCGGCGGCGTCCCCGGCACCTCGCTCCTGCGTTGTGATGTATTCGACTTCGGTGAGCGTGGCGAATGAGCCGTGGAGCGCAATGCGCCCGGCGCGCGCTTCCAGCAAATGCGCCTCGACGATATCCGCCCCCGCTTCGTCTTCGAGCAACGCCAGGCACGCCGATGTGTCGAGCACCAGTGCGTCAGCCACGGCGGCGCTCCTCCGCGCGGCTGGCGAGCAGGGCTTCCGTCAACCGGCTTCCGGCAAACATCCCGCGCGCAGACCGGATCGGATCGGAGTCCTTCGCTGCGGGCGCGATTTGTGCCAGTTCACGGAATACCTCCCGCTGTTCGTCAGCCGGGAGAGCTTTGATTTGGTTCACGATGGATTGGGCGATGGCGCTCATGCCGCAACCTCTACCCGCCTTCCATGGGCATCTCAAGCATCCAAATCCGCGCGCCCATCACAGCCGGGATCCCGACGGGTCGGGATGTCAGTTTCCACACCCGCTCGATGAAACTCCCATGACACCACGCAATCACTCCTTCATCCTCGCCTTCGTGTGCGCATTCGTCGCGGCGCTGGCACCGACGAGCAACGCGCAGAACACACACAGCGCGCAACTCGTCCGCGCGCAGTCTCAATATTTCTCGGCACCCGATTCGGCGTCGCTCAATGTGGGAAACAGTTCCATCACCGTCGAAGCGTGGGTGTACGCGAATTCTGCCGTTGAATCGGGAATCGTCTCCAAGGGCCTGGATGCTTCGGGCACCCTCCAATTCAACCTTGGCATCGGCTCCAGTGGTCGCGCTTCATTTTGGATTGATAACAATGGAACGTGGCCGGCCGCGGCTTCTGCAAATGCGACCGCGGTTATCGCGACCGGGCGCTGGCTGCACGTTGCCGGAGTTTTCGACGGTTCGACGCTGTTCATCTACGAAGACGGAGTTCTCACGGGATCCACGCCGTACTCGGGAGCCATTATCAGCGCTGGCGGGCTATTTTTCATCGGCAATTTCTTCAACACCTCTGACTATTTCTTCGACGGGAAGATTGACGAAGTGCGCCTATGGGGTATCGCCCGCACGCAGGCCCAAATCCAAGCGACGATGTTCACCGAATTGGTCGGGACCGAAGCGGGACTGCGCGGCTATTGGAAGCTCAACAACTCGTTGGCGGACGCGACCTCCAACAGCAACACGCTGACGCCCTCCATTAGCGGCCCGAAATTTGAATCGAGCGAGCTACCATTCCCCGTTCCTGTGAGTCTCACGTCCGGTCTGCTCTCATACTATCGCTTCGACGACAATGTGAACGATTCGAGCGGCAATGGAAACCACGGCATAATCCACGGGACGCCGCAGTTCGTATCGGGCGCAGTCGGAAAGGGCATCAAGCTCAACGGGACGACCGACTGGGTGAATATCGGGCCGGACGTGGTTCTGAACGCGTTCACATTCGCCGCTTGGATTCGAGCTGACGGAACTCCGCCGAATGAAAACAGTGACTTCACCATTATTGGAGACGGCGGGACGGCGGAGATTTATTTCCTAGGAATTCGTGGGAACGGTAAATTCCGCGGCTCGACCGGCGCGGGAACTCTTTATTCCACGACTGTTCCCGCAGTTGGGCGATTCTACCATGTCGCGTTCACTCACGACGGGAGCGGAGTGGCCCGGCTTTATGTCAACGGCGTTTTGGAGGTCTCAAGCAACGTCGGCCCGTCCAATACAGGCGGATCCACGAACATGCAATTGGGTGCAATTCGCAATGTCATCGAATACTTCAACGGCGTGATCGACGAAGCGCGCATCTACAGCCGCGCGCTCTCAGCCGCAGAGATCCTGCAACTGACCAGTATCGGACTCTTTAGCATCTCAGGGAACGTATCGGTCGCGGGATCATGGGATCTGCGGCGAATTGTAGTTGCGGAGGGAGGTGCCACTCCCGTTTCAGCCTCAACCACGAGCAACGGTGAATACAGAACCGCAGGGCTTCTCGGATCGGTCGACTATACCCTGCGCGCCTTTCTGGACATCAATGGCAATGGACAGCGCGATGCGTGGGAACCGGAAGGCGCATACGCCACGAATCCCGTTCAGTTGAACGCCAATGTCCAAGGCATCAACATCGCCATCACCCAAGTTCCGGTTGATAGCGACAACGACGGCATGGCCGATGAATGGGAAAGGGAGTTCGGCTTGAACGTAGGCAGTGACGATTCAGGCGGCGATCTCGACGCAGACGGGCTGAGTAATCTGCGGGAGTACTTTTTCGGATCGAAACCCAACGCCACGGACTCCGATCAGGACACACGCGACGATTTGACCGAATACATCAGTGCCGGAAACGCGAGAACCAGCGATACGGATGGCGATGGGCTGCCGGACTGGTGGGAGGTAGAGAAGGGCTTGAATCAACTCGCCAACGACACTGGTGAAGATCCCGACGGAGACACGCTGACGAACACACAGGAATACAACGGCGGGGTGAACAGCACGAATCCGCGCAGCCGGGATTCGGATGGGGATGGGTTGAGCGACTACGAGGAGGCGAATGGGACGAAGCTCACGGCACATTCCTACGACCGCAATGACCGCCTCACCGGCTCCAGTTTCGACAACGGCGCGTGGATGGCTTGGCGCTATGACGGGAACAGCAACATCGCCCGCCAGACGCTCGGCGCGCTGCGTGATGCGGATGGCGATGGGCTGCCGGATGCGTGGGAGTTTGCGCATGGCCTCGACTACAGCGTCGGCGCGGGCGGCGGGGCGAACGGGCCGGGCGGCGATGGCGATGGCGATGGGTGGACGAATGTGCAGGAGTTCCTCGCGGGCACTTCGCCGGTGCTCGCGGCGCAGGCGCCGACGGTCGCCGGCTCGACGGGGCAGCCGTGGTTCAATGCGCCCGTCGCGCGCGTGGTGCTGCCGCCTGCGGGCGGAGGCGGGCTGGCGATGGTGAGCTTCAAAGTATGGGACGCCGAATACAATCCCGCGGCGTTCGCGCTCCAGTGGTTCGATGCGACCGCGCCCGCCGGGCAGCAGTGGAAAACCGCAACGCTGCATCGCGTGGACAACACCGCGCCGCCCGCGGCAGTTGCCGCATCGCCCGGCGGCACGCCGCACACGCTGCTCTGGAATGCGCTCGCCGATTTCCCCGCGGGAAAAAACGGCAGCGTCCTGCTCCGCCTCACCGCGACCGACGCGGCGGGCACGACCCTCTCGCCCGCGGTGCCGTACACCGTGAACACGACCGGCGACAGCGACGGCGACAGCCTGGCCGATGCCTGGGAATTCGCCAACAACCTCGACCCGAATGACGCCACCGGCGCGAATGGCGCGCTTGGCGATCCTGATCGCGACGGTCAGGCGAATCGCGCCGAGTTCATCGCCGGCACGCTGCCGCTCGACCCGAACTCGCGCTTCGCCATCACGTCGGTGAGCAAGACGGGAAGCGACATCACGCTCACATGGAACGCGAAAGTCGGGCGCAGCTACCGGGTCGAACGCTCGACGACACTGCTCGGTGGCGCGTGGGATGAAGTGATGCCCTCCACGGCGGCCAGCGCGACAACGATGACTTTCACCGACACCGCCGCGACGGCTGCGAAGGCATTTTACCGCGTGGTGGTTTCGGAGCTGTAAGTTCCGCTGCTTCCACCACCGGGCAATGAAGCCCTTCCTTTTCGCGTCCTTCGCGTCTTTCGCGGTTCCCAATCATGTAGCGCGGCGGCATTCGTTCACCGCCCTGGATTTGCAGGGCGTCGCACAAGTCGCTGGTGAATATTGAAACCTCCGCTCGCTGCGTCCGGGCCGGCGGCGAATCCTGCGATCTCATCGCCCAGCGCATCCACCACGCCCAACGCTTTCCAGCCAGCGCCGCCGATGAGGAAGCTGCCGCGCACGAGGCCCGTGACCGGGTCGGCATAGACATCTGATTGGTTTGCATCCGGCAGCGTGAACGCAAATGCGTGACTCGGAACGAGCCGGGCCGGCTTTTCAAAATCAGCGCCGCCATCCGCGCCGCCAATCACCACGGACACGTCGGAATAGCCGAGCACGAGTTTGTTCGGCCCCGGCGGGCGATGGCGCGAGCCGCTGGCCGCAAGCTCCCATGCAAAGACCGTCTGCTCATCCACCGGCGGCGGCAGGATGATGATTCGCTCCCCTGAGAATGCCAGCTTTGGGCCACCGTGCAGGTTCGCCTTGGCCCACAGGAGCGTCCCCGTGATGCGCGGCACACGCTGGCTTGTGATCGCGAGGGAGCCGGAAACCGATTCGTCCTCCGCCGTCGCACCGCCGCGCAGAGGCGCGGCAAAAAATGCCAGGTTGCCGTTTTCATCCACGCTCGCCGACGACGAAAACACTCCGCCCACCGGCAGCCTGCCGATCACGCTCACGCCACCAGCGGCAGTGATCGAGAGCGCGGCGTGCGCCTCGCCGGCTGGCATTCCGGCGGGTGGCGGGCTTTCCGCCGAGGGCATCCTCATCGTCCAGCGCCCGCGATGCGGGCACGGCAGCGCGGCGCTCCACGGGACGCGGGAAAGCGTGCCGCCGGTCTCGATGAATGTCTCACCCGCACTCGCGAAGATCGTGATCGAGATGCTCCCCGCCGCGGGATCGAAGTGCATGTTCACATTCACGTAGCGCGAGCCATCGGGCGTGCCGGTATAGAAATAGGCATCACCACTCGTGGTGAACCGGCCCTTCATCGGGTAACGCACACCCGCGAACCGGATCGCGCCGGTGTATGCACCCGATTCCGCCACCGCGAGGGACATGCGCCCCCGCTTCAAGTGACTCCGCTCTCCCTCGCCGAGGAACCCGCTGAAACGCCCGCCGGCACCGAGGAATGGATTCGGCGCGAACACGGCGATGATGCTCATGTTTTCCTGCATCACAAATGAAAGCCGGGGTTCCCGCGCAAAACCCAGGTCCCCCCAATGGCTGAAAAGATAACCCGGCGCGGGTGTTGCCGTAATCGTGTACGACTGGCCGACGATGCGCGTGGACAGGCCCAGGAAGCTGGGTGAGACAGTCCCCGCGCCCTCGATCGTCACGCGCAGCGTTCCGGGAAAACGCCGCGAGAATACACGCTCGATGATCGGCGAAAGCCTCCCGTCCTCATCCTCGGCCTGGACCTGGAGATAATTGTCGCCCGCGCCGAGCGCGTCGTGCGCGGGGAGCAGCACACTCCAGCTCGGGCCGCCCGGCAAAGCGTGCCACGCATTTCCATTCACCGAATATCTCACCCATGCGACCGGCCGGGGGCCGCCCGCGGTGCCGGAAAGTTTCACGTCGCCCGAATGGTTCACGATGGCTCCCGGCGTGAGCACCCGCACTGCCGGCGCGGCGATCTTGCGATCCACGATCCGCATCGTGACCGCGCACGTCGCCGAGCGTGGTGAATCGCCGGAAATTTCCGCGGCCCGCACGACGAATGCGAACACGCCAGCGGCCGTCGGAGTGCCGCCAAATCTCCCATCATCACGCAGGCTGAGGCCCGGGGGCGGCTCCCCGCTTTCGATGCTCCATTCCACCGCACCGCTGGCGTTCATCGCGGTGAAGCGCGCATTCACTGCACGCCCGAGGAAGGTGCGCTCGATCCCCGGCGGCCCGGCGACTCCGAGTGCGGAAGAATCGAGCCCCGGCGCATAGAGCAGGTTCGCAGGCACCGGCACTTCGATGAAGCTGTCCGGCTCGGTCCACGTCATCCCGAGATAAGCGCGCCCATCCGCGTCAAAATACTCCACGCGGATTTCGTATTCCTCGCCCTCGTTCAGATGGATCGCATGGTTGAAATGCAGCAGGCCGTAAGTCCCGGCATCCGTCCATGCGTCGAGCGCCACCGCGCCGCGGATGAAGAAGCGCATGCCGCCCGCGACCTGGAAATTGAACGAGTGAATGCCGCTCCTCCGCGGTACCAGCGTGCCCGTGAAAACCGCCGCAAACGATCCCGGCTCGCGAAGGTGTGGCGGTGGGATGTGAAACCAATCGCCACCGACCTGCGGCACCACTTGTGAAAGCACCGGGTCACCGACCGGCTCGGTTCCATCGTAAAATGACGCGAGCAAGCCGCGGCCGAAACCATCCGGCCGGCCGGCGATCTCCACGCTCAGCGTCTCCGACTCGCCCACGCCGCCGCGCTCATCCGTCGCGCGCGCGGCGATGTCGTGCAGGCCGGGCTGCGGCCTCACCGTAAATTCAAACGGAGCCTCCGCGTCCGCGGCGACGACGATGCCGTCCACGACAAGCTCCACCATTTCCACCGTGCCGTCCGCATCACCCGCCGTCGCGACCGCATGCAGGCGGCCCGCTTCGTCCGGCCCCGTGATCGAAATTGCGACCATCGGCGCGGCGTTCACCTTGTTCGCGGTGCCGGGAGTCGGCTCCGCCGCGCCCCATGCGTGCGGTTCCGCGGCGAAAATCTCCGCATTGATCCGCTGAAGCGAAAAACCGGAACCCGGCGGAATGACAGGCCACGGTGGACGGTCATTGTAGCGGGTTTCATCGCCGGTGAGGAACGCGGGCTGTCCACCGGCGGTCACCGGGAATTCGATTGCAACGCGCTCGCCATTATCCTGCAGCGCGCCACTCGCAGGGCCAAAAATCGGCACGCCCGCCGGCACGGAATGCCGCGCGCGAAACGCATCGGGATCACCGGTGACCACGAGCGCGCGTCCTTTCGCGGGGATCACCGCGTCTGCCGGAAATTCGTAACCCAGCCCCGGAAGGCGCGCGCCGCCGAGATTGCCGGGTGCCGGGAGACGATTCTCGATCTCGACAAATTCCAGGCCGGGCAGCTCGGGCAGCGGGATCAGCCGCTCTACGAAGATTTCCCCCGGCGGCGCATAATGAATCTCGGAAATTCGGAGCGGCGGAATCAGCGGCCCGGAATTCTCCGCGCCGGGAGTGGGCGAAATTTGCATCGGGAAAAATTCCCGCTTTTCCACCGTGAGATAGCGCCCGTAGCTGGTGCCAGGCAGCAACGGCCCATGCGCGAAACGATGGACGTGATCCCGGCGCGAAGTCCCCGGCGCTCCCGCGGTCGCGGGGCCGGTGGCGTGTGGCGCCCGGATGAGCGCGATGCCGCCGCCTTCCGCGGCAAGCGCCAACCCGGCGGGAACGCTCACCCGGCCGAGCGGCGGGATGAGCGTCGGCTGCGGGAGAGATATTTCAGTCGTGCCGCTCCGCAATTTCCAGCCGCCTGCATCCACCTCGAAAGCCTCGTGATTTTCCAGTTCCAGCTCCGTCGTCGCCTGCACGCTCACCTCGCTGATGACCACGTGCGCCTCACGGAATTCCCTCGGATCATCGCCGCCCGGCGAGCCGCCGGGAAAGTCGCTCGCGCGCCAGTTCCCGCCATCGTCCGCATCACCAGTGCCGTCGTACACGAGCGACCAGCCGAAACCATCGGGCGCCGAGGGCCAGTCGCCGTCATCCGCGTATCGCACGGACAGAACCCTGGCCCCCGTGGCGGTTTCAACAGTCAGCGACTCACCATCATCACTCAGCCGCCCCGCGAACTGCCCGGCGTGGGCGACACCCGGATGCCGCGCCTCAAAAGCCACGGCATTCCCGACGATCACCACACGCTGCCCCGCGGCGAGCTGGACCGACGGGAACGAAAAATCCAAGCCCGCGGTAAAACGCAGGCCCGCAAGGTCGAGCGGCACCGCTCCGGTGTTTTGCAATTCGATGAACTCGCACTCCGCACCCGGCGCCGCCGCATCGCCCGGCGGGTGATAGTGGATCTCGGTGATCCGCAACGCCGAAAAATCCACGCCCGGCTCGATATCACGCTCAGTGAGCGCGCTCCACTCCCCGCGGTGAAGTGTCCGCGCCTTGAGCGTCGTGCGCCGCGCGATGCCGAACGGTCCCGTGTAAACCACCGCCGACCTGGCAACCTCGCCACCCACCCGCCGCGGATCATCGCCATTGAGCGTGAAAAAAATCACTGGCGAGGGCACCACGCCCGGCCCGATTCCATCTGCCAGCGACACGACCGTCCCTGCCGCGATCTCCACCGACGGCGCCGGGATCGAGGGAAAAAGCCCGCCTTCGCGCAAATGCTGGAGCACCGTCGCCGTACGATTCGCGAGGAATCCATCGAGGATGTGCTCGTTGCACGCGCGCACCCAGTTGTCGCGCGTGAAGGGCTTCGGGCGCTTCCTCGGCCCGCCGCTGCCGGGTCCCGGTGGCTTTGGCGGCCCCGGCAGCGGGTCAATGACGATGTCGTCCTCATCCCCGCCCGGCGCCAGCACATGCGCGCGGATATTTTTTCCCTCCCGCTTTTCCTGGCGGAGGAAACCGCCGCCGAAATCATCCTGCCGCGCGTCCCCCCATCGCGCGCTCTCACCGATCACCGCGAGGTTGATCTCATCCATCCGGGCACGCCAGCGGGCCGTGGCGTTCTCCTGCGTGAGCGGCCCGTTGTTGAAAAAATGCCGCTGCGCGCGGTCAGCGACGCGGAGGCGGAACTCCGCGTTCATCCGCATTGCCTCCCAGAAGTGCCACGGGTTCGCACTCGTCGGATCGAGCCCGGCCGGCGGGCCGATGATGTCGCCGGCGAACTCGTCCGGGCCGCCATATCCGTTGAGGAATGGATTCACCACCGGCTGCGGGCCCACGCGATTGTCGTCGCCGTTGTACATCGAGATTTCCCAGTCGTGCGCGAAGAAACGAAACCCGAATTTTCCCTTCCGGCTGCGCACCGAATACCAGTTGTTCTGCGTCCCAAACGACGGCGGAGAATCGTCCGCCGCGATGAAAATTCCCGCGAGCATGTAGTCAATCAGGTTGTCCACATCAATCAGCGGATCCATGCCGGGGTTCCGCGTTCCGTCGGCGTTCAGGCCCTGGATCCGGAAATAATTCACGTCCGATGTGAATCCCTCCCAGCCCACCTCCACCGCACGCCGCCACGCGCCGAATGTGCCGTCCACAAAATCCGTCCCGCCGCCGGTCGAGTCGTTGTCATAGTTGATCTTCACCGTGTCGTAGTCGCTCTCGCTCCCGCCGAAATACTCCGCGGCAAACTCCGCGCCGATCCGCTCATCGGTCTGGTACATCCCCCAGTACTGGCCATTGATGTAGAGGTGGTAAAAATCACCGCGCGAGGCCGGCTGGCCCAGCGCGAGCTGCGTATCCCGGCCGTAGATGTCGCGGATGAAATCGGTATCCGGATCCACGAAGTAGTGCCACGCCACGAGCTGCTCGCAGCGCAGGTCGAATCGTTCCGTCCGCTTCGCTCCTCCCGCGCCGAAGAGCGGATACTCGAGCGCCTCCGCACCGTATTCCTTGCGGAAGAGGACGCGGAAGCTGTGCTTCGGATTCCCGGAGTCGCGGCTGGCGCCGCCACGGATGCGAAGCCCCGCATTTGCCTGAAATCCCGGGGTTCCATCGGGCTTGATGAGTTCCAGCGATGCGGCCCGCTCCCATTCGCGGCCTTTCTCGTATGCGTTCGCGTAGATGCCCAGGGCCGGGTCGAACAAGTCATCGAGCGGCATCACGATCGAAATGCTCGGGATGTCCTTCAGCGCGGCGCCGAGCTGCGGAGCAAACTTTCCTTGCGCCGCGATCCGCGGATCGAGGCCGTAGTCCACGTGGTTCCCACCCCACGAGCGCGGCCAGCCAGCCGGGGTTCGGCCGTCCAGCGACTGTTTCGTGATGTCCGCTGTGAAAAGATAGGTGCGGGTGACCACCGGGGAACGGCGCATCCCGCCGGCAAATGCCGCCGCGCGCACAACCGTCGTTTTCGCGATGCGCAGAGGAGCGGTGAATTTTTTCCCGCCCTCGCCCGGCTCCGTGCCATCGAGCGTGTAGCGGATCACCGCACCCGCGGTGCCGCTGGAAAGCGTCAGCGAAAATGGCGCGGACTTGAAACCATGCGGCTCGCTGAATTCCGGCGCGCGGGCGATCGCAACGCTCACCGTGTCATTCGCCGCGCCCGGCGTCGGGTGCGCGAGGTAGTCCGAGCCATCGTGCGACAAATCGGGAAGCTGCAGCGGATACGCGAGCGTATGCACGACGCTCCGGTCCGGGGCGGAAAGCACCAGCGTCTCCCCGCCGTCATTGAGCCGGAAATTCGCGTGCGGTCGCGCGGACGGGAGCGACTGATTCCGATCCGAGCAGAAAACCACGAGATACCCGCCCGGCGCGACCGTCACCGCCGGGAAGGTCCAGCGGTCGGGCTTCGCAGGGTCGTCGGAAAGAAACCAGCCGGCGAGATTCAGCGGCCCGGCATCGGGGTTGTGGATCTCAACCCAGTCGGGAAAACGTCCGTCATCATCCACGATGACCGACTGCCCCGCCGCCATCACCTCGGTGATGCGCGGTGCCGCCATCGTGAATGATGGGACGAAGAGTGCGGAAAGTATCGCGGGGATGCTGGATTTCGAGGGCATGGCTGGTGATCGGGTGGTTGGTAGGTCGCCTGCAAAACGGCTTCGCTCAACTGAAAATTAGTCCGTCACACCCTGGAAGGCTCACGGCTGCAATTGCAGCGCCACGATCCGCCGGTTCTTCGTGTCGGCCACGAAGATCCGCGATTTTGAATCCACGCAGAGTCCCCACGGCGTCGCAAACTGCCCCTCGCCGGTTCCTGTGCTGCCATAGCGGCCGAGCAGCCTGCCATCCGTCGAGACTCGCGTGAGCCGGCCAGCGCCATACTCGATGATGTAGAGGGTGCCGTCCGGCGCGAATGTGAGGTCGTAGGGTAGGTTAAGAGCGAGCGCGCTTTTCCCATCCGCGCCTTCGCCGAGGATGCCGATGAATTCGCCGCTGTCCTTGAAGAGATGCACACGGTTGTTCGCCGCGTCGGCGACGAACAGTTTTCCATCGCGCCACGCCATGCCGCTCGGGCGCTGGAACTGCCCCGGCCCGGTGCCCGCGCTTCCAAATTCGCGCAGCAATTCGCCGTCGCGGGTGAAGACCTGGATGCGATCGTGGCCTCCGTATTCGCACACGTAGAGATTCTCCGCGGCGTCCTTGGTGATGCCGACCGGGAAGATAAACTGCCCGGGCTCCGTACCCTTCACGCTGCCGACCGTGTGGAGCACCTTGCCGGCCTGGTCGAACCACACCACGCGGTGGTAATGCGTGTCGCAAACGACGATGCGGTCGTCTTTCAGCCACACGATGCCCTCCGGTTTTCCGAACTGCACGTCGAGCATCTTCCACTGGCGCAGCAGCGCGCCCTCCGCGCTGTAAATCAGCACGCGCCCGGCGGTGTCGAGCACGGCCAGTTCGTCGCGTGGTCCTGCGGCCATCGAGCGCGCAGTCGGCTGCGTCGCTCCCTCGGGCGGGAGCATCCAGGTGCGCCATGACTTCACCGGGAGGACGGGTGCGCCGTCGTCGCGTTTGCAGCCGGCGGAGAAAAATGCCATCGCCGCGAAACACAGGATCGCATGGAGCAGCGCGCGCAGTCTCACCCGTGTACCCGCCGCTGGCGGCCCGCCCGGGCGATGGATGAATGTTCGCGCGACGCCATTTTCCGCCCGCACTTCCGTCTCCGCATGCGAACCGAGGAAGCGCGAACCCGTCACGACATGCGCCCCGTCCTCCGCCGTCTCCACGAGCAGCCGCTCCGGGCGGAGGCATCGCGCCTCCCGCCACGTCTCGCGTAGCCACTGGCGCGCGTCATCGGGCGTGAGCCAGTTCGCCGGGCCGAGGAAATCCGCGATCTCCTCCGATGCCGGCTGATCGTACAGCGTCTCGATTTTCCCGCTGAACAGCACCGCGCCTTCGCGAAGGCATACCGCATACCCGGCCTCGGCGAGCGCGATTTCCGGCGCGTGCGTGGCGAAGACGAATGATGCACCGGTGCCCTCGATGTGTTCGCGGATTGCCCGCCAGTATTTTCCCACGCGGGCGGAGTCCACATGCGCGAGCGGCTCGTCCATCACCAGCGTGCGGGTGCCCATTGCCAGCGCGCGCGCGACCGCTAGCCGGTTCCGCTCGCCATGGCTGAGTTTTACAGGCCGGGATTTTGCGCAGTGCGCGATGTCGAATGCGGCAAGCAGCCGGTCCGCCTCGCCACTGCTGGCACCGCATTCCGTCAGATGCCTGTGCGCCGTGCAATCCGGCCAGAGCCCGTCGCCCTGCGGCACCCACGCCGTGCGGAGATCGCCGAGCACTTTTCCGCTGCCGGGCTTTTCAAAACCCGCGAGCAGATTGAGCAACGAAGTCTTCCCTGCGCCCGATGCGCCGAGCACGGCGGTGATGCCTCGCGGGATCACGAGTGACACATCGCGCAGCCGCGCGGGACGCAGCGTCACGGATTCGAGAGCGAAGAGGGCGTCATCCTGCACGGCGCTGTGGATAGAAGCGCGCGGCAAGCGCGGTCAACAGCGCAGCGCCCAGCGGCACCACGAAGGCGAGGCAAAACATCACAATCAGCGAGGCACTCGGCCCGTAGTGCATAAGGTTGAGCAGACGGACGCCCGCCGATGTGAATTGCGGTGGCGCGAGCAGCGCGTTGATCGTGAAGTCACCGTAGCCGAAGCAGAACAGCAACAGCAGCGCGCACAGCCGCGGCCAGCCGTCGAGCTGCCACACCGCGCGCCGCGCACCAGCGGCCCGCGCCACATGCAGCGCGGGGCGGTCGCGGGTCGTCCCGATGCCGAAGCGCAGCAGCAGCGCGAACGGCAGCAACACGAGCGCAAGGCCGAGCACCGCGGGGAAAATCGTGTCGCGGAGTAAATGCAGCGGCGGGGTTTGCAGCAGGGCCAGCAGCATCAGGCCGCAGAGGAGCGGGCCCAACAATCCCGGAAGCGCGAACAGCCATCGCCAGCCACGGCGGCCTTCGATCCATCCCGCGAGCAGCCACGCGAAGATCGTCGCCACGGCGGACAAGCCGGCGCTGTTCGCGATTTCGCGCCATGGCGCGAGAGCAAGCACGCTGCTGCGAAGAAACGTCTGCGGGGCCATCACAACTTCGAGCACAACGACAAGCGCGCTCATCGCGAATCCCAGCGCCAGGACAACCGGCAACACGATGATCGCTCCCCGCGATCCCAGACGTCCCGCGACATCTGGCATCGCAGCCCCGGGCCGCGCGCATATCGCGAGCATGGCGATGAGCGCCGCCTGGATGGCGAACGGAAGCGCCGCCAGCCGAAGGGACTCGCCGAGGCTCAGACCGCCCACTTGTGCGTCGAACAGCGACACCGTCCACGCGCGCATGTTCCAGGTCGTCGCAAACTCGAACTCCTGAAATGCAAGCAGGAACACCACTGCGCACCCGAGCCACAGCCCGCGACCGAATGCGCGCATCTCCCAGACCCGCCTCCGCCACCACGACGTGGCCGCGCATCCCCGCAGGCAATGCACCGCCTCCGCCGACATCCCTGCGGGCGTGAGCCACACGACGAGCAACGCCGCCGCCGCGTAACGCGAGAACATCAGGAAAGCCAGCAGCCCTTCGCGGGAACCCGGACTTCGCTCCATGAAGACGAGTTGGAAAAGGAACGCGATCGAGAACCCCGGCGTGAGCAGGGCCGCCGCCACGACCCACAATGCCCAGGAGCGGAAGCCGCGTGATGCCGCGCAAATCCCCGGGCCCGCGGCGAGCAGGATCGCGAGCGAGGCCAGCGCAACGGTGCCCGCGCGTGCGAGCGAGAAGAGGGTCGCTTCGACGATGCTCATTGGCGGGGCCGGTGCGCTGTCATCTGAGATATTCGTCCTTCAGCCATTCGAGGCATTCGTTGCGCGCTTTCAGCAGGCCCGAAAGCGGGAGTCCCCCGGCGGCCGCGGGCATGAGCGCGCGAACCTCGTCCGGGATCTGCGCGGCGCCTGCTTCGTCGAGCGGGCCGAGGGGGATCTGGCGGCTCCTGGATTTTGCCAGCGCGAGTTCCGTTCGCGCGGACAGGAGGAAATCCGCGAGCCTCCGCGCGTCGGCGGGCCGCTTGGTGCCGCGGATGATGGCGACGGTGTTCGGGATGCAGATGGTCGCGCCATTTTCCAGTCGCACGGGCGTCGCGGTGACGGCCGCCCCGGCGTCCTTCGCGGCGAAGTAATCATCCGTGTCCGTCCAGCCCGCGTCGCACCGTCCACCGGCGACAATGTCCTTCACCGCGGCGTTGCCATTCACCTCCACGAGGCCGTGCTCGCGCGTGCCGTGGTGCCACGCTTTCGTGCGATCGCCGCCCCACAGGCTCCACAGCGCGGTGTAGTGCGTGAGCGTCGTGCCGTAGAGCGGCTTGGCGAGCGCGAAGCGGGTGAGATCGTCGTTCAGCGCGTCATTGGTCCAGGTGGTCCCGGCGCGATGGATCGTCACGCGCAGCCGCGCAGCGAAGCCCGCCCACCGGCCATCGGCGTCGCGGAACCGTTCCGGCATGCGCGTCCACCCCGCGCCCTTGTGCGGATCGAGCAGTCCGCGTTCGGCAAGGTCGAGCGTGCCGAGCAGTTCGTTGTTCCAGAACACGTCGCAGCGCGGATTTTTCTCCTCGCGGATGATCTGCTCGACGAGGCCGAGCGACTTGGTCGCCTCCGTGTCGAACTTCACCGTCACCGCGATGCCCGTCTGTTTTTCAAAATCGCGCAGCACCGCCTCGGAGAACACGGAATCATGCGCGCAATAAACGACCAGTTTGCCGCGTTCGAGCGACTGCCAGACGAGGACGAGCAGGCCGAGGCCGAGGATGAGGAGCAGTTTGCCCTTGAAGTCGCGGAGGTCTTGCACGCGCGTGGTGTGGCTGATCGGCCCGCGCGCGGGAAGCGGGAAAGTCGCCGCGTTTTTTTTCGCGCCGGCAATTGCCAAGCCGCGCGAGGCCCATTACCAGTCCGCGCCATGGCCAACGAACCCAAGCAACAGCAAATGAAAATCCAGGTGAAATACGAGGACATGACCGCGCGCTACGCGAACCAGGTCGTCCTCACGACGGGGCAGGAGGAAATCTTCCTCGATTTCTCGAGCGGCCTGATTCCCGACCAGGGCACCGGATCGAGCACGCTGCCGATCCACACGCGCATCGCGATGACGCCGGCTGGCGCGCGCCGGCTCTACCAGGTGCTCGGGCAGTTTTTCCAAAAAACACAGGAAGCGAATGCCGCCGCATCGGCGGCGAAAAAATAGCGCCGCTGTACTGCGCGGAGGCGGGGGCCGGATTTTAATAGTCGCGGGTTTCGCAGCTTGATGAGCTGCGTGCGCTCCACATTATTTAGTCGTGTTCGCAGTCACGCGGTTCCGCTTGATGGCTTCGAATTCCACATTCTGAGCCGCGGCTTCCTTCAAGAAACCAGCCACTGCCGCGGGGACTCCGCGATACTCTTTCCCTGTCCGTTTCACGATGCCCAACTCGACGAGCCGCTGAAGTTTTTCGTAAGCCCGCAGGCGGAGCATCTCCTCGCCTCCCCTTGACGCATTGCGCGCTTTGAGATTCGCGTGAACGACTGTGAACAGGTTTTTGAACTCGAACGAAGTCTTAACGGAAAGCACCGTTGCGATCTCCTCGGCCACCAAATCAGGGCCCCGACGCGAAAAACTGCTGGTTGATTTCATATACCCCATTAGCAGCCTCCCGGGGAATGTCGAGGAACCTCTTGCCCCATTTTTGCGGCCGGGAATTGTTCTCAACCGGTTCCGGGGGTTCGTTCCGCGCCCCCGCCTGTTGGCCTGGCGCTACGCGCCCCACCGGAATCAGTCCACTTATTTTCGGGCGGTGGTATTACACCGACCCGAGCACAGCCTCCGCCCGTTTGTATCGCATCGTCGCGCCGTAGCGGCGGTTCAATTCTTGTCGGTTTTGAGTTTGGGTGTCCGGACGGGCATCTGGTTTCACATTGAAATGTGTCAGTGCGGCAGGGGAGGGAGTTTCTCGAACTCGGTCAGCGCGGCGGCGACGCACTGGTCCATGTTGTAGTAGCGGTAGGTGGCGAGTCGGCCGACGAAGGTGGCGCCTTTTTCCACCGCCGCGAGTTCGGCGTAGCGGGTGTAAAGTGCGCGGGCGTCCGGGGCGGGGATCGGATAGTACGGTTCAAGGCCGGCTGCGTAGTCCTGCGGAAATTCGCGGACGATGGTCGTGTGCGGGAGCTTCTGGCCGGTCGCGTGTTTGATTTCCACCACGCGGGTGTAGTCGTGGTCGTTGGGGTAGTTCACCTGCATCGCGGGCTGGGCAAATTCTACGGGCAGCGTCTCCATTTCAAAACGCAACGAGCGCCACGGCAGGGGGCCGAGACGGTTGCCGAAGTATTCGTCCACGGGGCCAGTGTAGATGAGGTGCCGGTGCGGGATTTGCGCGCGTGCCTCGCGGAAATCCGTGCGCAGACGCACCTCGATGCCCGGCTGCGCGAGCATCCGTCCAAACATCGCCGTGTAGCCGGCGCGCGGGAGCGCCTGGAATTTCTCGTCGCAAAATCGGTCGTCGCGATTCGTGCGGACCGGGATGCGTCCGCAGACGCTCGGATCCAGCTCGCGCGGATGCCGCCGCCACTGCTTGAGCGTGTAGTTTTCAAAGAACATCCCGTAAAGTCGGCGGCCGACCTGGCTGATGATGACCTCCTCGCTGTTGCATGGTGAGGCGATCGGTACGCGCCATTCCGCGAGCGTCGCGGCCATTTCCTCCGGCGTGCTCGGGCGGCCGATGAGCGCCTCGAATGTGTTGAGATTGATCGGGAACTGCCAGTAGCGCCCGTGGGTGTGCGAGAGGACCTTGTATTCCACCGGATGCCACGCGGTAAACTGGCTCAGATACTCCACGACGCGGTCGCTGTTGGTCCGGAAATAATGCGGCCCGTAAGGATGGATGAGCACGCCCGCCGCGTCCGCGCGGTCGTGCGCGTTGCCGCCGATGTGATCACGCCGGTCAATGACCAGGCACGTCGCGCCGCGCTGGCTGGCGAGGCGCTCCGCCAGCACCGCACCGGAAAAACCGGCGCCGACGATGAGGTAATCCCACGTCATGCTGCGGCTGCTGCGGTCGGCTGAAAATTCATCGCCGCGCGGTGTAATGAACCCGGCGGTGGGATGCGAGCCTCGGCTTTTCGCGGGGCGCCCGCATCCGGCAGGCTGTGGAGTTTTCCCTCGTCACGGCACACCGTCCGGCATTCACTCCGCGCGTCATGTCACGGTTCATCGAGACGGTTTTTGAGAAGCTCAAGCGGCACCCGAAGCGGATTGCATTTCCCGAGGGCACCGAGCCCGCCGTGCTGCGCGCGGCAGGCGAGTTTGCGCGGCTGAAGCTGGGCACGCCGATCCTGCTGGGTCATCGCAAGGAGGTGGAGGCTGCCGCGACGGCGGAGGGCGTGAAGCTCGATCACATCGGCATCGTGGACCCGGCGGCCTCGTCGGAACTCGAGAACTTCATCCCGCGCCTGGCGCGCGTCGCCCGCTATCAGGGAATGGCGGCCGACCAGGCGCGTGAGACGCTGATGAAGCCGAACTATTTTGCCGCGATGATGCTGCAATACAACCTCGTGGACGGCCTCGTGGTCGGCGCGGGACTCACGCCCACGAGCACGCTGCGGCCGCTCATCACCCTCATCACGCCGCTGCCCGGCGAGCGGATGATCTCGAGCTGCCAGATGCTTGACCTGAGCAACAAACGCTACGGGGAGCGCGGCGTGATTTTTTTTGCGGACTGCGCCGTGATTCCCGAGCCGACTGTGGAGCAGCTCGCGCACATCGGCATCCAGACCGGGAATGTGTGCCGGCAGCTCACTGGCAACAAAGCGCGCGTGGCTTTCCTCAGCTTCTCGAACAAGGGCGCCTCGCAACAGCCGGCCGTCCGGAAAATCGCCGCTGCTGCCGCGCTCGCGAAGCAACAGGCCGCGGAGGCCGGGCTGGAGATGGAAATTGACGGCGAGATGCAGGCGGACACCGCGCTGGTGCCCGACCTCGCGACGATCAAGGCCACCGGCAGCCTCGTCGCGGGCAAGGCCAACGTGCTCGTCTTCCCCGATCTCAACAGCGCGAACATCGCCGCAAAACTCGTGAGATACCTCGCCGGCGCCGAGGCCTACGGCCAGCTCCTGCTCGGGCTCTCGAAGCCCTGCGCCGACCTTTCGCGCGGCGCAGGCGAGGAGGAGATCCTCGGCGTCGCTGCGACCGTCGGCCTCCAGGCGATCCGCTTTCGCGAACTATATCCGGGGCTCGTGTGAACAACGTCACGCCGCGCCTTTTCATCGCCGCAACCCAGCAGAACGACGGCAAGACCACCGTGGCGCTCGGCCTTTTCAACGCCATGCGCAAGGCGCGCGGGCGTGTCGGCTTCATCAAGCCCGTCGGCCAGCGGTTCGCGGACATCGAGGGGAACAAGGTGGACGAGGACACGGTGCTCATTGACTCGACGTTCGGCATCGCGACGCCGCTCGGCGACATCAGCCCGATCGCCGTCGAGCCCGAGTTCACGCGCAAATTCATCCAGCAGTCGAACACCGACCTCCTCGTGCGGCGCATCCAGAATTCGTTCGACCGCGCGGCGTGGGAGAAGGATTTCGTTTTTATCGAGGGCACGGGCCACGCGGGCGTCGGGTCGGTCTTCGACCTCTCCAATGCGCGCGTCGCGAAGCTGCTTGGCGCGAAAGCAATCCTCGTCGCGGAGGGCGGCATCGGACGGCCCATTGACGAAGTCGCACTGAACCGCGCGCTTTTTGAAAAGGAGGGCGTGGAATTGCTCGGCGTGATTCTCAACAAGGTGCTGCCTGAAAAATACGAGCATGTGGTCGAGTTTGCGCGCCGTGGATTCGAGAGGCTCGGCGTCGAGATGTTTGGCGCCATCCCGGCCGACCCCGTGCTCACGCACCCCACGCTCGGGCAGGTGTGCAAGGCGGTGAAGGGCGAATTCATCAATGCCAGAGTCAGCGCCCGCCGCCTCGCCCGCCGCGTGCTGATCGGCGACATGGAAAGCGGGCACCTTCTCAAGGACTTCACCCCCGGTACACTCGTGGTCACGCCGGGCGACCGCGAGGACATCCTCGCCACCGCCGCGGCGCTCGTCGGCAGGCACCCTCGCGGGCTTTGCGGCATCGTGCTCAGCGGCGGCTTCCGCCCGCACGAAAGCGTCATGAAGCTCCTGCACGAGAGCGAACTCCCGGCCATCGCCTCGCCGCTCGACAGCTACACCATAGCCAGCCGCATCCACTCGATGACAATCAAGACGCTGCCCGGCGACACGGAGAAGATCACGCGCATCCAGGAACTCGCCGAGAAGCACGTGGACCTCGGGCGGCTTCTCGCCCGGCTCTGAGCGCGCAAGCCCCGCCTTGCCAGCGTTATTGAATTGCCCAGCGCCCTTGCGCGTGCCTTTTCAAATCCATGAAAATCACCCGCATCCTCGCCTATCGCGTCGAACTTCCGCTCGTCGAGACCACCTACAAATGGTCCGGCGGAAAATCCGTGACGGTCTTCGACAGCACCATCGTCCGCGTGGAGACGGACGCGGGGCTCGTGGGCTGCGGCGAGGTGTGTCCGCTTGGGCCGGTCTATCTGCCCGCGTATGCCGAGGGCGTCCGCACGGGATTGCGCGAGCTGGGGCCGCACTTGCTCGGCGAAGACCCGCGCCAGCTCGCGAAGCTGAATCGCACGATGGACGCCGCGATGAAGGGGCATCCGTACGTGAAAAGCGGCGTGGACATCGCGTGCTGGGACATCCTCGGCCAGGCGACGGGAATGCCCGTGTGCGAATTGCTCGGCGGGCGCTACGGCGACGACGTGACGCTCTACCGCGCCATCTCGCAGGAATCGCCGGACGAGATGGCGGCGAAAGTCGCCGGCTATCGCGCGGAAGGATACCGGCGCTTCCAGCTCAAGGTCGGCGGCGATCCGGACACGGACATCGCGCGCATTTTCGCCGTCGCGGAAAAACTCCAGCCGGGCGACCGGCTCGTGGCCGATGCAAACACCGGCTGGGTGCAGCACGAGGCCGTGCGCGTGGCGAAAGCGGTGCGCGACGTGGACGTGTACATCGAGCAGCCGTGCCTGACGTATGAGGAATGCCTCGCGGTGCGCCGGCAGACGCCGCACCCGTTTGTGCTCGATGAGAACATTGACGACCTCGGCGTGCTGCTCCGCGCGAAGGCCGACCTCGCGATGGACGTGGTGAATTTGAAAATCAGCAAGCTCGGCGGCCTCACGAAGATCCGGCAGGCGCGAGACCTCTGCGTGAGCATGGGAATCGCGATGACGCTCGAGGACACGTGGGGCGGCGACATCGCGACCGCGGCAATCGCGCACCTCGCGCACAGCACGCCGCCGGAGTTCCTTTTCACGAGCACGGATTTCAACAGCTACGTGACCGTGAGCACCGCCCGCGGCGCCCCGCAGCGCGTGAATGGCCGCATGTCCGCGGGCACAGCGCCCGGGCTCGGCATCTCGCCCAAAATGGATGTGCTCGGCCCGCCAGTGCTCATCATCGAATGACCGCCGCGATGAAATTCCTCCCCCAAACCTGCTTGCACTCAAGACGCCCGCTACGCGGCGAATGAGATTCCACAAAACCAGCCATGAAAAAACCACGCATCCTTTTCACCTTCGCCGTTCTGCTCGGCTTCGCTTCGTCCGCGCTGGCTGCGCCGAAAGACAATCCGATGCCCGATTTTACCAAGGGCGACACGCTGGCCAAAAACGCGCCGCACGACTGGACGCTCGGGCCGACGGGGGCGCGCGGGTGGATTTTCACCGCGAACGGGCACTCGCATGATGCCCGGCAGATTCTCGTGACGGAGGTGGCTGCAGGCTCTCCGGCGGATGGCGTGCTCGCGGCGGGTGATGTGATTCTCGGCGTGGATGGGAAGAATTTCGCTGACGATGCGCGCGTGTCTTTTGCGAAAGCAATCACGGCGGCGGAATCAAAGAATGGCGCGCTGCGGGTGTTGCGCTGGCGTGCGGGGAAGTCGGAGGCGGCGGAGTTGAAGCTCGCGGCGCTCGGCACCTACAGCGCGACTGCGCCGTATGATTGCGCGAAATCGAAGCGCATCTTCGAGCTGGGCAGCGCGTCGCTGGCGAAACGGATGGCTGACGAGAAGACCTACACGAAGGGCCTCAATCCGATTCCGCGCGCGCTCAACGGACTCGCGCTGCTCGCGAGCGGCAACAAGGAGTGGCTCCCGCTCTTGAAACGCGAGGCGCAGTGGGCCGCGGACTTTAAGACGGGCGGCTATCTCTCGTGGTTTTACGGCTACGCGATGGCGCTCGCTGCGGAATACGTGATGGCGACCGGCGACCAGTCGGTGATGCCCGGCCTCACGCGGCTCGCACTGGAGACCGCACGCGGGCAGAGCGGCGTCGGCACATGGGGACATCGCTTTGCGCAGCCGGACGGAAATCTCGGCGGCTACGGCGCGATGAATGCGCCCGGCTTGCCGCTCACCATCGGCATGGTGCTCGCGCGCGAAGCCGGCGTGAAGGATCCCGACCTCGATCGCGCCATTGCGAAGGCGTCTGGTTTTCTCCGCTGGTATGTGAACAAAGGCGCGGTGCCCTACGGCGACCATCAGCCGTTCCCCGCGCATGAGGACAATGGCAAGTGCGCCGCCGCCGCGGTGCTCTTCGACCTGCTCGGCGACCGTGAGGCCGCGGAGTTTTTCGCGAAGATGACCACCGCCGCCTACAGCGAGCGCGAGCGCGGGCACACGGGGAATTATTTCAACGTGCTCTGGGCCATGCAGGGCGTCGCGCGCTGCGGCCCGCTGGCCACCGGCGCGTATCAGCGCGAGCAATCGTGGTATTACGACCTCGCGCGCCAGTGGGACGCGAGCTGGCGCTACCAAGGCTCGCCCGTCGGCGAGGAGGAAAACAACAACTACACCCGCTGGGACACGAGCGGCAGCCACTTGCTCGATCACGCGCTGCCGCTGAAAAGCCTGCGCCTCACTGGGAAAAAGCCGTTCACCGTGCCCGCGCTCAATGCCGCGCAAACCGCCGAGGTCATCGCCGCCGGGCGCGACTTCGCGTATCGCGGCGACGAGAACCGCTACGAAAAACGCACCACCGAGCAGCTATTCACCGGCCTCTCAAGCTGGTCGCCCTTTGTCCGCCAGCGCTCCGCTGCCGCGCTCGGCAAAAGCGATGGCGACCACCTCCCCGCCCTGCTCAAGCTGCTCGCCGACAAAAATCGCGCCACCCGCTACGGCGCGTGCGAAGCCCTCGGCGCACTCGGCCCGCGCGCCGATGCCGCCGCGCCGCAACTCCGCGCCGCGCTCAAGGACACCGACCCGTGGCTGCAATCCCTCGCCGCCGAATCCATCCCGGCGCTCGGCCCCGAGGCCCGCAAAGCCAGCGTGAGCGACCTGCTCGCGATGACCGTGCGCCCGAACCCCGCCGACCCACGCCGCATGGCACAACGCTCCGCCGCCATCGCGCTGTTCTCGAATTATCCCGGCAAGCGCGGCCCGCGCAGCATCCTCGCCGATTCGCTCGAAGGCGTTGACCGGAAAATGCTCTACCCCGCCGTGCAGGCGCTCCTGCAAAACGAAGACAGCGTCGTCCGCGGCTCCGTCGGCAAATCGCTCAAAGACCTCACCGACGCCGACCTCATCGCGCTGCTGCCCGCCATCGCCAAAGCCATCGAGCGAATCGCGCCGAGCAACGAAATGTTCGGCGACGGCATCCGCCTCGCCGGCCTCGATCTCCTCTCGCGCCTGCACATCCGCGAAGGCATGGCCCTCTGCGTGACCGTTGCCGAACCCGCGCGCTGGGGCGCAGGCGACCGCGTGAAGCGATGCCTCGACTACCTCCCGCGCTACGGCACCCACGCCAAAGCCGTGCTCCCGCAGCTCCGCGAAATGCGCGCCGCCCTCCTCGCGCACGCCCCGCACGCGAAGCACGCCGCCCTCGTCGAGAAAACCATCGCCGACATCGAGGCCAGCACCGCCACGCCGGAGCTGGTGGGCCTCGCGGAATTCAAAGCGCGCCCCGCCGCACGGTAACCCAAGTTCGTCAGTTTCGAGGAGTGGATCATGATGGATAGAGGGGGGCGGAGGTTTTAGCCCGCATATTTCACAGACGGAGCAGCGCCGAGTGTAGCGCAGGCTTCCAAGCCTGCTGTATCGCGGATTTCCCAATCCGCGGCGGCTCTGGCAGGCCGGACACCCTGCCGACTTGGAAGTCGGCGACACAGCAGGCTTGGAAGCCTGCGCTACGCAAGGTTGCGCGCGCGTTGCGGAGAGAGGGTGTGAAATATGCGGGTTGGTGCCCGTTAAGTAACGCCGCATGAACTTCAAATCGCACTGCACTTTTCGACAGAAAAATTGGGGACAGAAAAATATCCGCCTCATTTTTCTGTCCTCAATCTTTCTGTCGTCCATCGCGGGTGTGCAGAAACCCGCCGCTTCACCGCGGCTGGTTCTCGACAAAGACACCGGCATCTCGCTACGCGAAGACTTCGATGCGGAGTTGCTTTTCACAGTGCCCGAGTCGCAGGGCTCGTGGATTGCGATGGCCTTCGACCCGAAGGGGCGGCTTTCCGAGCAATACATGGCGAGCAGCGTGACGCTCAAAGACGTCGGCGCGCTCTCGGGCGGTCTGATTTTCCGCAACGACAAGGAACTCGCCGTCGCATCGAATCCGTTCGATTTGAACCAGCTCACCAAAGCTCCCGCAGACAAAGTGGAGAGCGTCGAGTTCTCGCAAGTCTCCATCATGCCTCCGGGAACGATCTCCGGCATGAACCGTGACGAGTTGATGGATCTGATGGCGTACCTGCTCTCCGGCGGAGATGCGCGGCACAAGGCTTTCAAAAAAGAATGAGTGGACCTTTCGAATCACCCGCTCGGAAATTCGGTGTTCCCGGCGTGGCCGAAGCGGACTCAAAGCCCGCCTCCCCATCAGAAAAAACAACCTGACTCCAGCACGCTAATACTCAACCATCGCTCACCCATGAAACTCCACATACTCATCACCACCGCCGCATTTCTCACCACCGCGTTCGCCGCGCCGCCGGAAATCAAACCGCACGACGGCAAGCCTGCTGACATGGCGAAGCCGGTGCAGGTTTTCATTTTGCTCGGGCAGTCGAACATGGTCGGGCTCGGCAAAGTCGGCGGGCCGGATGGGTCGCTGGAGTTTGCGGTGAAGGAGAAGAAAAAATATCCCTACCTCGTGGACGACGCAGGCGCGTGGGTGGAGCGGAAGGACGTGCGCTACGCCCGCGTGATGTCGGGGCGCGGCGGCGGGATGCAGCGGTTCAACAACGAGTGGATGACGGTGAAGACGTGCAAGACCATCGGGCCGGAGTTCGGCATTGCGCCGCTCGTGGGCGACGCCATTGAGGCGCCGGTGCTCATTTTGAAAAGCTGCATCGGCAATCGCAGCCTGAGTTGGGACCTTCTCCCGCCCGGCAGCGAGCGCTTCGAGTTCGTCCTCAAGGACAAGGCGGGCGTGGAAAAGAAAATGGTCTATGCCGGCTACAAGGACAAACCGGAGTCGTGGGAAATGGATCCCGCCAAGGGCCTCAAGACCGAACCCGCGCCGTGGGTGGACAAGGCCGGCAAGCCGATTGACTGGTATGCCGGCAAGCAGTGGGACGACGATCTTTCCTACGCGAAGACCGTGCTCTCCGAACTCGACAAGCACTACCCCGGCGCGACGAAATACGAGGTCGCCGGATTCTTTTTCTGGCAGGGCGAAAAGGACGCCGGCAATCCCGGACACGCCGCGAAATACGAGAAGAACCTCGTGCATTTCATCAAGTCGGTGCGGAAGGAATTCAACGCGCCGAACGCGAAGTTCGTGCTCGCGACGATGGGCGAGTCAGCCAAAGGCGGCACCGGCAACGGGGCTCTGGTTCTCGACGCGCATCTCGCCGTGGACGGTGCCACCGGCAAGTATCCCGAATTCAAAGGCAACGTCGCCACCATCTACACCAACCCGATGGCGCAAGGCGGCAGCGGCAACGGCCACTACGGCGGCAAGGCCGAAGTCTATATGGATGTCGGCGAAGCGATGGGCCGCGCGATGGTGGAACTGCTGAAGAAATAGGCAGGCTGGAAAGCTGACGCTGTTCACCTCATGGGCGGGTCGTGGGATTAGCCGAGAAACGATCACGAGCCGGCCCGCGCTGCTGAGCGGAGTCGGGCGCTTGCTGCGGCACGGCGGGCAGCGCACGGTGAAAGTGAGTTTGCAGCACGAAAAAGCGGGGATCATCGGCGAAGCCATCCGTGCCGTGAGCAACACCCTGGCGCGAGTGAACGCCATCGCGGAGCGATGGACCATCGAGCAACGCTGGACGCTGCTGCTCACCTACATTCTGAGACGCTGGCTGGGCGGAAAATGGCTCGGAGACCGCCCGCTTGCTCTCCGGCTGATCGCCGCGCAAATCCGCCTTTCAACCCCCGCCCCGCTCACTTCCAAACCATCGCGGCTCGATCCCCATTCACGTTTTTATGGTAAAGGTGCACAACCCTGAAACCGCGGGCGCCTCAGCGTCCCGTCCCGCGACCCTGCAGCGCCGCCGTTTCGTCGGGCGTGATTAGAATCAGGTCCAGCGACGGGAGCAGACGGGCGTGATTGAATTCAGGACCGGAAGCGGCCGGTGGGCGGCAGGGAGCGGCGACATTCCTGTCGCCGTCGGCAGAAAGCGCCGGAGGCGCTCACACCCTTGGCAAGGCGGCGGTGCGCCGTTCGGCGGCAAAAGCAACTCCCTGGTTTCGCACCGGCAGCCGCCTTGCCAAAGCATGTGCTCCTCCGGCGCAAATGGTGGTCGGCGACAGGAATGTCGCCGCTCCTTGACCGCCGCGCCCTCCGCGTCCGCCGCGGTTTCCTCCCGTCATCGAACCGTCGCTACGTCCGATGGCCTCGGCGTGCTCCCGAAAAAATTGATCCGGGTGCCAAGGGAGAGGAGAAGGCCGCAGGCCCGGCGCGCTGGCCGTCGCGAACACGTTCCGGCTCCTCCGCATCACCATCATCACCGCCGTGAAATACGTCACCAGCGTCTCCGACTACGAACGGCGCATCAATTCCGCGATCCGCATCCAGGCGGGCAGGATGCGGTGCCGGGCGGAGTTCCTTTTGACACGCGCCCTCCGGCGAACGGGCTGGAAGGAACCCGGTGTAAAATTTTTGAAAATTTTGCTTGCACTCGGGGGGGGGGGGAGGGCATTTTCGCCACGTTGCGTCCTCAGTCAGGTGTGAAACGGTGACGGGTTTCATCGGTGAATCTGATGTCTGCGCAGCACCAGCAATCAACCTCAGCAATCAACACATAAAATCATGAAACTCCTCACTCCAATCCTTCTCCTGACCTCCGGCAGTCTTGCCTTCGGAGTGGTCAGTACCTACACCCCTGACGCGAACACCCTCCACCTCTGGCACTTCGACGAGGAGCTGTTTACGCCGAATTTTACTTTAATCCGCCTTTACCCTGTGGACGTCGTGGACAGTAACTTTCGCCTGGACGACGGCTACTATGATGCCACCTACCAATCCGGAATCATGGGAGGCACGGGCTACACCGGGTTCGGCGGGGCCGGCCAACTCGACCATCCTGGTGGTAATGGTCTTAACGGCCACCACTACGAGTTCAGGCGGGGTAACAACGCTTTTGGGACTCCCCCGGGCGGTCTGGCCCCCAATACCAGTATTACTGCAACCGAACTTCTGGGCAGCCCCAGTGGTGCGTTCACCATTGATGGAATGATCAAATGGAATGGCAGCGCCTCGGGGTATATATTCGAGACTGGCGACGACGGCGGAGTCACGACAAGGCTCGTTATGAATAATGCCGGCAGTGCCACTCCCACCTTTACGCTCAGATTGCCGAATGGGTCGACGCTCTTCACAACAACGTCGGGATTGATCCCCACCCTTACGACCACCGATTGGTATCATTTTGCCGTGACCTTCGATGGGAACAACGCGGGCGGCTCGGACCTCGAATTCTATTGGACAAAGGTGGAGGAAACCGCGACTCAGGCCAATCTGGTGCAGACATTTAGTTCCACCGCCACTGGCGCTTACGCCGTTGGCGGCAGTTTCCAGGTTGGACACTGGGGTGGTCAAAATTTTGACGGGCAGGTTGACGAATTCCGCATCAGCAATGTCGCCCGTGGCTCCGGCGACTTTATCTTCGCCGTTCCCGAGCCGACCACGACCCTGTCCATTCTGCTGGGTGCCGCGGGTCTGCTCATGCGCAGGCGCCGGGCGTAGTCTCGCTGCGGTTTAATCACTAAACCCGGACACTTCGGTGTCCGGGTTTTTTGTATCTCGACAGAACAGCAGCAAGCAAAAATACTCCCGACACAGCGGCGCGGCAGCGTATGCAGCAAGTTTCAATCCGATCATCCAGGTAACTCCACCATTAACCCAGCTCATCATGAACCGCCTTATCCCCATCCTTCTCTTGACCTCCGCAGGCCTCGCCTCCGCTGCGGTCAACGGACCATACACTCCGGACGCGAACACCCTCCACCTCTGGCACTTCGACGAGGCGCTGGTTATGGTGGACGGCCCAGACCCGCATAATCATGCAGGCCGCCTTTACCCTGTGGACGCTCCCGGCGTCGTCGGACCCGCGTGGCGGTTGGACGACGGCTACTTTGACCCCACCTACAAGGCGGGAATCATGGGAGGCACGGGCTACACCGGGTTCGGAGGGGCCGGCCAGCTCGACCATCAAGGTGGTAATGGTCTTAACGGCCACCACTTCGAGTTCAGGCGGGGTAACGACGCTTATGGGGTTCCCCCGGGCGGTCTGGCCCCCAAAACCAGTATTACTGCAACCGAACTTCTGGGTAGCACCAGCGGTGCGTTCACCATTGATGGAATGATCAAATGGAATGGCAGCAACTCGGGGTATATATTCGAGACTGGCGACGACGGCGGAATCACGACAAGGCTCGTTATGAATGATGCCGGCAGTGCTAATCCCACCTTTACGCTCAGATTGCCGAATGGGCCGACGCTCTTCACAACAACGTCAGGATTGATCCCCACCCTTACGACCACCGATTGGTATCATTTTGCCGTGACCTTCGATGGGAACAACGCGGGCGGCTCTCCTCTCAAGTTCTATTGGACGAAGGTGGAGGAAAGTGCGACTCAGGCCAATCTGGTGCAGACATTTAGTTCCACCGCCACTGGCGCTTACGCCGTTGGCGGCAGTTTCCAGGTTGGAAACTGGAACTCCAGTAATTTTGACGGGCTCGTTGACGAATTCCGCATCAGCAATGTGGTCCGTACGGAAAATCAATTTATCTTTAGCGCCACCGGCGGCTACTTCCCTTGGGCGGGCATCAACGTAGGCCACGATTTCCCCCATGTGGATACCAACAATGACGGCGTGCTCAATGGCGTGGCCTATTTCATGGACCAGCCTGGCCTGATCACCCTCCCAGGTGTTGTGACCGCCATGAACGGCACCAAATCAGTGACCTGGCCCAATGCAGGCAAAATCCCCCACACCCAGTATAATGCAAACAGTGGCGAATGGTTCGTCGTTGAAACCTCCATCGACCTCCAGTCGTGGGAGCCTGTTGCCAGCTTGGATGCCAATCTCAGCAACCAGTCAGGCTCGATCAGTTATACACTTACGGGTTCCGCCCCCCTCTTCGTCCGCCTCAAGGTGATCATCCCCTGATGAGCTTACACAGCAACACCCGAGCCCCTAACTAATTAGAGACGAACGACTCTTTTTTGCGTCTTCTGTGATCCTTGTGGCCAAGCTCCCTGGCATCGAAATCCAAATCACTGGCAGCTTCCAAAGCCAAACCGACGTGACACCCCTCAAATCGCCAGTTTTGGCCACCTAGATCACAAAAAGCACAAATTGATGAGGGATTTCATTTTGTGTCTTCTGTGATCTTTGTGGCCAAACTCACAACCATCTAAAGTCGCATCTCCAAGATCTTCGGTTTCAAATCAAAACGCATTGGCGAATTTCGCGCCAATTCGTGACTCCTCAGCGTCCCGTCCCACGCCCCTGCAGCGCCGCGGTCTCTTCCGGAGTGCAGAATTCTTCGCTCTTCTCCCGCCGTCCGGCCCAGGCGATCCCGCGCAACAGCAGGGCGCGGTAGGCTGGGACGCTGAAGGTGGTCAGCCGCAGTCCCGGGATACTGGTGAAAGCGCGGTAGCCGTCCTTTTCCAGCGCCCAGACTTGCGGCACCGTTCTCGGCTTCGTGCCGGGCTCGCTTTTGGCCGGCAGGAACTCGGACTCCGCCAGCACCCTGGCTTCGGGCAGGACGTGCAGTCCGTCATAAACCTCGTCGTCGAGCGCGAAATCCGCCGCGCCCGCCGACACCGGATGCACCGCATCGCGGAAGCGCAGCATCAGCTTCGCATAGACCCAGCGCGTGCGGTTGTATTCCCAGGCGACGCCCGTGACCGTCTTCCACCAGTGCGGATCGTGACCGCACACGCCATCGAGCACGGTCACGAGACCGCCACCCCGGGCGAGAAATTTCCCGAGCGCCGCGCGCCGGCCGGCATCGAGATCGCCGCCATCCGCGGTGTAGATGAGCAGCACATCGGTGCGCGCCAGTTCCTCATCGCTGGGAAACTCCGCGCCACCCGCGCATTTCGCGCCGCGGGCGCTGAGGAGCTTTACCCAGTCGGCGAGAAACTGTGGATGCTCATGCAGACCGGGCGCGTGAGTTTTCTTGCCGGACTGAATGAACACCCGCAGCGGCTCCGCCGAACGGGCCACCGCGGTCACAAGCAAGGCGACGACGGCGATGAGCAGGAAAAGAAAAGTCTTCATGTGTCGGATAGAGCACCACCGAAGCTTCCGCACGACAATGAACAGTTACAGCCCGGACCTTGCGTTCGCGCCCGCCGCACCGGGGACGCTCAGAACGGGAAACGGCGTCGGGGGAGGGAGCGGAAGCAGCACTATAATTTCGCTTCTGGCCGGGAATGTGGCAGCGGGTAGCGGCAGGGAATCATGGCTCGGACTGGCCTGCCCCCTGTCCCCCGACATGTCCCTCTATTTTTTACCGATCCAGTTGGGCAACTCACCGTCACCTGTCTCGTCGCCATTGAGCAGCCAGCTCAGGTTGAACCGGGCGATGGACCCGCCGCTGTAGCGGTGCTTCTCGCCGGCTTCCATGAAGGTGTAGATCCAACCCTCGCTCGGGGTGCCGGGGCGGCCCGCGGCGAGTGAGGAGTATGCGCTGGGGCCATCGAATACCCGCCGCTTGATCGGCCAGGTCCTGGCGCCGTCGAAGCTCGCCCAGACGGTGACGTGTTGCCGGTCCGCGTTTTCACTGTCGCAATTGCTGTAGAGCAGGATGTCGCGATCCTTGATCGGCAGGCGCACAAGGCCCGCCATGCAGCCGGAACCCGGATCGATTTTTCCGCGAGCGCCGTCCGGCAAAATCTTCGAGATCGCAAGGTCCTTCCACGTGGCACCGCCGTCATGGCTCCAGGCATGCCAGCGCCGCGACTTGTCGTAGGTGCTGCCGGCCGGATCCCAGTGCCGCCGGGAATCGTAGTAGATCCGGCCGTCGGATAGCTCGGCGACGCAACCTTCGCCCGTCCCCATCGCAGGAAAAGGTTCACTGGTCAGCCAGGTCTTGCCGCCATCGTCGCTGTAGATGGCCGTGTTGAAGCTGACGGGGAAATTCTCCCGGCGGTCACCGGTCGGTCCGAAGTAACGCGCTGGCCGCAGGAGTCGCCCCTTGTGTTTTCCGCGCTGCAACTGGATGCCATGCTCCGCCATGTGCAGCGACGGCGCACGCCCTTGCGCGTCAGGTTTGATGACCGGCAACTCCTTCGTCCATGTCCTGCCATCGTCGCGGCTGCGATACATCGCCTGCTCCGTCGGGGGTTTGGGCCAGATCATCTGCTCCACAAAGACGAGGATATCGCCGCTGGCCTCGTCCACGGTCGCCCCGCCGGCATTCCAGCCGGGGTTGGCGATGGTGATGGGCTCGCCCCAAGTCTTGCCGGCATCTTCACTGCGGCGGACTTGAACACCCTTGTCCCACCATTCCTTTTTCCTCCCGTCATAGGCCCCGTGGACCACGATGACCGTGCCCCTGCCGGTCACCACCACATTGGGCAAACGACCGGCTTCGAACAGCGGCTGAATCTCAAACTTTGCTTCACCGCGAAACGCGTTGATTGACCCTTCGACCGCTTTATCGGCAGCGAAAAGCGACGTCGCCAGAATGGCCGTGGCGAAAGAAAGGATGGGCACTGGATTCGGATGTTTCGTCATATTCGTCCTCCATGTTTTGCTTCTTCGGTGATTGCCGCGCAATCCCCGCGCGGCGGGGACGCCGCGGGAACTACCGGCGACGGGGACGCCGCCGCTACGACGCTTCCGCCGGAGGGAACTCGCCGGGTTCTATCCACGTCCCGCGCTTTGCCGATTCGACGACGGCGTCGGTGAAAAGCTGCGCCTCCAACCCATCGTGGAGGTTGGGCACGTCCACATCCTCCTGCCGCGCGCCGCGCATGACTTCGCGCAGGGCGGGGATCACCCATTGTTTGAAGCGGTTGCCGATATCAAACCCGCCGGGCGGGACTTGGTGGATGACCTCGACGGAGTTGTCCGGCAGGCCGCGCGTCACTTTGCCGTGGAAGCGGTCCACGGTGATCGAGGCCTCGGTGCCGTGCAGTTCCAGTTCCGGCACGAGGCCGCGGCGGAGGTAGGGCGCGTGCGAGAGAACGAAGGAGCCGACTGCGCCGCGCGCGAACTCCCAGGCGATCGCCGCGTAGTCCGGCGTGCCGCCTTTGCGCGCCTCGGCTGTGAGGCCCGCGGAACCGCGGGCGAGCGCTTCAGTCAGGTTGACGTCGCCGATGTCGAAGCGCGCGGGAGTGATGGTGTCGGCGTGGGCGAGCACGCGCCGACATTCTTCGCCCAAAATCCAGCGCACGGTGTCGTAGGCGTGTGAACCGACATCGGCGATGGTGCCAGCGGAGGAGAGCTTCGGGTCGTCGCGCCAAGTGAGCGGCATCTGCGGGGGGCGCGGGTTGTGCCAGCGGTAGTTGACCACTTTGACCTCGCCGATTCCGCCGCTGCGCACGATCTCCCGCGCTTTGACAAAGGCCGGCGACCAGCGCGTCCAGAGCGGCACGAAATGCGCGAGGTTGCCGGCGGCTTGATAGGCATCGCGCATCTCCCTGGCCTCCGCGGCGTTCAGCCCGACGGGCTTCTCGCAGAACAAATGTTTGCCTGCCGCCGCCGCCGCCATCACCGCCTCGTGGTGCAGCGCGTCCGGGGTGCCAACGACCACGTAGTTCACGTCCGGATGCTCGACGACCGCGCGCCAGTCGGGCGTCGCCAATTCCGCGCCGTCCTCCGCCGCCGCAGCCGCAAGAAGATCCTGCCGCCGCGCGCAGAGCGCGACCATGCGCACGCCTTCGCAGGCGCGCATTTCGGCGCGGTAGGGCGCTCCGATGTAACCCGTGGCGCCGAGGACGCCGACTCTGATTTCTGGAAGTTCCTGGGGCATCTATTTTGTCGAGATTCGAGATTCGAAGTTCGAAGTTCGAGGTTCGAGATTCGAAATTCGAGGTTCGATATTCAGACTTCGAACTTCGAACTTCGAACCTCGAATCTTCAAATCGAAACCTCCCCACCTTTCTGATCCCCAGCCTGATCGCCAACGCGCGCCCGGATGGCTGCGAGTTCGGCCTTCAGGTGGGTGCGGAAGAGGATGATGTCCGCTTTGTGGATGAGAATGTTGGCACCCATGTTGAGGAGGCGCACGTGCTCGTCCTCGGTACACCAGAAGTGGATGCCGGCCCCGATGCCACGCGCGCGGGCTTTGCGGAAGATGGTCTCGACGGCCTTGAGGAAGTCCGGGTGCTGATACTGTTCGGCGACTCCGAGGCTACAGCTCAGGTCGTGCGGGCCGATGAGCACGGCGTCGATGCCTTCGACGTCCAGCAACGCGTCGAGGCGCTCGATCGCGGGCACGCTTTCGATGTTGATGACCAGGCTGTTTCCACTCGTGTTCTTCGACACGTAAGCGGCGAACTCGGGAGCCAGCGGCTCGCCGGCGAGGGCGCGCTGCAATTTCTCTCCCTTGAGCGGGCGGAACTTCGAGGCGCCGACGAGCGCGCGCACTTGCTCCGGCGTCTCGATGTAGGGCGCGACGATCGCGGCCGCGCCGTCGTCGTAGGCGACGGTGACTTTGTAAGGATCGGGATCGGTGATGCGCACCAGCGGCGGCAGGCCGAGCGCGGCGTAGGTGCGGCACATCCAGCTCAGAGTCTCGCGCCCGATGGCGATGTGCTCGGTGTCGATGAAAACGAAATCGAGCCCGCAGTCGCCGATGACCTTGGGCCAGAACGGCGATGGCGAAACGAGCAGGGTGCCGTAGAGGCGGCGGTCGCCCCGCAGGGCGGTTCTGAATTCTTGTGAGGTCATGGATTTTCTCGATGGCTGACGGTGACAGGTGCGCCCGATTTTCCCGACTCGATGGCGGCGAGGACAATGGCGCAAATCTCCCTCGCATCCCGGGCATCCAGCACCGGCCTTTCGCTGCCGTCGATGGCCCGGGCGAAGTTCTCGGCGAGGAGGTAGTTGTTCTCGTCGGCGATGCGCCGGTGTTTGAACTCGAGCGGTGGCTGGCCGCGGTAATGAATCGCCACTTCGGGCCGCGCCTCGGAGATCACCATCGCGCCTTTCTCGCCGATGAGGTGCAGCTTGATCTCGCCGATGTCGGGATGCGCGGCCGCGCCGATGCGGCCGATGCACAGCGAGCCGACGACGCCATTCTCCATCTCCAGCGTCACCGTCGCGAGGTCGTCGATGCCGTTGTCGGCATGTGCCTGGTGAAAGTGAGCGGTCGTCCGGGCAAAGACGCGCCCGACCCGCGCGCCGCCGGTGAGCATCCGGATGTAGGCCAGCGGGTAAATGCCTTCGACCTGCAGCTCGCCCATCGGCACGCTGCCGACGCCCCCATCGGAGCCGTCCGCATGCGCTTCGAGTTGCCGCCCGAGCCAGTCAATCGGCGGGTCGCCCGCCTTGCGCGTGCCGAGCGGAGGCCCGGCGTCCTTGGAGAAATAGAAGTCGCAGTGAATCGCGGTGAGGGTGCCGATCTTTCCCGCCGCGAGGGCCTCCCGCGCCTGCACGAGGGCGGGGAGAAAATTGCGGTTCCAGACCAGGCACTGCACGCGATGGCGTTCGAGCGCGGCGATCAGGCGGTCGCAATCCTCGAACCGGGTGGCCAGCGGTTTGTCCACGACGACATGCAGACCCGCCTCCGCCGCGCGCGCCGCGAGATCGCAGTGGCGCTCGGCCTCGGGACTGACGGCGACGGCATCGAGATCGAACCTCGCGAAAGCCGCGGCCACGTCGCGGACGTAAGGGATGCCGAATTCGTCGGCGAAAAGCTGGTTGCGCTCGTGCGTCCACGCGGGGCGGTCCGCATCATCGGCGACACAGACCAGCTCGAAGCGCGGATGCGCGGCGATGGCCCGCGGCAGGTAGTCGTGTTTCACCACACTCAGCACGCCCACGCGGAACGGCGCTTTCTTTCGGTCGGTCGCTCTCATGCCATCGCCTCCTCCACGAGTTGCCGCGCCCGGAGCAAGTCGCGCGTCGTGTGCTCGGGCGAGCGTTTCTCGCGCACGGCGGTCACGAAATCTTCCAGCATCGGGCGCAGGCAGGCCTTGGAAAAATCGGGCGGCGTCGCGCCGGGTGCGCCTCCGGTGAAGAACAAGTTTCGATCGCGATGATCGTCGGCGTAAGCGGCGCCGTTCGACCCGACGAGGCAGAGCGAGTGGTAGCCATCGCCGGCGGGCAGGGTGTCGGCGAAATCGAGCAGCGCCATCGCGCCCGAGGGGAAACCGAGGTGGATCACATCGTTCTTCACGGAGCGGGTGCGGTGGGTCGCGTCCGGCTGCTCCCCGATCAGCCAGAGGGCGAGATCGACCGCCGCGACCTTCCCGGGATCGCACCCCGGCGGCGACCAACGGTGCAGCCGCAGCAATCCCGGCCGCCCCAACTGACCGGCATCGAGGCTGGCCCGGATCGCCCTGACCTGCGGGCAAAAGCGCCACGGCAGGGCGGCGAATTCGTTTCCAAAAGCGGCCGATGGAATCGCGCCGACGAGCAGCGTCGGCAGCCCCGCCACCGTGCCCGCGCTGGCGACCAGCGCATCGGGATTCTCATCCGCGCCCACCACTTCCACCGCGCCGATGCGGCTGGCCGCGGCGCGGTAGTCGTCTTCCTCTTCGTCGAGTTGGAATGCGAGGCGGGTCTTCATTTGTTCATGTCGCGCCTGCTGGTATCCGGCGCGAAGAGGATGGCAAACATTCCCACCACGAAGATGAGGCTGGTGATGCGTCCGATCTGGGCGTGCCCGCCGCCGAAATGCGCGATCAGGGTTGGCGTGAGGAAGATGGTCGTGGCGGTGAAGATGCGGCCGAAATTGAAGCTCACGCCGGCACCGGTGGCGCGCACTTTGGTCTCAAACAGCTCCGGCAGGAAAAAAGGCAGCCAGCCGAAAAAGATGCCGTTGCAAAAACCCACGAGCGCGACCCAGAACAGGAAATTGCCGTCCGTGGGCGTGGTGAACCAGAAGATGTATTGTGAGAGCAGCAGCGCGGCGAACGAAGTGAAGAAATAGGTAATCCGCCGCCCGATCCACATGGCGATGACCGCGGCCAGCCCGCTGCCGACGATGCTGGTGATCGCGCGCATTTGCAGGATTTTCGCTTCGAGTTCGGGCAGGCCGAGTTCCTTGCCGAGTTTGCCCGCCCAGAAAACGATCCACTGGAAGCTGCCCCAGCCGCCGAACAACGGCACCGTCGCAAGCGCGATGCCGACGAGAGTGACTCCGAGGTAGGGCTTGCGGAACACCGAGGGCGCTCGCGGAGCGTCGCCTTTCACGGGTTCGGCGGCCGTTTGTCTGGCGGCCAGCCAGGTGGGTGATTCCGGCACGAGCAGGAGGATCAAAATCCCGAGCGGGAGCGAACACGCTCCGACGAGGAACACCCAGCGGAACGAGTCCGGGGTGACCGGATAGCTAACGAGCAGAGTTGAAAAAGCAAAGATGCCGATGTTGCCGGCCATGCCGATCATGCTGGCGATGATCGGACGCGCAAAGTTCGACCACGCCTCGGAGACCAGCGCCACGCCGTTCGGCCAGCATCCTCCCACGCCGAGACATGCGATGAAGCGGATCGCGAACAACTCCGCCGGGTCGCGGGCGAAGTAGGCGAGCCCGGTGAAAGCGGAGAACCAGATGATGGAGATGCCCAGCGCCCGGGTGCGCCCGATGCGGTCGCCGAGCCGCCCGAAAATCCACCCGCCCGCCGCAGCGCCGAACAGGAACGCGCACTGGAGGTAAGACGCCCACCGGTCAATGAGCTTGCCGCGCGCTGCGCCTTCGAAGCCCTCGGCCCAGCCCGCCAGGTCCAGCAGCCCCTCCGCCGCTGGGCGTCCGAGATTGGTCAGCCCAGTCTGCACGCCGCCGAAAAACCAGCCGAGAAAGGCGACCACCAGGATGATGATCCGCGTTTTTTGGTTGAGTGCTTCGCCGGGCATTTGCTGCGGGAAACTGGGCCGGGTGAAATAAAAAGTCACTGCCGGACTCTGCAGAAGCGCCTGATCGGGCGCATCGCAGTTTTTGGCACGCCCATCCGTGCGCCGGAGGCGCAGCAGAAATTAGCCGGGGGTGGAGCGAGGAACGAGCGCAACCCCCGGAATAGAGCGAAATAGGAGATTCGCCCCGGAGGGGCGGGCAGAATGATGCGGCTTATATTCTGGCACCCCTCCGGGGCTGGCTCGGTTTGGAATCTTGATCCGGTGGTTCCGCTCGCGGACTCGCTCCACCACCGGCTAATTTCTGCTGCACCTCCGGCGCAAATGTAGGGTGCTCAAAAACTGGGATGCGCCCCGCCTGTTCTTACGTAGATGCGACCGGGCACGGAGATCTCTTCGTTAAGAACCTCGGTGCCAGCCGCCGTAGCGCCGATCGCGAACCCCGGATTTCATTTTGCGGCCTGGCGCGTTTCGCCGTTCCGATGGGGCGGTTGGACGCCCTGCAGGTGGCGGACAAAGAAATCCTCGCGCCGACGGCTCGCGTAGCCGCCGCCCGAGCCGTGTCCGCCGCCGGGCACGATCAGAAAGTCCACGTCCTTATTCGCTTTGATCAGGGCATCGACGAAACGGATCGTGGATTCGGGCGGGACGTTGTTGTCCAGCTCGCCGACGATGAGGAAGAGGTGGCCGCGCAGCCGGTGGGCGTTGTCGATGTTTGAATTCTCCGCGTAGTGCGGCCCCACGGGATAGCCCATCCACTGCTCGTTCCACGAAGCCTTGTCCATGCGGTTGTCGTGGCAGCCGCAATTGGCCACGGCGGCGGAGTAAAATTCCGGATGAAACAGCACCGCTCCGGCGGCGTTCTGGCCGCCGGCCGAGGTGCCAAAGACGCCCACGCGGGTGGCGTCCATGTAGGGGTATTTCGCCGCGGCGGCTTTTATCCACAGGATGCGGTCCGGGAAGCCGGCGTCCTTGAGGTTTTTCCAGCAGACGTCGTGGAAGGCCTTGGAACGGTTGGCCGTGCCCATGCCATCAATTTTCACCACGATGAAACCGCGGTCGGTGAGGCCGGAGTAGCGCCGGCCCGTGCTGAATGTTTTCGGCACGTAGGAATCCTGCGGGCCGGCGTAGATTTCCTCGATGACCGGATACTTCTTGTTCGGGTCAAAATTGGCCGGGCGCTCGATGATTCCCCAGATGTCCGTCTTGCCGTCGCGCCCCTTGGCCACGAAGACCTCCGACGGCTTCCACTCGGCATCGGTGACGTCGGCCTCCTCCAGCGTGCAGACGAGTTTGCCATCCGACACGCGGCGCAGCTCGGTGACGGGCGGCAGATCGACGCGGTTGTAGGAGTCGATGACGAAGCGGCTGTCGGGCGAAAAGGTGATCGAATGCTGGCCATGGCCCTCGGTCAGGAAAACCAGCCCGGTGCCGTCGAAATTCACGCGTCCGAAATGAATCAAATACGGGTCCTGTCCGGGGAACACGCCGCTCGCGCGGAACCAGACTTGCCGGGCCTCCTCGTCGATGCGGTCGATGGCGCGGAGTACCCATTCGCCTTTCGTGACTGGGTTCTTCACCGCGCCGGCCTTGGCATCCACGAGGTAAAGGTGCCGCCAGCCGCTGGTCTCGTTGACGTGGAGAATCTCGTCGGTCTTGTCGAGATACGTCACGAGTTTCATCTTCAACCCCTCGGTGTGCACGCTCCAGATAAAGGTCTCGGTCTTCTCTTCGATGAGATTGCGCACGGTGCCGGTGTGGGTATCCACCTCGACGATGCGGAAGCGCTGATGGCCGCGGTCCATTTTCTCGTAGGTGCAGCGAAAGCCGTCGCGGTTCCAGCGCAGGCCCGGCGAGCCGAAGTCCACCGGCTCGATGGGCGGCTTGATCTGCTTGCCGTTGGCCACGTCGAAAACGCTCAGTTCAAACGTGGCAAATTTGTCGCCGGGCAGCGCATACCCGTTCGTCTTCAGCACCGCGCGTCCGCCGCCGGGGGGCGAGGACTGGATCATATAAACTTCCTTTCTTTCCCCCGGCTCCATGCGCCAGCCGATCAGACCCTTGGAATCCGGTGCCCATGTCAGCCGCCCATAGTCGTGGCCAGGCTTGCCGTCCTGCGACAGCGCCTTCTCCCTCCCGTCCGCCTCCGAGCGCACGAAAACATTGTGCTCCCGCAGAAACGCCGTCCACTTTCCGTCAGGCGAACGCGTTGGGTTGCGCATTTCCCCGGCGGGCGGGGCCGGCTTGGGCGCTGCGGCACCCTCCTGCGGAGACGAGGTGGATTCATCGGATGAGGTGGAGATTTGCGCCGCTTGCACCTCGATGGCCGAAGAAAACGCGACGCGAAGATCCGTCGCGAGCACGGCACTCTTGGGCGGGGCCTTGGTGCATTCGTAGGTAGTCAGATTCACCTGCCACGTCTGATTGGCCGCCGCGAACCGCACCGCCTTGCCCTCTTCGACAAACTCAATCGCGTCGAATGGCAGCCGGTCGGCCTTGCACTCGATGGCCGCCGCTTTCGCCAGCGCAGCGGCGAGCCGGGCGTGATCGAAAGCCGGCTGGCGTGTGCCCTTTTCCGCGTCCACGAGAATGAACTCCCGGGCCCCGCCGCGCAGATCGTTGCGATACCAGAACCGGGTGTTGTTGTGAAACCAGTTCGGCGTGACCTCCCGCTTGTAAACCGGACCCGCCGCGCGGCCAGGCTGGGGGTTCAGGCTAAAAAGGCCAACGATGGCGAGGATGAGCAGCCGGGTATTCATGATGCGGAGTGTAAATTCCCGGCTCAGCTTCGGCTTAGTCTGGAATCGTGGTTAGGAACTCGCACCTTGTTCGACTTGATTTTTCTAGACGACATCCTCCCAAGAGTTTCGTAGTGCCCGAAGAGCATTAACCATGAGACAGTATGCCAGTTCGTCTCGTCCAATACTCCCATCTCGCCGCAAGCGAACGCTCAAGGTCGGATTGAACTCTTGAAGTCGCTCAACGATCCGCTCGTAGCTTGTCTCCGCAGCGCGGACTTTGTCCAATACGACATCCGCCATCCCGTAAAAATCGAGTCCGACCCGAGGTCTGGGCTTATCGAGAGGCGTCGCGGTCTTGGAGTGATAGGTGGTAACCCTATTCAGATCGAGGTCGTCAAACGGTCCAAACTCCATTCGCACCTTCGTCTGCCGCTGTAGAACTTCGATGACCGACTTGAATGGGTAGATGTTGTATGGGCCGACAGTCTTCCCTTCTTGGCGGGTCGGCGCATGCTCGAGAGCATCACGCAGATCACTCATCGGAACCTGAACGATAGGCCCATCCTTAGCCCAAGTTCCGCAGTTCGCGGGGGCTGATTGCGCATTCATGCGGGTTCCCGGGCGGCGAAGTCGACTTTTCTGCACTACATTAGCCCGGTTCCGGCGGAGCTGACTTGTTGAGGGACGGCGAGGATTCGGTTGCGCGTGGGCAGTTCCA
>CAMAUI010000033.1 GCA_945861385.1 Prosthecobacter debontii
CGCCGCGAGCGCCCCTGTGTGCGTGGCTCACGCAGGGCGCCCAGAGACACCGGATGCATTCAGCCAGCCATCCGCCCCGAGGTGTTTCCGGCGAGTCGCCGGAAACTGCACCCGAGTCGGGTGCTCCACCCGAAAGGGCCGCGCTTTGCGCGGCGTTCCTGCTGTGTGATCGTATAAATCGTATGAGAACCTCCGCCAGCAGCGGTGCTCAGAAACTGAGATGCGCCCTTGCCCGTATCCCGTCCGACGCCGGGGTGGACAGGTTCAGCCCGGTTTCAGTAGCCTCGCCCGGCCGGGGAGCGGACGTCATTAGCATCCGTTGTCTGTGTTCATCGAGCGGCGAGAAGCTTGACCCTGCGATTTGAAAAAAAAGAACGAACAATACCAAGATCTGGCGAAACCGCTGCGCGCCGCTGTGGGACGACGTGCGGCATCGAAACTGATTCCTGAATCCCGCGGCCTTTCGCCCACGGAACAGCGTAATCCGCGTTCGCGCTCGCTGGGCAAAATGTCCGTGCCCGCAGCCATCCGGCTCATGCTGGGCGAGGATGCGGCGATTCCGGCAGCCCTGCTTTGGGAGGAAAAGAAAATCAGCAAGGCCGTGCAATTCATCGTGCGTGCATTTCGCCGTGGCGGCAGGTTGTTTTATGTCGGGGCCGGCACAAGCGGGCGCCTGGGCGCGCTGGATGCGTGCGAGTGCCCTCCGACTTTCAGCGTTTCCCCGGAGATGGTGCAGGCCATCGTCGCCGGCGGTGATCAATCGCTGAGCGGCGCGCGGGAGGACGCGGAGGACGACATGGCGGGTGGCGCGGAGGCCGTGCGCCGACGCCGCGTATGCCGCGATGACGTGGTGGTCGGCATCGCCGCCAGCGGACGCACCCCGTTCGTGTGGGGCGCGCTGCACGCCGCGCGAAAACTCGGTGCGACCACGATGCTCATTTGCTTCAACCCGAATCTCGTTTTCTCCCGTGGAACGCGGCCCACGCTGCTCATTGCGCCAAAGATCGGGCCGGAAATCCTGACCGGCTCCACCCGGCTGAAGGCAGGCACCGCCACAAAACTCCTGCTCAATATCCTCACGACGTTGTCCATGGTGCAAATGGGGAAGGTGGTCGAAAATCTCATGGTGGACGTGAAGCCGACGAACGCGAAGCTGCGCGACCGTGCCATTCGCATCGTGCAGGAGTTGACCGGTGTTGTTCGCGAGGTCGCGGAGGACGCCCTCCGGCGCAATGGATGGTCCGTCAAGAATGTGCTCCGTGCGAAGCGCGCCACGAAAAGCGCGGCTTCACGCTGACTACTTCCCGATCTGCTCCGTGAACGCCGCGAGATCGCCCTTCACGCCGGCCTGTTTCAGAATGTCCAGCACCGCGATCACCGCTCCAAACGGGGCGCGCTTGTCCGTTGCCAGCGCGAGTTTCGGCGGCCTAGGGAGCTTTTGAAGTTCCAGGAGTTCACGGTGCAGTTCCACGAGAGTGACCTTCTTCGCGCCAAGGAAAACCTCCTCCTTTTCCGAGATGGAAAGCCGCAGCGCCGCGTCGCCCTGCTCGGCAATCACCGAGCTTTTCGCCTCGGGGAGCTTGATGGTCACGGCCGGCTGCTCGCTTTTGAACGTCGTGGTGACGATCACGAAAATCAGCAGGATCGCGAAGATATCAATCAGCGAGACGATGATGACCTCCGGCTTGCGGCGGCGGCGCGGGTAGAAATTCACGCGATCTCCTCCTCCGAGTACGCATGCCCGGAACGCCTCAGCTTTTGGTTGTAGCATTTCGTCAGGAGGCCCGAGATCAGCAGCTCGAGATCCGCGGCGTGCTGCTCGACGCGCTTGGCCAGCAGACCGTGCGCGATGAGCGTCGGGATTGCGATGCCAATCCCCACGACCGTGGTGCTCAGGGCCTCGGCGATGCCCTTGGCGATGGTGTGTGGATCCGACTGGTTGGCATTTTCACCAAACGCCCCGAAGACAGCGACGAGCCCGCTCACGGCGCCGAGCAGGCCGAGCAGCGGCGCAATGCCGATGATGATTTCCAGCACGTGCAACCCGTGTTCGAGCTGCCCCACTTCGTGCCGGGCGACCGTCTGCACGGCGTTCTGATTCTCGTCCTTCGGCAGATGCATGCCGGAAAGGCCGACCTGCGCGATGCGTGCGAGCGTTGAGTTGTCGCTCCGGGCAAAACGCGAGAGGCGCACGACGGCGTCGGGCGTGTCGTTTTGCGCGAGGCGCTCGATTTCCTTCTGCAATTCCGGCGACAGCACGAGGTGCCTGCGCAGCGCCAGGCCGCGCAGGAGGATCACGGTCACCGAGATCACGGAACACGCGAGAAGCGGGATCATGAAAAACCCGCCGTTGAGGAAAAACTGACGGATGTCTTCGAATGAGGCTGCAAGGGTCATGGGCATTGGATCAGTAAATTTTGAATGTGAACGGAACCTCGATCTGCCCGTGCGTCAGCGCATTCGGCGGCGGCTTCCCGAACGGGGTTTCGCGCACGAACTTCTCGCAGAATTTCGCGAACGCGTCGTTCGATGTGTTGTCCGTGACCTTTACGTCGAGCACCTTTGCATCCGCATCGAGCTTGAAAACGACGCTTACACTGCCGGTTCGGAAGTCATTGAGCAGGGGAGTGGCGGCATCCACCCAACGCGCGGCAAACGCGGTTTTGACCGAGCCGATGTATTCCTCCGCGGGGCTTTTCGGCTTCGGGGCGGGTTTTCGCTTCACCGGCGGGGCGGGCGTGGGCGTGGGCTTGGGGGTTGAGATCACTTTCGGTCTTGGGGGGCCGAAAATCGAACGGTTCTGCGCGAATGCCGGCGTGGCAAGCAGGACGAGGATCAGGATGAGGCGGACTGGCATGGGTCGTTTCAGTAAATGGTGAACGTGAACGTATCCTCGAAGACTCCCCCGCGAAGCAACTCCGGCGGCGGTTTGTCAAAATCCGCGAGGGCCTCGAGGAAGGATCGCTCACAGAGCGATGCGTAGGCGGAGTTGGACGTGTTTTCGGTGACGCTCATGCGGATGAGCTTGCACCGGGCATCAATGGAAAACTTCAGCGTCACCGAGCCCACCGCGATGAGGCTCGCCTGTTTCGGATCACGCACATAGTACGTCCAGCGCGATCCCACCGCCTGGTTCAGCGACTTCACGTAGCGTCCCCGTGTGGTCGCCACTGCGTCCACGCCGTTGTCGCCGACCGGCGCCTTGGCGCCCTCGGTCTTTTTCATTTCCAAATGCGGCGAGTAACCCGGATTGCTTACCGGCATCGGACGGCTGGGATCCTGCGGGTGCTTCGTCGCCACAATGACCGACTTTGGTTCCGGGGATGGCAGCGTCGCCGGCTTCCGCACGGGAACCGGGGTGGGCTTCAGCGGCTCCGGCGTGGGCTGCGCTTTTGGTTCCGGGGGAGGCGGCAGTTCGAGTTTTGGCGGCGTCACGGAAGCCTTCACGAAAAGTGGAATCTCGTCCTCGGCGGGTGATGCAACCTGCCGGAGATTCGGCGGTGGTGGCTCCTGCTTCGCAATGTCCGCGGGCGGCGGAGGCTTTGGTGGATCGCTCTTCGCCGTCTCGGCGACCTCGGGGATGTTCCCGGCCTTTGCTTTGTCGAGCGCGTCCTTCTTCACCGGCTTCGGCTTGAATATCGCGGCATCTTCGGCGCCCGGAACTTTCTTCGGGTCGCCGAGCGTGGCCTGCTGATTCTTGAAATTTATGAATGGCAAATCCTCGCGTCCTTCCTGCGCTGGCAGCGGGCCGTCGCCGGTGCCCTGCTTGCGACTGCCCGCCACGCTGTCCACCCAGCTTTCCAGCAGCGCGCGCTTGCTCATGTTTTTCTTCTGCGCGAGGCCGTCCACGTCAATGTATTGCCGCCGCAGTTCCTCCGGCAGCGCCGCGAACAGGACTTCAATCTGCTTCTCCTCCGCGGGTGTCAGCGGTTTGGCGGGTACGGGGGCTGGTGGCGGAGTGGGCGTCACGATGGTGACTTCCAGCCTCCTCTTTTCCGGCGGGGCTGCCGTGCGCTGGAGCGTGCAGCTCTCGGGCAGGATCGAGAAGCTCACCAGCAGAATGACAAGCAGCGGCCACAGCCACGCGATGAGCATCACCAGCCCGTGCGCGAGCAGCGCGAACAACACCGCGAGAGGCATCCGCAGACGGTCCGGCAGCGCCACGAAGGCATCGAGCCAGCGGCGGCAAACGGTCGGCGGCGGTTGGAGCATGTTCAAAGTGCGCGGATGATGCCGCCAGTCATTACACCGACTGAGTCAAAACGCGAGAGCTGAGCGCACCATTCCACCTGCGCCCGCCATCCACGCCCGGCCAGCGACTGGCCATTCCGCGATGCGAGCAGGCCATCCAGCGGCGAGGCAAACGCCCGCGCCGACGCCACGCACGCGCGTGCCGCATCGGTCAGGCTGGCGCCGGGAAAATGGGAGGCGAGTTCGCCGGCCGCAATCGCATCCTCCAGCGCGAAAGTCTCAAAGGTCCCCGCGCAAACCAGCAGCACGTTTTCGGTCCCCGCCAGCGCGGCGGCCACCGCGGCCACGTTCAGGAGCGCGCCCACCAGCACGCGCCCCGCCCGCTCGCAGGCCCGCAGCGCCACGGTTCCATTCGTCGTCGTCGTGATGATCCGCCGCCCGCGCAGCGCCGCGTATTCGAGCGGATTATTCCCGATGTCGAAGCCCTCGATGCGGTCCCCATTCCGCTCGCCGCCGAGGATTGCGTCCGGCAGTTCGGCGCGCAGCGCGAGCGCCTGCTCGATCGTGGCGGCAGGGTGGATTTCCGCCACGCCGTTTGCGAGCCCGGTGATCATCGAGGAAGTCGCCCGCAGCACATCGAAAACCACGCACGTCGTCCCCGCCAAATCGCGGCTTGGCAGGTTTTCAATCTCGGCGGGGTTGAGCGCGGCATCCAGGATCATCGTCATGGATTTCGTGGAGATCACGCGCCGCGCTGGCGAGAAAAACCTCTTGCGGTCGGAGAATCGGCCGATGGGGAGGTCTCGTTGGCCGACGTGGAAGTGAACTGAACCAGCATCCCCAGGAGCGCGCTTGCCGATGGAGTGCAGCACGAAGCCAGGGAAATGGTGCGCGACGAAATCCAGACAGTTTCCGGCACCATTCCAGATGCTGAATCAATTTCGGGGGTTTTTCCAGCGATGCGCGTAACTTCGTCCAGTTCTCCTTCCCCTGAAGCGGGCACGGTCGGCTGAGGCTGTTCTCCGAGCACTTGAACGGATCGGCGAGGGCGTAGTGTTCAAGCTGAAGCATGAGCAGGGGCGTCGCGGAGATTGCCGTTGCAGTGGCTTTAGACGGGATTGCGAATCCGGCTTTCCAACCGACAATACTCTCGACACCCTCTTGCCATGCCTCTCGCCGAATGGGAATCGCGATTCGATGTCGCGCTGCGTGAGATCCCGGACAGCCAGCGAGGAAAGGCCGGCGCTGTGTTGCCGGTGATTCCTGCTCGCGATGAATGGGAACGCTTCGTCGCCGTGATTCGGCGGGAATGGTGGCGATGGGATTGGGTGTTCACGCTCAAGCCCGCGTGCATGGTCGTGCTCTACGACGGAGTTGCTTTCTACAACTACAAGAGCGGTGCGTTTTGGAATGGATTTGATGAGGTCGTGGGCACGCCGGAAAATCGGGGAGGTATCCAGACGGAAATCAACCACCGCTACACACAAGCGGCCTCGTGTTTCAGTTTGCGCGTGGAGCACGGGAATTTTGTTGGTTCAGCGGTGGCGCATATCGGCGTTCCGATCTCGATGTGGGATGGATTCCTTCACGTTTGCGAATGGGCGCTCTGGACGGATGGATGGGACGGGTTGAACGATGAAGGGTGGCGTGCAGCGATGGGGCACCGGCTTGGCGGGCAGGTTCGATTGATCAGATTCTTGGTGGAGAACCGGCACACGGCGACGCAGTTCATCCGCGAGATGCTGGAAGCCCGCCGCATACTTGGTGAAGATCGCAACCTGACGGTGAGCGGCATTGCCCAAGCGTCTATCCTGCGCCCGGAGTATTTCGACGAGGTGCCGGAAACTGCGGATTTTCTGCGGCCCGATGATCCTGAATCGCTGTTTGCGGATCGTGGACGACTGGCGTGGAGCGAGGAGCGGCAGACGATCTCCCTCCATCTTCCGCCGGTGAGCCGCGATTCGCTGCCGGCGGTTTGGAAGCTCGGCGAGTGTGAGCAGCCAGCCGCAGCAACGGTATTGGATTTCCAGATCAACGGCGGAGCATTTGCCAAAACTCTACGCCTCGAACTCGCCGCGAACGGCAGCCAGACACAGCAGCGCGTCAACGGCATTGACGGCTTTGCGCTCTACGACGAGGCGAGATCGCGATTCGTGAATCACGATCGGGATTTGCTTCCGGTTTCGCAATACACGCTGATCTCCCGGCGGCGTCTCGATCCCCAACTCGATGGATGGCAGCACGACCCGGAATCGCCGTGTATCGATCTCGAATCCCAACTCACCGACGGCACGCCGATTTTCCTCACAAAACTCTTTGCCGAGTCACGACGGCCAAAGCTGAAAATCGGTGATGGCGACTGGATTCACTTCGCACAGCGGCGGACTGTCGCGTTGAGAATTTTTTGCGGCAACAATCAGGCGACGGCAGCCCTTTTGTCGGTGACGGCAGACAGGACAGTTCGCACGGAGTTGTTGCCGCGGCCATTTCTCGAAGTGCCGCTGAGCCTCGTGCGGGACGACGATATTCCTGCGGAGTTCACCGTGTTTCTCGACGGTCAGCCAGCGCGGGGCAAGTGGGTCACGTTTCAATACGACCCGCCCAATGCCACAGAGGAAAACGCGGAACGCGCGTTCTGTTTCTGGCGTTGGGATGAATTGCAAACTCCGCACCCGCCGAACTGGTTTGGCCGGCACGCTCTCCATGTTCAATCCCGCCGGCTCGGACGCTTGATGTTTGGTTCTCTGACGGAACGCCGGTTCGAGTTGTTGCCGCCGAGGCCGGGCAATTTTTGGCCGACTGCTTGGGGCGACTACATGGCGTGGGTGCTCCTTTCTCAAGTGCAGGACGACGCGACGTGGGAGGAAGTCCGTATCGCTCGCGAAGCCGTGACTATGTTCGCGAGGGTGAATTTGAACTTCGTCTATTACCAAATTCGGAAGTTGGAGCGGCACGGCTTCCTCGTCGCGCGCGGGCATCGTTATCAGAGTTTCCGCAGCAAAATCATATTTGCGAAGGTTCCGAGCGGTGCCTACGGCGGCGAGTATTGCGGGCTGACTTCGGCGTTGTATGAAGTCGTTCAGAAATCCCCGCCGCTCAGCATCACGGTTGCGCCCTCGGAAGCAGGCCATCCCGCCAAACTGCGCATCGAATGGGCGCAACGTGATCGCGATGACGTGCGGAATGCCTGCCAGCGAAACGGCATTGAAGTCGTGCAAAGGCTTTGGAGACGCTGATAACACCCACTCATGGACTCTCTCCCGGCCCGATTTCAAAAAGAGGTATTCACGCCCTATCTCGAATTGCTGAAAGCGCAGTTTCGGATTCATCCGGAGTTTTCCTACGTGCGCGACGTATGGGAGCGGGAGCTTTCGATGGAGCGGCTCGCCAACGGCCCGTTCCTCGAACGAGCGCAACTCTACGCGCCGGGTGACGACCCACGCTCGTTTGGGCTACATCCCGATGCAGTTCGCGCGGTTGAAGCCAAGCTTCAGGGACGCGGGCTTTACAAGCACCAGACGGATGCTCTCCGCCTCGTGCTTGCGGGTGAAAACGTCGTCGTCGCCACGGGCACGAGCAGCGGCAAGACGCTCTGTTTTCAACTCCCGATCCTCGATGCGCTGTTGCGCAACCCGTCGCGGGGATTGCGCGCGGTAATCATCTACCCGCTCAACGCGCTGGTGAACGATCAACTCGACGAATGGGAACGACTGCTTGCGCCGCATCCCGGCGTCATGTTCGCCAAGTTCACCGGCCAGACGCCGCGCGACCAGAAGGAGCACGAGGAGCGGCTTTGGGACTCCATCAAGAAGCGGATTCAAGGCGCCGAACCGGGACTTGGCGATGACTCGCCGGAGTTGCAGCGAAAGGTTGACCGCGCGCTGCGAGAGAAACTGGCCGAAGAAGCGGAAACGCCAAATCATCTACGCCACCGCGCAGACATTCGCGCGAGGAAGCCGCAGGTGCTCATCACCAACTTCTCGATGCTCGAATACCTGCTCGTGCGCCCGGTGGATGCGCCGATTTTCGAGGGGGCGAATCTTGAGTTCCTCGTGCTCGACGAAGCGCACGCCTATCGCGGCGTGCAGGCCACGGAGATCGCCTACCTGCTCCGTCGGCTCAAAGACCGTCTCGGCCAGCCGACGCCACGCTGCATTGCCACGTCCGCGACGCTCGGCGACCGCAACGATCCCGCAAGCCGTGCAAAAGTGCGTGCGTTCGCAGCGCGGCTTTTCGATGCGCCATTCGGAAAGGCAACGCCGATTTACGGAACGTCTGCCACTCCAAAGCTGACCGAGCCTGCCATTGCACCAGCGCCGAGCGCCTACGTCGCGGCAGCGGAGGCGCTGCGCGCGAATCCCGATGTGCAAGTGACCGAGATCGCCCGGATTCTCAGCGCGGAACATGCGGGCGAAAAGCTGGGCACTCTGCTTGAGCGTGATCGCCATCTTCACCGCCTACGTGGGGAAATCCTGAACGCGCCACGGCTTGCGCGCGCGGCGGCAAAGACGCTTTGGCCGGAGGTTGAGGAACCCGTCGCCGAAACCGCGCTCCACGCCCTGCTCGACATCGTGGCGGAAGCAAAGCGCGAACCGGGGTGCGAGGACATGCTGCCGACGCGGCTCCACTATTTCGTCAAATCGCAGCAAGGAATTCACCTTTGTCTGCGGAGCGATTGCCCGGAGCGCCGACGCAACGGCGGACGGCCCGCAGTTTTTCTGTCACGGAAGCCGGAGAGCGACGACGACACGCCCGAAGGCCAGTGCCCACATTGCAGGCGTGCCGGTTTCATTTCCCGGCTCATCGAAATCGTCTCCTGCCGCAAGTGCGGCTACCTTTTCGGCGCACTGCAAGACCTTGGGCCGCGATTCCGGCAGAACCCCGACACCGCACCCGGCCCGCAGCAGGATCGCTTCGACAATTTTTCGACGGAGTTGGGATGGGCGGCGGATTCGTTCTGGTCGTTTTTCAGTGTGGAGGGAGAAAAAGACCTCCCGTATCCGACTCAATCGCGCCCGGACGATGAGGAAGATGAGGAATCGCAGAAGAAGAAGATTCCCGACCTCATTACCGATCCCTGCGCCATCCGTTTCTGTTTTGCCTGCGGAAAAGAGGTGAAGCCCGGCGAAGTGCATACCTGCGGGAGCAGTGGTGAGCGCACGATTCACATTTTCCATCGGCAATGTCCCGCTCACGCACAGGCGAACTTGGACGAGGGACGAAAGGAACCGTTGCGGTGCTGTCCAAATTGCGGGGCGCGAAACAACTCCGGCGTGGAGTTGGTGCGCCGCTTTCAAGAATCTGAGGACGAAACTGGGCTCGCGATGGCTTTGCCGCTGGCGTATTTCCGCGTTGGCCTTGGTGGCTCGCGCGCCGTGTCGGTGAATCCGAAAAAGCTGCTCACGTTCACCGATCATCGCCAGCGCGCCGCCGCGTTTCCGTCTTTGCTGGAAGAGGAAACATTCACCCATGATCTAGGGCGCAAGATCGCCGGGCTGATACGCGGGCGGGACGAGCCGTGGGTTTTCGAGGAGTTGGGACGTGAACTCGCGAGCATCGCTGACGAACGCCACAACCACACTGCGCACGATCCGCAGCTTTTTCTGCCAGTCTCGCGGCTGCCGGAAGACCCCGATCCAGCGCGCCCCGGTGAACCCGCCAACCTCGCGGCATGGCAGGCGGAAGTTTTCGCATATTTCGGGGTGCCGGATTCCGCGCGTGAATCCGCGGAAGACCTCGGCCTCGTCGCTGTCGAATATGATGTGGACGGCGGAACGCGCCGCGACTTCCGGGCACTGTTCCCAAGCGGGCTGCTGGCCGATGCGGAGTCCGATGCCGCCCTGCAAACGCTCCTGGGCTTCATGCGCCAAGCGCGGGCGTTCACGCTGCCAAATCGCGTGCCGACTGACGCGCCAGCCTTCGGACGCGTTGGAACGGACATCTACTTTGCAGCGCGGCGGGAAAAACGCAGCAACACCCGCGGCTGGCTACCCCGCTCTCACAACGACGGTGGCTACACCCACAATACGATCACTGACTACCTGACACGGCTGACCGGCGGTGATGATGCCGCCACGCTCAGTCTCGCCGAGCGTATCTGGTCGCTGTTCACGACGCGACTCATCCTCAAGCGTGAACGCGATGAAAAGTGGCAACTTTTCCACGACCAGCTTCGCGTCATTCCCGCCCGCGAGCGGACACGCTGCAATCGCTGCGGAATCGTGACGGCATGGTCGGCACGGGGATGCTGTCCGAGAAAGGGATGCAGGGGGCAGCTTGAGCTTCGCGACTTTGACGCCACCACCGAAAACGCCATCGCACGATGGGTGGCCGGTGCGGATGAGCGGCATTTTGCATCGCTGCGTTCCGAAGAGCACACAGCGCAAATCAACAAAGACCTCGCCAAAGAAATCGAGGAAGCCTTTCGGGGTAACGGCGTGAATTTGCTCAGCAGCACGACGACATTCGAGATGGGCATCAACATCGGCGACCTGCAAAAAATTCTTCTGCGCAATGCGCCACCCACACCCGCCTCTTACGTGCAGCGGGTCGGACGGGCGGGCCGCGGCTTGGACAAGAATTCCGTGTGCGTGACGCTCTGCCGCGGGACGAAATACGACTTCGATATGTGGAATGATCCAAAAGATCTCATGTTGGGCAAGATGCGCCCGCCGACGGTGTTTCTCGAAAACCGAATCATCGCGCAGCGGCATTTCAACGCGGTCGCCGTTGCCGCGTTCCTGCGGAAACTCGACGCCAACGGGTTTCTTCAGCAGGGGAAACAGCGTATCCGGCTGGAGGGATTTCTCCCGCCCGAAGCCCGCGCTCACATACCCGCCGCCTGGCGGAAGGTGAATCCACCCGATACACACTTTGACTTTGCCGGGTGGCTTGTCGCGCAAACCGCTGCCGACCTTTTCCACTGCGTAGATGGCAATGTCCTTCTCGAAGTCCTTGGTGGAGTCGAAGCGGCCAAGAGTGAAGCGTTGGATGGAAACAAAGGATACCGCCCGCTCCTTGCCTCGCTCGGTGCCGAGTTGATTGACCTGCTCGCGGAGCGACGGGAGCGCGTGGACGCTGGCGCGCGAATCGAAGAAGTGGATCGCTCGATTCAAAACCTGCTCGGTGGCGGATTGGAGGGCGATATTGTCGGCGTTCTCGCCCGCAACGGATTCCTGCCGCGCTACGCATTTCCATTGGATGTCGTCGCGCTGGAAACCCGCCGGTCGCGCTGGTCTGGCGAATCCGACGTGGAACTCAGCCGCGACCGCGCAATCGCCATCGCGGAGTTCGCGCCCGGAGCGCAAGTCGTCGCTCGAAAGCGAATCTTTGCCAGCGGCGGCCTCTACATCGCGTCGAGTGAGGACAAGCCAGAGCGTCGGTGGTTCGCTCAGTGCCCAACGTGCGGGCAGATTCGGACGGCGCGTCGAAAGGATGACCTCGCTTCGCAATGCGAGGTGTGCGGCCAGAACATCGCGGACATCCACAAGTGGGGATTCGTCCAGCCGCACACTTTCAGTATTCGTTTCGACGGAAAGAAGCAGCGCGACACGGCACGGTTCACGAAAAGCACGCTCATCCGCCAGCGACAATCGCTCACTCACTTCATTGATACTGTGTCGCCGGATAAGTTTGCACCCGTGAGTCCGCTCTTTCGTGCCGCCCTGCTGCCACACGGCCAGTTGTTCCGCTACAATCTTGGCCCGTCGAAAAAGGGTTTTATGCTTTGCCCGGCGTGCGGAACGAGCGTCCCTATGCAGGGGACGACCGCGAGCGAGCACAAGATGCTGCGCGGGCGTAGCGGCGGATCGGATCAGTGCATCTGCACAAGCGTATTCCGGGGCATCGCATACGCGCATCAATTCGAGAGCTTCTGTCTCGTCATTCGCCCGATGGTGCCCGTCGGCTCAATCGAATCCGTCGCGCACGCGCTGCACAAAGGTGCCTGTCGCTGCCTCGATCTCGACGCTTCGGATCTTGGCGTCTCGTGGCGCTTCCTCAACCGGCGCACCGATCTGACCAGCGGAAAGGAAATCGTGATTTACGACCGCACGCCGGGCGGGGCTGGCTTCGTCAAGGAAGCTCTCGACCGTTGGGAAGAAGTGGAAACCGCAACGAAGGCTATTTGTGACTGTCCTGCGAAGTGCGAACAGGCGTGCTACGACTGCCTCAAGGATTTCGGGAATCAAGGATACCATGCGGTGCTCAATCGCCACGATGCAGAGCGGTTCTTTTCGGGCGGACCAAATACGGACGGCGTCTTGCCGATTGCGCCAGCACCGTAGGGCAAAACATGAGCACCATCACGCTCCCGGTTTCTCTGGACGCATCTTCCGCGCTCGAATTTGCCTCCAACATTTCCGCGCACGCTCCAGAGCTGAGAGTGATCATAGATTTTGCGGAGATCCGCAGTATCGAGCCGTTTGGACTGCTCTACGTCGGTGCGGCTATTCGAGCGTTCTTTCGGGAGCGGGTCGGACGCGGAGATGGTGTGCAAGGTGTTCGCGCTGGCGAACCCGCACACGAATACCTCGCCCACATCGGCTTCTTCCAATGGCTCGGCGTTCAAGTCGGCAAATCCCCCGGTGCTGTTGCTGGCGGAGCAACGTGGCTGCCCGTGACCACGCTCACGCGAGCGGAACTCGACAAGCGCGTCGCGGAAACCGGGAAGCAGCTTGGCGATGTGATTCAGCAAGAGTGCGAGCATCTCGCCCGCGTCGTCACACAGAGCAACCAGCTCAAAGCCACCGCGCCGGTCGCCTACTGCCTGCGCGAAGTTGTCCGCAACGTCTTTGAACACGCGGAAACCGACCGCTGCGTTCTCTGCGCTCAAAAATGCGAGGACGGCGCAATCGAATTGGCGGTGCTCGATCAAGGTCGCGGCATCCGGCGCTCGCTCGAAGAACAGTTTCAATTCACAGGCGACGCGGAAGCATTGCGCAACGCACTCCACCCCGGCGTGAGCCGCAGCCTCTCGACTGATCCCGGTAACCCGTGGGGAAATTCCGGCTTCGGGCTTTACGTTCTCTCCGAACTTGGCCGCGAACTCGGCGTATTCCGCGTAGTGAGCGGGCAAGCCGCTCTCCGTCTCACAGGCAGCGAGACACACGAAGAATCCGCAGCCCTATGCGGAACAGCCATCCAACTCCGGCTCCGCCGCCCGAAAGGTGTGAACCTTGCCAACTATATTGAGGCAATCATCGCGCGTGGCGAATCGGTGTCAGCCAGTGGTGCAAGCTCACGTGCATCCAAGAGCACGCGAAACTTCGCATAAAGTCCGAGCGGTGTTGAGGCGTGGATGCGCCCCCGGTATGTGACCGCGTGGAGATTTGGGGATCGCTGCAGTCAACGCAGGCACGGGATCAAATGACGGGCATTCTGAGACTGGCTTGGAACAGATTTTCGGAGAGGAGCCGGGTGCAGTATGCCTTCCATGCACACACGCGACACTGAAAGATTTGATAGAACCTTACTTACGGCATCCTCCCCCCACGCCATCTTTCGCATCCGCTCCCGGCCAAGAAGGCCTGGTTTCCAGCGAAAGGATTCCGCTCATCTCGTTTGCGGGGACTTGGCGCCGCCGGGCGCGAGATGCGTCGGGTCAATCACAACGTGGCGCACCCGCTGGCGTTTCCACGTGTAAGTCACATGCACCAGTCCGTCGCGCGTCTGGATGATCGCGGGATAGCTGAACTCCGCGTCTGGTTCGCCTTCAAGCACCAGCGCGATAGTCCACGTCCGGCCATCCGGGGAGACCGCCACGCTCAGCGGCGAACGGCCGCGCACAGTCGGATTGAAAACGAGGAGGTGGCGTCCGTCGCGCAGCGTCACCGCATCGGTGCCCGCGCTCGGATTCGGCAGGTCCATAAGCGTCATCGCGCCCCACGTTTTTCCGCTGTCGTCTGAGCCGATTTGAAAAATGCGCTGCTGCTGCGTGCGGCCCAGCGCCAGCAAACGGTCACCACCCGCAAAAAGAATGCTCGGCTGGATGGCCGCAATACTTCTGCCGTCGTTCACCGCATCGGTGCGGGACCACGTCGCACCGTTGTCTGTGCTGCGCTCGAAATGCACGCGCCAGCCGGCGTGCTCGCTGCTCGTCGGGCAAAGGATGTCGCCGTTCGCGAGCTGGACCGGCTTGTTTTTGATCGGGCCGAGGATGCCCTCTGGCAGACGACGTGCCTCGCTCCAGGTGCGTCCGGCGTCGTTCGAGGTGCGGAGCATGCCCCACCATTGGGACGGGCTCGGGCCGACCTTGTAGAAGAGCAGCAGTGGGCCCTTTTTCGGCTGAAAGAGTACCGGGTTCCAGCAAGGCAGCCGCGTGCCATCGGTCTGCATCCCGTTCGCGGCTTCGGCGGGCACCGTCCATTTCCCGTCCTCGTTGCGCGAAACCCAGATGCCGACATCAGGATGCTTCTCCGCCGTGCCGCCGAACCATGCGGCGACGAGCCCTCCGCCGGTCGGCTCGGCGATGGTCGAGGCGTGGCACGATGGAAACGGCGCGCGCTCGTAGATGAACTCGGATTTGAGGATCCCCGGCTGTGCTGGCGGCAGCGCCATGGCCGATGATGCCAGCCCCGCAGCCACGAGGAGTCGCGTGGCGAACAATGAAACCTGACTATTTTGCATAAAGGATCGGGAGTAAAAAACCAGGAGCTTTCGGTAGCGGCTCAGTTTGGAAATGGATGAAGCAGGAAGCAATAAGCCATAACGGTCTCCAAGTTTGCAGCTGCAAAGTGGCGAATAGGTGGCGAAGGGGCGCATCTCAGTTTTTAAGCACCGCTGTGGACGGAAGTTCTCACCTCCTGCTCTTGCTCAGCGCCGCGAGCAGGAGCAGGAGCAAGACAAAGAGTAAGAAGTCAGAGTGCAACCTTCCAAAAACTGAGATGCGCCCGTGGTGAAGGGCGGCAGGATGAATTGCGGCTGTTTGGAGAGCCCTGCATTGGCGTCGGCGGTCGTGAAACTCCGGCTTTTCGCTTGCCGCGTGAGAGTGTGCCGCGTTGTCTGTCGCGCTTTTCGCCATGATTTATCCGGATTGGATTACGCTCAAACTGACAATGTTCACCGTGGGCGTGCTGCTGGTGATTACCCACGGGCTGGCGTTGGTGAATAGGAAGGGGGTGGGGGAATGGCTGCGGGCGTTTCCGCGGAGCAGGCCCGCCGGAGTGCTGCTCACCGGCATCGCGGCGCTGTGGTTTTACTTCATGGTGAAGCTGATGGATCTCGGCGAGTTCTCGAGCTGGCGGAATGCCGTGCTGTTGTTCACGCCCGTGGCGGCTGTGCTCGCGATTTTCTACATGGGCGAATTTCTCGCCGTGCGTGCTGCGGGGACGATCGTTCTGCTGCTCGCCGAGCCGCTGCTGGAGTCGGCTTTCCTGCGGGATGAGCAGGCAAGGCTGCTGCTGGTCGTGCTCGTCTATGTGTGGATCGTCGCGGCGTTGTTCTGGGTGGGGATGCCCTACACGCTGCGGAACCAGATTGCGTGGGTGAGTGCCTCCGAGACGCGCTGGCGATACGCGGCTTTCGCCGGGATCGCCTATGGAGCGCTGCTTTGCGTGGGTGGGTTACTTGTTCGCTGAGACGACGTCGTTCAGCTTGAAGATCGGCAGGAACATCGCGATGACGATGCCGCCGACGATCACGCCGAGGAAGACTATGAGGAGCGGCTCGAGCAGCGAGGTGAGCGCGTTGAGTGTCGCCTCGATTTCCTCGTCCCAAAAGTCGGCCATCTTCTCGAGCATGGTGTCAATTTTGCCGGTGTCCTCGCCCGCGGAGACCATGCGGAGCATCATCGGGGGGAAGACTGGCTGGCGGCTGAGCGCGGCGGTGAGGCGGTCGCCTTTTTCAATGTCGGTTGCGACGCCGAAGAGGGCCTTGGACACGACGCTGTTGCCGGAAGTGTCGCCGACAATCTGCATGACCTCGAGGATGGGGACGCCCGAGCGGATGAGCTGGGCGAATGTGCGGGCGAACCGCGTCATGCAGATCTTGTGTGTGAGCGGGCCGAAGATGGGCAGTTTGAGCTTCCAGCGGTCCCATGCCTCCGCGCCGGTCTTGCTCTTCAACCATGAACGAATGGCATAAACGACCCCGATGATCGCCCCGACGATCCAATACCACTGGGCGCGGATGAAATCAGAGAGGTCAATGAGGAACTGGGTGGGTGCCGGCAATTTCGCGCCGAAGTCCGCGAAGATGCTCGCGAATACCGGCACGATTTTGACGATCAGGAAGGTGGTGATCGCAAGGGCGATGGAAATGACGATGACGGGATATGTCATCGCGGATTTGACCTTCTTCTTCAAGCGGGCGGTTGCTTCGAGGAAGCCGGCGAGCCGGTCCAGCACCGATGCGAGGAGGCCGCCGGATTCGCCGGCTTTCACCATCGAGGTGTAGAGCCTGCTGAAGACCTTCGGGTGCTTTCCGATGGCGTCGTTGAAAGTCGAACCCTCCTGCACGGATGCGGTCACCTCGCCGACAACCCGGCGCAGGCCGGCCTGCTTTTTCGGATCCGATTGCTCGAAAAGTGCGGTGAGCGCGCCGATGAGGGGGAGGCCAGCGTCAACCATTGTCGCGAGCTGGCGGGTGAAGACCACGAGGTCCGTGTCGGAGACCTTCCTGGTTGCGCGGGCCATTTTGCTCGCGGCGCGTTTCTGGATGGACAGCACCATCAGGCCGCGGGCCATGAGTGTGTTGATCGCGTTTTCTTCGTTTAAACCTTCCTGGACACCGGAAGTGATTTTTCCCGTCGCGTCGCGGGCTTGGTAGGCAAAGGTGAGCATGCCGGGGAGAAAGCACGGGCGGTGCCAGATGAAGGAGGCGGATGGGATTATTTCACCGCGAAAATGCAACGCGGCTGGCGGCGTGCAAGTGCCGGAATGCCTGTGCCACGGTCAGTCTGCAATGTCCCGAATCACTCGCGCGGGAATACCGGCTGCGACGACATTGGCAGGCAGGCTCTGGGTGACGACGCTGCCCGCACCGACAACGGTGCCATCGCCGATGGTGACGCCTTTTAGAATGGTGACATGCGCGCCGAGCCAGCAGCGTTCACCGATGCGGGTCGGCGCGGAAGTCAGCGGTGCGGAGCCGGGGCTCATGCCGGGGCCAAAAGTGTGGTCATGGTCGGTGATGTAGCAGAAAGGGCCGATCATCGTGTCGTCGCCGACTTCGATGCTCTCGCTCGCATCGAACATCGTGTGGCGGTTCACGTAGCAGCGCCGGCCGATGGTGATCCGGGCGCGCTCGTTTGTGGCGAGGAGTGTGACCCATTGATCGAGCGCGGCGCCATCGCCGAATGTGAGGCACTCGGCGTGCATCACCGGTTCCATCCAAAATGGCAGGCGGACTTTCCCGCCAAACTTCGCGCCGCAAAGGCGGAGCACCCATTTCCGGCAGCGTGAGACGAGACCGCAAAGGCAGCGCAGGATGAGCTTGCGGAGCTTCCGATAGGCGCGGGCGGCGGAGTCAAACATTGGGTTCACAGCCAAGTGCCCCGGAGGGCCTGCGTCCAGCCTGGTTCGCGCAGGCGGAGAATGTTGAGCGTCACGAACAGGCGGTGGAGGAAAAATTTCCACGCCAGCGCCGGGCCGCGCATGCCGAGCACTTCGCGTGCGACGATGCGCTGGTTGCGGATGCGCTGTCGGGCGAGGCCGACGTGGTCGCGCTTGAGGGTGTTGGTCCCTTCGCGGTGGCTGCAGCGTGCGCGGGTGTGAAAATAGAGGCGGTGTGTTTTTGCGATCCGCGCGGAGCAGTGGACGTCCTCCATGAAGCTGTATCCGTCGAATTCCGGGAATCGTTCACGCAGGAACGGTTCGCGGCGATAGAAGACGCAGCCGGAATTCAGCCAGTCCGCGCGGATCAATGCGCCGCCGGCCTCGGCGGGCTCGGTGTAGCAGGGGAGGCAGTTGATCGCGGGCCCGAAGAGCCGTGCGCCATAGGTGGCGTCGCTGAATCCCGCCTGGATGCGGTAGTAGAAGCGGGTGAGACGGGAGGGCGACGGGCGCTGGATTTCGTCAATGCGGACGGCGATGCCCCCGACGCCCGCATCTGCATCCCCGTCAAAGACACCCAGAACGAGTGCGCATGCATCGGGCGCGAGCGTGATGTCGTCATCCATGAAGCCCAGCACTGCGCTGCCGGGAGAAGAAAGCGCGGCGCCTTCGTTGCGCTGCCGGGCCGCGCTGCGTGCCTTGGAATGCACCCAGCGGACAGGCAGTGCCTGGGCGCGGAGTTCGCACACGGCTCGCGATTTTTCATCGGCCGAGGAATCCACGACGATGATCTCCGCGGGCTTGCGCTCCTGCCGGCCGATGCCGTCGAGTGTCAGCGCAAGGTCGTCAGGCCGCTCGAATGTCGCGATGATGATGCTGAATGGCGCTTCGGACATGGGTTGGCTCATGCTCCGTTCCTGATGAGAACGGTGGGGTGCGCGAAATGCGGATCGCTCATCGGGTGGTCGAGCGTGAAGTGAAGGCCCCGGCTTTCCTTCCGCAGCAATGCACAATCCACGATGAGCGAGGCCACGGCGACGAGGTTGCGGAGTTCAAGCAGGTCGGTGTTGACTTTGAAGTTCCAGTAAAATTCCTGCACCTCCGCGGCGAGGTTGCGGAGCCGTGCGGCGGCGCGCTGGAGGCGTTTGTCTGTACGGACGATTCCCACGTAGTCCCACATCAGCCGGCGGATCTCGTCCCAATTGTGGTAGATCACCACGAGTTCATCCACATCGTGCGCGTCGCCGCTGATCCACCCGGGCAGGTCGGGGAGGGAGGGAGCGGAGGGTGGCTTCCACTGGCTCAGTTTTGTGGCGGCGCGGTGGGCGAGGACGACTGCTTCGAGGAGGCTGTTGCTCGCGAGGCGGTTGGCCCCGTGCAGGCCGGTGCAGGCAACTTCGCCGATGGCAAAAAGGCCGGGCAGAGAGGTCTCGCCGGTTTCGTCGGTGAGAACGCCACCGCATTGGTAATGCGCCGCCGGGACGACAGGGATGGGCTGTTTTGTGATGTCCAGTCCGTATTCCAGGCAGCGGTTGTGGATGGTGGGAAAGTGTGCGCGCACAAAATCCGCCGGTTGGTGGGAGATGTCCACGAAGACGCACGGAGCCCCGGTGCGCTTCATCTCTGCGTCAATCGAGCGGGCGACGATGTCCCTGGGTGCGAGCGCGCCACGGGCGTCGTACTTCTGCATGAACTCGCGGCCGTCACGGTCAATGAGTCGCCCACCTTCGCCGCGAACGGCTTCACTGATGAGGAAGGATCGTGCCTCCGGATGGAAGAGACAGGTGGGGTGGAACTGGATGAACTCCATGTTCGCGATTCTCGCGCCCGCGCGCCATGCCATCGCCACTCCGTCGCCCGTCGCGATGTTTGGGTTGGTTGTATAAAGGTACACCTTCCCGCATCCGCCGGTGGCGAGCACGATCCGGTCGCTTCGCACACCGATGACTTCACCGGACGCCTCATCCAGGACGTAAACGCCGATTGCACGGTTCTGCATGCTGCTGATGCCGACCTTCCGCAGCGTGATGAGATCCACGGCCATGTGGTTTTCGAGCAGGGTAATCCGCGGTTCATTCGCCACCGCATCGAGCAGGGCGCGTTCGATCTCGCGGCCCGTCGCATCCCTGGCATGGAGAATCCTGCGGGCGCTGTGGCCTCCCTCGCGGGTGAGGTCGGGCAGGCCGTTCATCTGCTGGTCGAATTGCACTCCAAGCTGGATCAGCTCTGAAATGCGCGCCGGGCCTTCGCGCACGATTCCGCGAACGACCTCCTCGTCGCAGAGCCCGGCCCCGGCAGTGAGAGTATCCTGAACATGCGCCTCGAAACTATCAGTCTCGTCGGTGACCGTCGCGATACCTCCCTGGGCCCATGCTGTGTTGGACTCCGCTTTCGCCTTCTTCGTGATGACCGCGACGGAGCCGCTTTTGGCCGCCTTGAGCGCGAAGCTCAGACCGGCGATCCCACTGCCGACAATGACGAAATCAAACTGAAGGCTCATGAGAGTTGGATGTTGTCTATGAGGCGCGTCGGGCCAAAGAAAACCGCGGCCGCGATGGTGTCTCCCCGTTTCGCCGACAGGATCGGGGCGAGAGTCGCGCCATCCACCACATGGACATAGTCCACCCGCGCAAGCCGGGCGGCACCGATGGATTTCTCGACGATCGCGCGCAGACGGGCCGATTTGACCTGGCCGCCTCGGAATGCGTCCCGCGCCGCCACCAAGGCCCTGCGCATTACCGGCGCCTCTGCGCGTTCTTCAGGATTGAGGAAGGCATTTCTGGAACTCATGGCCAGCCCGTCGGCCTCGCGCACGGTTGCATGAAAGACGAGTCGCACGGGGAGATTCAAATCGCGAACCATGCGGGCAATGACGCGGCATTGTTGAAAGTCCTTGAGACCGAAGACCGCGAAATGCGGCTGGAGGATCGAGAATAATTTCAAGACCACCGTGCAGACGCCGGAGAAATGCCCGGGCCTTGATGCGCCGCAGAGGCCTTTTGAGATGTCTGTCTCATCCACGAGAGTCGAGAACCCTGCCGGGTACATCTCCGGGGGCGGCGGGTGGAAAACCACATCCACACCCAGTTTCCGGCAGAGAGCAAGGTCGGCGGCCAGCGGTCGCGGGTATTTCGTGAAGTCCTCCTTCGGCCCGAACTGGGTGGGGTTCACAAAAATGCTCACCACCACCTTTCCGTCCCGGCCCGCCACGCGCCGTGCCCGCCTTAATAAAGAGGCATGCCCTTCGTGAAGCGCCCCCATGGTTGGCACAATTGCGATGCGAGCACGTTCGGATTTGCGAAAACGACGGGCAGCCGGGATGGATTCGATAATTCTCAAGCCACGGGGCGGGTAGCGGACTAACAGAGGCGGGGCAAGTTCTTCGGGTGGTAAACTCGGGAAAATTATGCCCGGACCGGCACGTTGGCATCGCGGCTGCTCAATGGGAGCGCAATCGCATCGGTTTCACCGGTGTGACCACAAAACACAAACAAACACAAAACGAAATAATACCATGCTTCAAAAGCTGAACACCAAACGCGGGGGCTTCACCCTCGTTGAAATCATGATCGTCGTGGCCATCATCGCCCTTCTCGCGGCGATTGCGGTCCCGAACTTCCTGCGCAGCCGCAAACGCTCGCAGGCAACAATGATCGTCGACGATCTTCGCCAGATTGATTCCGCGATCGACCAATACTCGATCGAGAACAACAAGAAGAGCGGCGACTCCGTTGCCTGGGCCGACGTGCAGAAGTACATCAAGACGGGCACCCGCCTCTATAGCAGCGGCAACAAGGACGTGTTGGGCAATACCTTCACGATCACCAGCGCTGACACTACTCCGAAGGTCGCCACGACCTCATACGACGCTCTGTCGGATGTGGCTCCCGCTGACTTCTGGTCGCCCTATCGCTAAGCTCTCCTGAGCTTGCCGCTTCGGCGGTATTCACAGACACCCGGTTCCGAAAGGGACCGGGTGTTTGCTTTTCCTCAGCTTCCCGTCGTTTCCTCTGCGACCGGGTTTTGAAGCACCCCGATTTTTTCAATTTCAACTTCCACAACATCCCCAGGGTGGAGCCAGCGCTGGGGGTCGCGGGCCATTCCGACTCCGTGGGGAGTTCCCGTGAGGATGACAGTGCCCGCCAGCAGCGTGGTGCTCGCGCTGAGGAATTCGATCAGCGTGGGAACGTCAAAAATCATGTCCCCAGTGTTCCAGTCCTGCAGGGTCTCGTGGTTCACGCGCGTGGCAATCCGGAGGGCGTTTGGATTTGGAATCTCGTCCGGCGTGACGAGCACGGGCCCGAGCGGGCAGAAAGTGTCGAACGTCTTTCCGCGGCACCACTGGCCGCCGCCGCCTTCCTTTTGCCAGTCGCGGGCGCTCACATCGTTCGCGCACATGTAGCCGGCGACAAAAGAGAGTGCCTGCGCCCTCGGAATATTCTTCGCCGTCTTCCCGATCACCACTGCCAGTTCGCATTCGTAGTCCACTTTGTCGCTGCGGAGGTTGCGCGGGAGCAGGATCGGATCGCCCGGATTCTGGGCAGCGCCAGGGGATTTCATGAACAGCACCGGATGCTGCGGGATGGCTGCCTTGGTCTCCTCGGCATGCTTCCTGTAATTGAGGCCGACGCAGAGAATCGCGCGCGGTTCGACTGGTGTGAGCCGCTTGCCCTCCACACGGATGCCGGTGTCTTTGATCCCCGAGAAAAGGCTGCCTTTGAGAAACGTCATGGATCCGTCTGCGTGCTCGCGGGCATGGGCGGTCGAGCCATCGGTGAGTCGGAGTCGTGCGATTCGCATGGGCTTAGAGTTGGGTGAGAAGCTTCTCGCAAATGCCGCCGAAGGCGCCGCTGCTGAATACGGCCACCACGTCACCGGGGAGCGCGTGCTCACGCAGCCTGGCCACCATCGCATCCGGCCCCGGCTCGGCGAATGATGGATGGCCTTCCGCCGAGAGATCGCGCGCGAGTTTCGCAGGATCGAGCGCCTCGCCAGGCTTGAAGCGTTCGGCGCGGTCCACCGGCCCGATCAGCGCGCCGTGCGCGTGGCGGAGGGCGTCGGTGAGCGGGGACTGGCTCTCGGCCCGGCACATCGTGTTCGCCTTTGGATCCACGGCGGCCCAGATGCGCGCACCGGGGAACCGGCAGGCCAGCGACTTCAGCGTCTCGCGGATGTTCGTGGGATGCTTGCCGAAGTCCTCGACGATTTTCACTCCGTTGCATTCCCCGCGCAGAACCTGCCGCCGCCGAACTCCCTTGAACGTCGCGACCGCATTTTCGATGTCGCGGAGATCCACCCCGCAGTGATGCGCCGCGGCGATCGCCATGGCCGCGTTCCTCACGTAGATCTCGCCGGTCATCGGGAACGCGAAGCGCACTCCAAGGAACATGAATTCCGAACCTTCCGGGTGCAGCCGCAGTTCCGTGGCGCGCAGGCTGGCGTGTTCGCCAAGGCCCACTCCCCGCCGGTCATGCGTCTGTGCGGTCGCCGCGAGTTCACGCGCATTCGGGTCGTCGGCATTGAAAAGAAGCACGCCATTTCCCGGCAGCACGCGCAGGAGAATTCCGAATGCCTTTTTTACCGCGGCGAGATCCGGATAAATGTCCATCTGATCCAGTTCGACGGCATTCAGGATCGCGAGGTCGGGCAGGTAGTGCGCGAATTTCGGCCCCTTGTCGAAAAAGCATGTGTCGTATTCATCGCCCTCGATCACCACATGCTCCGCGTCGTGCAGGCTTGCTCCCTGCCCGAGATCCTCAGCGATCCCGCCGATCATCCACGCGGGATTTTTTTTCCCGACGCGGAGAATGTGCGTGAGCAGCGCCGCGGTTGTCGTCTTCCCATGCGTGCCGGCGACGACGAGATTCCTTTTGCCGCGGAGGAAAAAGTGCCGGAGCGTCTCGGGCAGCGACTGGTAGGGGATGCGGCGGTCGAGCACGGCCTCGAGTTCCGGGTTCCCGCGCGGGATTGCGTTGCCCACGATGACGAGATCCGTTTCCGCCGGGATGTTTCCCGGTGAAAATGGCGAGGCGATGGCGACGCCTTTTTCCCGCAGGAAATCGGACATTGGCGGGAACACGTTCGCATCCGAGCCACTGACGACGAAACCGCGCTCCTTCATCGCGACTGCGACGGCCCCCATGGCCGTGCCGCAAACTCCCACAAAGTGAACATGGCGGATCTCGTTGCTCATCAAAGGGCGCGGACGGTAGGAGCGCGGGAGGCGGCGTGTCGAGCGCGCGCATTTCCGCACCGTCGCCTTGACCGGTTGCCGCGTGCTCCCGCACTTTCCGCGCATGCGAATGACAAAATCTTCCGTCGCCTCCGCTATCGGTGGGTGCATGGTGGTGATCTAGGAAGACTGCTGACCGGCCAATGGAAGACGCCCGCGAAATACTGAACAAAATCCGGCACATCGAGTTGAAGACCCGTGGCATGATAGACACGGCGTTCTCGGGCCAGTACCGGAGCGTATTCAAGGGGAGGGGGATGAACTTCGAGGAGGTGCGCGAATACCAGCCGGGCGATGAGGTCCGGGCGATTGACTGGAATGTCACGGCGCGGATGGGCGACGCATACATCAAGAAGTTCACGGAGGAACGTGAACTGACGGTGATGATCGTCGTGGATGTCAGCGCATCGGGTGAATTTGGCAGTGTGAATCTCAGCAAGCGCGAACTCGCGGCGGAGGTCGCGTGCGTCTTTGCGTTCAGCGCCATCCGGAACAACGACAAGGTGGGCTGCATTCTTTTCTCCGATCACATCGAACTGTTCATTCCTCCCGCAAAGGGCCGCGGGCATGCGCTTCGCATCATCCGTGAGATTTTATTTTTCGAGCCGCAGGGGAGGGGCACCGATGTGGCCGGTGCGCTGGAAATGCTCAACCAGGTCATGCACCGGCGGGCAGTGGTTTTTCTCATCAGCGACTTTCAGTCGCCGGATTTTGACAAGCCCCTGAGCGTGGCCGCGCGCCGTCACGACCTTGTCGCGATTCCGGTGGTTGATCCCCGTGAGGTGGAGCTTCCGGACGTTGGTCGCATCGTGCTCGAAGACGCGGAGACGGGCGAACGGCTTGTCATCAACACGTCCGACCGCCGCACACGGCTCGAGTTTTCCAATGCAGTTGGAGACTTTCACGGGGAACTTCCCGCACAGTTCGCACGATGCAACGTGGACACGATCATCCTTCACACCGACGAGGACTACATCCCCGCGCTTCGTAATTTTTTCCGCAGCCGCGAACGCCGCCTTGCCCTGCGATGAGCGTCCTCCTCGCCGCCATCATCGCCACCCCGGAGGAAGTCGCCGACGCGCTGGAGGGGCTGCGCGAAAACGTCCCGCCTGTCGCCGTGCCCTGGCCCGCGTGGATGTGGTGGGCAATCGCGGGCGGGGTGGTGATTGCAGCGGGTCTTCTCGTCTGGCTCGGCATTTGGCTCGCACGTCGCGCACCGAAGACTCCGCCGCCCACGCCGCGGGAGATCGCGCTGCGGGAGATTGAAGCGCTAAGGCCCAGGGTGAATTCGATGGAGCCCTACGCGTTCAGTGTCGTCGTGTCGGATATTCTGCGCACCTACGTGAGCGGTCACTTCGGGCTTCATGCCACGCAGCAGACATCACCGGAATTCCTCGCCAGCATCTCACGGTCGGAGCTTTTCACCGACTCAGATCGCAAGCTGCTCGCGGTATTCCTTGAGAGGTGCGACTTGCTGAAGTTCGCGCGTGCGGAAGCGCATGCCGAGGAAAACACCGGGCTGCTTCGCGAGGCCGCGGCCTTCATCCAGGGGGCGGCGGGATGAAACTCGGCGATTTTGAATTTGCACACCCTTGGTGGCTCGCAGGCCTGGCGGTGCTGCCACTGCTCGCGTGGTTTCTGGGCGGGCGTGGGCCTGTGCCGGCGGTGAGGTTTTCGTCGCTCGCGCCGCTCCGCGCGGTTGCGGGGAAACGGCGGGCGGCATGGGGAGGCATGAGTCGGTTGCTCGCCCTCCTCGCAGTGGGCGCCTTCCTCGTAGGACTCGCGCGGCCGCGCCTTGGCAAGGCCCATGACATCATCGAATCATCCGGAGTGGACATCGTGCTGGTGCTCGACGTCTCGCCTTCGATGCGCGCGGAGGATTTCACATTGGGCGGCCAGCGGGTGAACCGCCTGGATGCAGTGAAGGACGTGACGCGCCGTTTCATCGAAGGCCGTCCGAATGACCGGATTGGGATTGTCGCCTTTGCGCGCGCGCCGTTCGTTGTCAGTGCGATCACTCTCAATCACGACTGGCTGCTGAAAAACCTGGAGCGCATTGCAATCGGGATGCTGGGGGACGGAACCTCCATCGGCGGCGCAATTGCCAGCGCCTCGAACCGGCTGAAGGACAATCCCTCGAAAAGCAAGGTGGTCATCCTGCTCACGGACGGCGCGGAGACGGTCACCACCATCAAGCCCAGCATTGCAGCGGAGGCGGCGAAGGCGGTGGGCATCCGAATCCACACGATCGCCGCGGGTACCGACCAGCCGGCGAGCATCGGCTCCGGAATTCCATTTCTACGACCCATGACGCGCGGCAGCGACCTTGATGAGGCGTCGCTCCGCGAAATCGCGGAAATCGGCAATGGGAAATTTTTCCGCGCCACGGATTCGGACTCGCTGAACAAGGTGTTCGAGGAAATTGACCGGCTCGAGAAAACCGAGGTGAAATTGAAGAAGTTCACGGAATGGCGGGAGCTTTTCCCGTGGTTTGCCGCGGCTGGTGCGTTGCTCCTGGCCATGCAGTTGATCCACTCGGCAACCGCGGGGAGGAGCCTGCCATGAATGCCGGCGACATCCGGTTCGCGCTGCCATCCGCGCTATGGGCGCTGGCGATTCTACCGGTGCTGGTGGGGCTGTACATCCGCGCGGCTGGTCTGCGCCGGGTCATGCTCTCGCGATTCATCGCGGCGAGGCTCCAGCCGCGCCTGGCCGGGACGGTGAGCATTGCAAAGCGGCTCGCCTGTTTCATCCTCGCCCTGCTGGCGGTGGCAGGCGGCATTCTCGCGGTCGCACGGCCGCAGTGGGGGGTGACTTGGGAGGAGGTCAGGCAGAAGGGCCGCGATGTGCTCATCGCCGTGGACACTTCGCGCTCGATGCTCGCGCAGGATTTGCGCCCGGACCGGCTGACGCGGGCGAAGCTGGCGGCGCAGGATCTTCTCGCGCAGCTTGGCGGGGATCGCGCGGGTGTGATTGCATTTGCCGGGACGGCTTTCCTCCAGGCGCCGCTGACGCCGGACCACGATGCGGTGCGCGAGGCGCTGAACGGCCTGGACACGGAGATTCTCCCGCGTGGCGGAACGAGTCTCACGGCTGCGATCCAGGAGGCCGCTGAGGCGTTTCAAAAAGGCGAGAGCCAGCATCAGGCGTTGATTATTTTTTCCGATGGCGAGGAATTGGAACTGGACGCGGTCGCCGCCGCGCGGGAGCACAAATTCAAGGTTTTCACTGTCGGCATTGGATCACGCGAGGGAGTGTTGATTCCCGAGCAGACACGTCTTGGCGGAACGGAGTTTGTGCGCGATGAAAGCGGGCAGCCCGTGAAGACTCGGCTGGACGAGGCTCGCATGCGGGAGGTTGCAGATGCGGGTGGAGGGTTCTATGTTCATCTCCAGAACGGCCCGGCTGAGATGAGCCAAATCGTCCGCGAAGGCCTTGGAAAAATGAACGCGAAGGAATCAGACGCACGTGTGGCACAACAGGCGATCGAGCGCTACCAATGGCCGCTCGGGGCGGCGATCTTGTGTGCGCTCGCCGCTCTCGTGATTGGCGACCGCCGGCGGATGCTGCGCGCCGCTGTCGCCGTTTCGCTCGCGATGGCATCCGCACAGGCGGCTGCGGCGGGCGATCAACAGTTCGCCGCCCACGATTACCGTGGGGCGCTGGAGTCATTCGAGGCGGGCTTGCAGAAGAGGGATGTGCCGGAGTTGCACTTCAACGCTGGCGCTGCTGCGTTTCAGCTCGGGGATTACGAGCGGGCGGCGGCGGGTTTTAGCAAGGCGCTCGGCTCGGGCACCACGGATTTGCAGGCGCGCGCGGCATACAACCTTGCGAACACGCTGGCGAGGCGTGGCGCGAGATTGGAAAAAAGCGAGGAGAAGCTGACGGAGTGGAGAAACGCGCTTCAACATTACGACCGGGCACTGGAACTCGCGCCGACGAACAAGGACTGTGAGGTCAACCGGGAGATCGTGAAGAAGGCGATCGAGCGGCTTGAAAAGCAGGAGCAACAGAAGAAGGACGAGGAGAAGAAGGATGGGGAGAAGAAGGACGGCGAGAAGCAGGATGGCGAGAAGCAGGACGGCGAGAAGCAGGACGGCGAGAAGCAGGACGGCGAGAAGCAGGACGGCGAGAAGAAGGACGGCGAGAAGAAGGACGGCGAGAAGAAGGATGGGGAGAAGAAGGATGGCGATAAGAAGGATGGCGATAAGAAGGATGGGGAGGATGGCTCAAAGCAGGACCTCCAGCCACAGCCCGGTGAGAAGGGTGAAAAAAAGGACGGGGAGCTGAAGCCGGCCGGAGATTCCGGGCAGGATCCGGACAAGGACGCGAAAGCCGGGGAGGCTGCCGAGGCAATGGCTGCGGCGCTCGAAAAGCGGATGACTGAGAAGGATGCGCAGGCGTTGCTCGAGTCGCTACGCCGCCTCGACGTTCGCGGGCGGCTTTCCGATCCGAAGGATGCCCGCAGGGTCAGGGACAAGGCTTTTAAGAACTGGTAAGGATGATGCGTGCTCAAGCCGACGGCTGCCGGTTTCTTTGCGTGCTCGCTTTCTTGATGTTTGGCGGGTTTGCGCATGCCGCTCCCAGGGCGACAGCTTCGCTCTCCGATGAGACGACCCGCGTGGGTGAAGCGGTGACGCTTGAGATCGAAGTCGAGGGCGAAGAAAAAGCGGCGCGCCCGGCACTGCGTCTCGATGATTTCGATGTGACGCCGACCGGGCAGTCGCAGCAGACGTTCATCACGCCGGGGCGCGTTCGCAACTCGGTGAGCTACAGCTACGAGATCGTCCCGAAACGCGAAGGCACACTCACCATCCCGGCAATCGAGGTGAAGGTTGGCGGTGTGAGTGCCAGCACGCAGCCGCTCACGCTGAAGGTCGCGCCGCCGCTGGATCCGAAGGCCGCCGCGGAATTGGCGTTTGGAGAAGTGGTGATTGCCAAGCCAGTGGCGTGGGTTGGTGAATGGGTGCCGGCGCGGGTCAATTTTTATTTGAGGGAGGATGTCGCCTCGTGGAATCCACGGGACGTGGGTGAGTTGAAAAATGACGCCTGTCTTTCGCTCGGCTACAAGCAGCAGCAACCGCAGGCCATCGAGCGCGATGGGAAAAGGTACCAGCGATGGACATGGACGACGGTGCTCGTGCCGAGCAAGGCGGGGAAGATCACACTCGGACCGGTTGCATTGAAGACGTTGGTGCAGCGCACGGACGACAAATCGCCGAATTACGATCCACGCAGCATTTTCCGCGGACGGCGCGTGGGGCCGGTGAAGGAGATGACAGTATCCGCGCCCCCGGTGGATCTGGACGTCAAGCCGCTGCCGGTGGCCGACCGGCCAAAGTCCTTCGATGGCGCGATCGGAAAGTTCACTTTTGATGGAACGGGCTCGGTGAATCGCGTGAAGCTCGGGGAGCCTGTGGAGATGACGCTCACGGTGGCAGGCGAGGGGAATTTCGACCGGCTGAGCGACCCGCCGCTGGCGGATGCAAAGGGATGGCAGAGTTATCCAGGGAAGAAAAATTTCCAGTCCTCGGATGATTCCTCGTTGCGAGGCAAAATGACTTTTTCCATCCCGGTCGTTCCATCGGAAAAGAAGGACAGGATGCCGGTGTTTGAATTTTGCTACTTCGACCCGGATGCCGGGAAGTATGTGGCACTCAGGAACGCTGATGCACCTCTCGTGGTGGAGGGCGATCCGGTGCAGGTGGTGAGCGTGGCGCCAAAGATTGAGCCGAAAAAGGAGCCCGTGGATCTCCTGCCAAACAAGACCAGCCTCGGAGATGTGCGTGTGGCAGCCTTCGCGCCGATGGGCCAGCCATTGCAATTCGCGGCCCTCATAATGGCGCCGATTCCGATCATCGCGGCCTTTGTGTTCTGGTGGCGGCGGCGGATGGACCCAGCGCACGCATGGCGCGTGGCCCGGCATCAGGAGATCGTTGCCTTGCGAAAGCGCATGCAGGCTGCGACGGAACGCGCGGAAATGCTCGATCTGGCGATGCGGCTGATGGAACTCGATGCGACGCAATTTGGAGAAGGGGGTGCGGCGGATCTCGAAAAAGTGTTTTCCAGCCGGAGGATTGACGAGGCGACTTCCGCGGCGATGCGCGAGCTTTTTGCATCGAGAAGTGAGCTGGTCTACGCGGGTGGCTTGGGCGGGAGGATCGGTGAGGCTGAGCGTGATCGCGTGTCTGCGGTTGTGGATGCATATTTCAATGCACCCAGGACATGAGTATCGGGCGATGGCTCCAAGTGGCGTGCCTGTTTGCCACGGCGATTGCGAAGGCGGATGATTTCAGCGATGCGCTTGCGGCGTATGACGCGGGGAAATTTGCGGATGCGAGGCGGGGGTTTGAGCGGGTAGTCGCAGCGGGCGCGTCTGCGAATGCTTTTTACAACCTCGGTAACTCGTGTTTCCGGCTCGATGAACATGGTGCGTCGGCGCTCGCGTATGAACGGGCGCTGGTGCTCGATCCCGGCTTCAGCGAGGCCCTGGCGAATTTGCGTTTTGTGCGCGAGAAGGCGCGTGCGCGGGTTGCTGAGCCAGACTGGCGTGAGCGGGTGATGAGCAGGATTCATCCGCGTGCCGTGCCGTGGCTGGCGCTCGGCGCCGCGTGGAGCGGGTGGATGCTCGCGGGCGCCGGAGTGCTGCGCCGGCGGGCATCGGCGGTGATCTGTGGCGGAGTGTTCGCAGGGCTCGCAGCGGCGCTTTTTGCGGGGTTGCTCTGGAACGATGACCGGGATGCGCGGCTCGCAGTCGTGGTGAATGCGGGGTCGGAAGCGCGGATTCAGCCCGCTGATCGCGCGCCGGTGGCGGAGGTTTTGCCGGCGGCGAGCCGGGTGCGGGTGATCAGCGCGCAGGGCGGCTGGACCTACTGCGACCTTCCGGGCGGCGGGCAGGGCTGGGTGCATGCCGGGCACATTGCGATGGTGCGCATGCTCCCAAGGAAATGAAGTGGCGATCGCTGCTTCTCGTGCTCGGCGCATGTATGAAAGTCGTGCCGGCGCTGGCAGCGGACTGGAGGGACGCGCTCGATCTCAAGCCGGGGAAATTTCCGGCTCAGCGGGCGGTGGCGGCCAGGTACGAGTTTGGCTGGAGCGGCGTGAAGGCGGCGGAGGCGGAGGCGAAATTTTCCCGGACAAAGGGCCATTGTCGCCTTGAACTCGATGCGAAGACGGTGGGGGTTGCGCGAGGTCTCTGGCGGATGGACACGCATGCTGTTTCCACGATGAACGCAAGGACCCTGCGGCCTGTGCGCCTGAATCAATCGGAGAAGTATTCAAAAAAAAGTTTTCTGACGACGGTGGATTTCTCGGGCGAGGGTGTGAAGCGGCTGAAGGTGCCGACGCCGCCGGACAGGAATCCGCCAAAGCTGAAGGAGTTCAAATTTTCCCACGTGCATGACCTGCAGAGCGCGCTGCTTTTCATCCGGAGTCAGCGGCTCGCGCAGGCTGAGACGATCCGGCTTTGCGTGTATCCCTCGACCGGAGCCTACCTCGCGGAAATCCATGTGCTCGCCCGCGAGAAGGTGAAGGCGGCGGGCAGGGAATGGGACGCGATCAAGTGCGACATTAAACTGCGGGAGGTGATGCGGGATTTCACGGTCGCACCGCACCGGAAATTCAAAAAGGCGGCGGCGTGGCTTTCCGATGACAAAGACCGGTTGCTGCTGCGCGTGGAGGCGGAGGTGTTCGTCGGGAGCATTTGGGCGGAGCTGAAGTCGGCGGACTTCGCAAAGTGACTCCGCCGATCAAAGACGCCGTATCGAATTGAAATCCACGGAACGATCGCGGCGGCGGTTGGGGTCGTAAAATGGACGCAGCGGTGGAGCATCGGGGCTGCGACCGGGGAGGAGATTCATCTCGGCAAGTGTCGGGAGATCGAGGCGGCCTGTGCGTTTGAGGCGCCGCTGTTCCTGATATGCAAACAGCGCGTCCGCGGTCGCGCGCCCCGGGATACCATCGGCGACGGTGCGGTAGAGGCCGTGGCGGGTGAGTTGGACCTGGGCTTTTCGCAAGACGTCCATCTGCACTTCGCGCGGTGCGCTGGCGTAGGGTGTGCCGTGGTAGAGTGTGCTGAACTCGTCGTGGACGGGATTCGGAATCGTCGTGGGTGGTGGGATGACGGCGGGGTCATCCGGAAAAGCAACCCCTGGACGGCGGGCGGCGGGCGGGGCTTCCGGAGGCTCCGGGCGTGGCGGAACGGGCGAGCCTGGTTTTTCAGGCACGGGTGTCTCCGCCGGCTTGCGCATCTCCGGGGGCGGGGGATTGACCTGCCCGGGCTTTGGCTGCGGCGCTGGCGGTGCGGCTTCAGCGGGGGTTCCAATGCCGAGGGCGGACAGCGTTTCGGTGTTCAGTTCGCCGGTGACTTTCAGGCCGTTGCGAATTTGAAACCGCCGGATCGCGGCGTTCGATTCCGCGCCGGTTTTCCCATCCACTTCGCCAAAGTAAAATCCCTGCACTTTCAATTCCGCCTGCGCGTCGCGGAGCCGGTCGTCGGCGAAGGCGGAGGACATGAGGAGGATGGTGGCGGCGGCAATTGTTCTGATCACGGTGGCGTTGGACGCGCGGTTACGCGGGCGCATTCACGTCATTCGCGGGCTTGTTCAGCGGGCTGCGGATTGCGGGCGCTTTTTCTTCTGCAAGTATTCCGGGTAGCGGCTGCGGAGGAGGTTGGTGAGGCTCTTGACTTTATCCTCGTTTCCGAGCTGGCGGTGGAGCTCGATCGCGCGGTCGAGTGCGCGTGGGTTGATGTCGTCGTCCTCGAGTGTCACCGGGATGGATTCGAAGATCTGGATGGCCTTTTCGACGCTGCCACGGCCAGCCTCGACCTCGGCCCCACGGAGCCGGAGCTCGCCATTGTATTTACCCTCGGTGACGGCGGAGAGGCCCTCCTTGATGGTGGCTTCCGCAGCGTTCCAGTCTTTCATTTTGAGCTGTGCGTCGGATTTCTCGATGAGCCCTGCGATGCGTGCGACCGGGTCGTTTACGACGGCGAGGTAGGCGTTGAAGCTGTCAACGGCATCCGTGAATTTTTCGAGTCTCACGCGTGCACGGCCAAGCAGCAGGTGGTCGCCGGGGCCGGCCTCTTTTCGGATGACGAGTTCGGGGAGATATTTCGCCGCGTTCTCGAAGTCCGCGTTCTCGAAGGATTTCTGGCCGAGCCAGCGGATGACATCGGCAGGGGTCACTGCTTTTCCGCCGTTCGCCTTGTAGTATTCGATCTCCTTCTGCGTGGCGTCCAGATTCCCGACGCCGTAGTAGGAGGCGAGGAGCTTGAGCGATGCGCGCTCGAAGAACTGCTCCTTGTCGAGTTTCCGGGCTGCGTCGAGGGGCGCGGCGGCTTTCTTGTAGTCTTTCCGGTCGAAGGCTTCGGTGCCGATCCAGTAGTTGGCTTTTGCTTTTGCCGCGCTGTCGGGGAAATCGCGGAGCAGGATTTCAAAAGTCTCCGCCATCCTCGCGGGGGAACCGAGCTGGCCGTGGATGAGGGCGAGGTTTTCAAGCCCGAATTCGCGTTCCTTGGAGCTTGGAAATTTCGTGGTGAGGAACTCGAAGTCCTTCTGCGCGGCGTTGTATTCCTTGAGTTGCATGAACGCCGAGCCGCGCTGGGCGTAGGCTGTCGGCAGCTTGGCGTGAGTCGGGTTGTCCTTGATGAATTCGCCGAATGACTCGATCGCGGGTTTCAGGAACCGAAGCTGCATCTGGCACCAGCCGAGTTTGAATTGCGCCTCGCCTCGATAGTCGCCGGAGAGGCCCTTGGATTTTTGGACGATGACTTCGTAGATCGGCACTGCGTTCTGGTAGTCGGCGGCCTTGAACAAGGCCTCGGCTTTCATCAGCGAAACGCGCTCGACCTGAGGGGCGGTCGGGTTCTCGGTGAGGAAGCGGTTCACTTCATCGAGCAGTCTCTGGTCGCCGTTCTCATAGAGCATGCGCAGGCGTGCGTATGATGCGTCGCGCGCCTGCGGCGAGGCCGGGAATTCCTTGATGATCTGATCGTAGATCGCCATCGCGGCGTCTTTCTGCGCGAGGGCCATGTGGGAGTCTGCGACGATGACGAGGGCGTTGAGGCGGTTCTCGATGGTGAGCGCGGCGGCGCTGCCATCCGCGTGTTTTGCGATCACGCCGGCGTAGTCTTTTTTTCCGTACAGGCTTCGGTAGCTGAGGAGTTTCAGATCCTCCTTCCAAGGCGCGGACTCCGGGAGTTGAAGCGCGGCGTTCACGCTCTCCAGCGCGGCATCGAATTGATCGAGATCGAATTGAAGCTGGGCGCATCGGGCAAGGGCGTCCGCCTTAATCTGGGCATTCGTGGTTTCCTTTGCGAGAGGGAGCAGGCACGCGAGCGCGTCGGTGCGGCGTTTGCCTTCCGCGAGCAGGCGGCCAGCGGAGAGGCGGCTGGCATCGCGGTAGGGGTTGTTTTCCGAGACCTTCGCGAGATCCTCGTAGGCGACTTTTGCCTCGGTTTTTTGTCCGATGGCCTCGAGGCAGCGGGCGGTGAAAAATTTTGACGCGAAAATGAGCGTCGGCTGCGTGAGGCGGACGCTCGCGCGGCGGTAGGCGGGAAGCGCGGCGCGGTAGTCCTTTTCCTCGTAAAGAATCGTGCCGAGCCGGTAGGCGGCGTAGCCGAGGAATTCCCCGCCCGCGAAATTTGCGAGGACGGATTCGTAGTTTGCCTTGGCGCTGTTGAGCGAGCCTGTCTGGCGGTAACACTCGGCGAGCCGGTAGAAGGCCGCCTGTCTGTCATCGGGCGCAACACGCGGGAACTGCTGGAGGTAACGCTCATACTCGGGCACCGCGTCGCGCCACAGTTTGCGGGAGTAATACCCGTCCGCGAGCTGGAGTTGCACCTGGTCCGCCGACGTCGGCGCGACACCCGGTCGCACAACGATGTCCCCTGGTTCGGGCGTGTCCGACTGCGGCGCTGTGGCGGGTTTCGGCGGGCGCGCGGGGGGCTGGCTGTCCGGATTTTCCTCCGCCGGTGCAGGCTTCGGCACCGGCTTCGCTTTTGGAATCTCCGCGTCTGGCGCAGGGTCGGGATTCTTCGGCGGCACCGGGCGGGCCTTTGGCGGCTCCTCGGCGGGTTTGAAGGGTTTCAGCGGAATTGCTTTCGGCGGTTCCTCGGCGGGCGGTTTTTCAGCGGGCGGTGCGCCGCCTGGCCGGAAGGGTTTCAGCACGCCGTCCTGGGCCGCTAGCGGATAGTGAAGGGCAAGCAGGGCTGCGGCGAGGATCGCGGAGGGGAGTTGGTGGCGGCGCTTCATTCCGGCTTTGTGACGGGGAATGCAATGTTCCAGATTCCCGCGCCGCGGCATACGTCGAGGACACGGGCCACAAATTTGTAAGGCACGTTTTCATCCCCGCGCAGAATGATCGCGTAGTCGGGGTTGATTTTCGCGAGGGCTGCCATTTTTTCGGCGAGTTCCTGATAAGTGACAGGGCGGTTGTTGATGACGAGGGAGCCGTCGGATTTCAGATTCACCACCGTTTGGTTCACGGCGAGCGACGGTTCGCCGCCGTGCTCTGCGGTCGGCACCTTCACATCAATCTCCATCTCCTTGCGGGCAAAATTCCACGTGAGGATGAAAAAGCACAGGAGCACCAGCAGCACGTCAACCATTGGCGCGATCTGGAACGGGATGACGTTGGGTTGCGCGCGGTGTCGAAATTTCATGACGGCAGGCTAGAATTCCTCCTCGAGCGCGGCGCGGGACGGCTCACGCTTTTTGAAATTGAGCGCCATGAGGCCGATGACATGCGCACTCGCGACCTCGAGGTCGGAGATGAGGCGCTGCACCTTGTTTCGGAAATACGCGTAAAATCCGAACGCGATGATGCCGACGATCAAGCCCGCGCTCGTCGCGATCAATGCCTCGGCAACACCCGCGGCGATCAGCACGTCTCGTTTTTGCGCGACGAGCGTGCCGCCGAGTTCGCCAAACGCCTTGATGATTCCGATGACTGTGCCGAGCAGGCCGACCATCGGCGACACCGTGCCGATGTCGGCCAGGTAAGTGACACGGTGCTGTAGCGAAGCAGCCTGCGCGGAGCCTTCGCTCTCGGCCACGTCCTTCACCACGTCGAAGTTTGCGTGCGGATTCTTGGTGGCGAAATCGAGCGTGCGCTGCACCACGCGGGCCACAGCCTCGGTGTGCCGCGAGGAGATCGCGAGCAGGCCGAGATAATCGCGCTTTTTCAAGAGCACATCCGCCGTGTTCATATAGTGCGAGGTGAGGATGGCGGATCTCCGCAGCGTCGCGAGGAAGATGAGGATGAGCATCACCGTGAGGAAACTGAGCCCGACGAGAGCCCACATCGCCCACCCTCCGCGCTGGACCAGTTCCAGGAGATTCATGCCTTGTCCCTCACTTTTCACCTCGGGAATGTATGCCGCGTTGGGATTCGCGGCAGGTTTCGCTCCGGCCTGCGTGCCCGGTTTCACGATGCCCGGGCCATTGATCCGGGTGACGGCATCGTCCTTCGCGGCAGGGGCGGCCGGCGGTGTTTCAGCCGGCTTGTTCTGCCCCGCCTGGGCAAGCGCTGGAGTCTGTGCGAGCACGATCGCGAGCAAAACGGTTACGAGAAGTTTCATGAAATGCGTGCGGAGTGTAACGAGCCCGCGACGCTTGGCAACGGCGGAGGCAGGCCTCCGATGTCCACGCCTCCTGCGACGGGTACGCTTGCAGCCTGCGGCATCGAAGAAACTCTAAAACCCGTTGACGCATGCAGCGTGGGGGGATTATCTCGCTGCGACCCTGCAACCGGAGAGGTGGCTGAGTGGTCGAAAGCAACGCTTTGCTAAAGCGTCATACGGGTTAAACCGTATCGAGGGTTCGAATCCCTCCCTCTCCGCCAATTCCCTCTGGAAATGGCACGAATACAGGCTTTCAACCGGCTGTGTCGGGATTTTGGAGATCATTAAGCGAAAAATTGCAGGTGCCAGCCAGCGTCCTGATGGTCGGAGATTTCGCAGGGCGCGCCATGTATGGCAGGCCTCTGGCGGTGCCCAATCAACTGCCGGCTCCGCGTTGGGCCGATCTCAAACCCGCGGCAGGCTGCGTGAAGTTGCAGATTGCGTCAAAGAAGTGGCCGGCTAGGTTCCCGCTGTGATGGCCTTCCATTTTAAAAATCCCATCCGTTTCTTTTTGTCCGGCGCAGTGTGCTTTTTCTTCCTTGCGCTTGGGGTTCAGCGCACCGAGGCGGTGTCGTACTATTCCAACCGGGTCGGCAACTCGAAACCTGTGCGGCTGCGTGTGCAAAAATCTGTCAAACCGCACTCCCTTTCGAAACTGGGCTACAAGCACACCAATCCATGGGGTCGCGCGACGGCGGCGAAAATCTACAGGCTACCGGCGAAGAAGAATACAGCGTCATTTCGCAACCAGCGGCGCTGAGCCGGGCGATCAGCATAAGCCCGGTCACGACCGCCGGAGGTTCGGGGAGGATTGACGGCGCATCCATGCGGGCGGAGAAAGGGGACTCGCGAAATCCCATCACCCGACCACGTGCGCTTCATCGTCATCATCGTAATCGCCGCATTCTCCGCCACCGCCTGCGCGCAGGCAGGTGCAGGATATCCGCCGAGGATGCCGGGTGCGACCGAGGTCGCCTACAAGACGGTTGGCGGGGCGAAACTGAACCTCTGGGTTTTCAATCCGGAAGGGCACAAGCAGGCTGACTCCCGCCCTGCGATTGTGTTTTTTTTCGGTGGCGGATGGCAGAGTGGCTCGCCCGCCCAATTTGAGCCCCAGTGCCGCTACCTCGCCTCACGCGGGATGGTCGCGATCACCGCGGATTACCGCGTGGCATCGCGGCAGAATGCGAAACCGGTCCAGTGCATCGCGGATGCGAAGTCCGCGATCCGGCACGTTCGTTCACATGCGAAGGAAATGGGCATTGATCCGAAGCGCATCGCAGCGGGCGGCGGCTCGGCGGGCGGCCATCTCGCGGGTGCGATTGCGACTGTCCCCGGCTTTGACGAAACAGGCGAGGATACGGCGGTGACCTGCGTGCCAGATGCGCTCGTCCTTTTCAATCCCGCGCTTGTTCTCGCTCCTTTCGGGGGAAAGGATTTCGGAGGCTTCGGCGCGCGGGTCTCCCCGGAGCGGCTCGGCGCGAGAGGCGAAGATGTCTCACCCGTTCACCATGTGAAGGCGGGCACTCCTCCCGCGATCATTTTCCACGGCAAGGCCGACGCAACGGTGCCGTTCATCACGGCCGAAGTGTTTTGCTCGGAGATGAAAAAGGCGGGCAACCGCTGCGAGCTTTTTGGATACGAGGGGCAGCCCCACGGGTTCTTCAACCTCGGACGCGGTGGGAGCGCGATGTTCCGGGCAACGCTCTCGGAAACGGACAAGTTCCTCGCCTCACTCGGCTGGCTGGGTGGAGCGCCGACGGTGGACGAGTTTTTCAAAAACTAACGCCATGCGCCTCCTCCTGCCACTTCTTGCGTTCACCGCTCTCATCGCCACGGAAGTGCCGTCGCGCGGAGTGGACAGGCCGAACGTCCTGCTCATCATCTCCGATGATCAGGCGTGGACGGACTACGGCTTCATGGGGCACCCGCACATTAAGACGCCGCATCTCGACAAGCTCGCCGGCGAGGGGCTCACATTTACGCGTGGCTACGTGCCGTCGTCGCTGTGCTGTCCCAGCCTCGCGAGCATCGTCACGGGAAAATATCCGCACCAGCACCGGGTCACGTCGAACGATCCGCCGATCCCCGCCGGCACCGCGAAGAACAAGGCGTTCAGCGAAGGGCGGGAGATTTACAACCGCTACATGGACGCGGAACGGACGCTCCCGCGCGTGTTCGTCCAAAACGGCTACATGGCATTGCAGACGGGCAAATGGTGGCAGGGCGATTACACCCGCGGTGGCTTCACCCACGGCATGACCAAGGGGGCCCGACATGGCGACGAGGGACTCGACATTGGCCGCAGGACGATGAAGCCGGTCTTCGATTTCATCAGCACGGCACGGAAGGAATCGAAACCGTTCTTCGTCTGGTACGCACCCATGCTGCCGCACGACCCGCACACGCCTCCGCAGCGCATCCTTGAAAAGTACCGCGACAAGACACCGAGCATCCACATCGCCCGCTATTGGGCGATGGTCGAGTGGTTCGACGAGACATGCGGGGAACTGCTGGCATTCCTCGATAAGGAAAAGCTCTCGGAAAATACCATCGTGGCATACGTCACCGACAACGGCTGGATCCAAAGCCCGGACAAGCCTGCTTACGCCCCGAGATCGAAACAGTCGCAATATGACGGCGGCCTTCGCACGCCGATCATCATCCGCTGGCCGGGAAAAATCGCGCCACGGAAAAGTGACACCGCAGTCAGCTCACTCGATCTTTTCCCCACACTCATCAATGCCTGCGGATTCAAGGCCGGCGAGGGGCTTCCGGGGATTGACCTTCGCGATGAGGCGGCGCTTGCCGCCCGCAAGGCGGTCTTCGGCGAATGCTTCTCGCACAACTCCAGGGATCTCGCAAACCCGGCTGCCAGCCTGCGCTGGCGCTGGGTGATTGAGGGCGACTGGAAGCTCATCCTCCCGCATCCCGCGAATGAATCCGGCGGCCCGGAACTCTACAATCTCAAGGCTGATCCGGTGGAGGAAAAAAATCTCGCCGGCTCCGAAAATGAGAGGGTCGTGCGGATGACCGCGGTGCTCGACGGCTGGTGGAAGCCGTGACGGTCACCGCTTCGCGAGAACCGATTTTTCGTATGCGCGCACCTCGGCGAGCCATGACTCGCCGGACGGAACGCCCTGCTGTTCGCAGTGCATGTCCCACACCGCGCCGAGTGGCATCGTTTTCGCCTCCTCCTGCAACGCAAGCCGGACTGTATAGTCCCCGTTGTTCTCCGCGTCGCGCAGGCGGGCG
>CAMAUI010000034.1 GCA_945861385.1 Prosthecobacter debontii
ACGCCGACCTCGGCGTAGGGCAGGTCCCACTTTTCAAAGATGTCCACCACGGTCTGCTCGTGGCCCTTCTTCACGATGATGAGCATGCGCTCCTGCGACTCGCTCAGCAGCGTCTCGTAAGGCGTCATGCCGGTCTCGCGCTGCGGCACTTTCGCGAGATCGATTTCCACGCCCGTGCCGCCGCGGCTCGCCGTCTCGCACGTCGAGCACGTGAGGCCCGCCGCGCCCATGTCCTGGATGCCCGCCACCGCGTCGGTCGCGAGCAATTCGAGGCACGCCTCCAGCAGCAGCTTCTCGCGAAAAGGATCGCCGACCTGCACCGCGGGCCGGTCCTGCTTGCTTTCCTCCGTGAGATCGCGCGACGCGAACGCCGCGCCCGCGAGCCCGTCGCGTCCCGTCTCCGCGCCGACATAGAAAACCGGATTGCCCACGCCCTTCGCCGCGCCGCGCGCGATCTGCTCGTGCTTCAGGATGCCGAGGCAGAATACATTCACGAGCGGGTTGCCATTGTAGCTCTCGTCGAAAAACACCTCGCCGCCGATGGTCGGCACGCCGATGCAATTCCCGTAGTGCGCGATGCCGCTCACCACGCCGGCGAAGCGCGAGCGGTTCCACTTGTGCTGCTCCGTGTCGCCGTGGATCGGCCCGAATCGCAGCGAGTCCAGCGAGAATACCGGCCGCGCGCCCATCGTGAAAATGTCGCGGATGATTCCGCCCACGCCCGTCGCCGCGCCCTGAAACGGTTCGATGGCGCTCGGGTGATTGTGCGACTCCATCTTGAACGCCACCGCCCACCCGTCGCCGATGTCAATGACGCCCGCATTTTCCTCGCCCGCCTTCACGAGCACGAGCGGCCCCGTCGTCGGGAACTTCCGCAGCTCGCGCTTCGTGTTCTTGTAGCTGCAATGCTCGCTCCACATCACGGAGAATACGCCTAGCTCCGTGATGTTCGGGTCGCGCCCAAGGATGCCCTGGATGCGGGCATACTCCTCGTCGGTGAGGCCGTGCTTTGCGATGAGTTCCTTGGTGATGGCGGGCTCGGTCATGTTGAGAAAGGCGCGCACCTTTTTGGAAATGCACGGGCGCGGCAAGAAAAACGTCCGCCCAAGAACTTGTCGCCATCGCATCCGCTGTTACCTTTGGCCCATGAGCACCGCCATTCTCAGCGAATTCAACCGCCTCAGCACACCCGAACAGGTGCAACTCGTCGAAGACCTGTGGGACGTGATTTTCGCCAAGGGCGACGGCCCCGCGCTCACCGACGCGCAGCGCGCCATGCTCGACCGCGAGAGCGCGGAAATCGCCCGCAACCCCGGCCACGGCATCACCCTCGCCGAACTCAAAGCGCAAATCCTCGGCGGTCGGAAATAAATGGCCCTCATCATCCGCCGTCGGGCCGCATTCGCAGTCGTCGAGATTGTCGCCCGCTACGAAAGCGAACAGCCGGGCCTCGGCCTTGAGTTCATGAGCTGTTTCGAGGCCGCGTGTGCCGCCATCGAGCGCGAGCCTTTTGCCAGCGCGCCGCACTACCGCGAATTCCGCCGCCGCAACCTCCGCCGCTTCCCCTACACGCTCCACTACCTCGTCGCGGGTGAAAATATCATCGTCTCCCTCATCTTCCACGCGAGCCGCGACCCGGCGGAACTCTACTCCCGACTCGAAGACGACGGGCCATAGAAATCACAGGACTCCACAGCCTTTGCCGCCAGCACCACATTCGTATCGAGCACCGCGCGCAGCATCACTGCTTCCCGGCGAGTTGCGCCGTGATGCGGTCATACACCTCGAAGAACTCGCGAAACGCCTCCTCGCGCGAAACGCCCCGCGCCTTCGCAGCCTCGGCCTCCGCGAGAAAGAACAACGAACGGTGCTGGCCATCAAATCGAGCAGCCTCGGCCCCGAACATCTGGAAACGCTCAAAATCCGGAACAACCTCGCGCTCGCCTTGAATGGCCATGGCAAGTGCGCCGAAGCGGAGCAGGAGCATCGGATCGTGAGCGCCGTGCGAACGCGCATCCTCGGCCCCGATCATCCCGATACGCTTCGGAGCCGTGGGAACCTAGCTTCCGCGCTTTTCGGACAGGACAGGCATGCCGAGGCGGAGAAGGAGTTCCGCGCCGCACTGGCAGCAGAGGAACGCGTCCTTGGTTCCGAACACCCCAGTGCGCTGAACAACCGAAGCAACCTTTCAGCGGTTCTTGGCACTCAGGGCAAATACGCCGAGGCGGAGAAGGAAGATAGGATGGTGCTGGCCATCCGGGAACGCATCCTCCGCCCCGGGCACTCCGATATATTCATATCGTGTTACAATCTCGCCCAAAACTTGGAGCGCCAGAAAAAGCAGGGCGAGGCATTGCAGTTTGCACGGCGAGCATTGGAGGGAATGATGAAAGCCCTCGGCGATGGGCACTCATACACGCAAAATGCAAAGGCCATGGTCAACCGGCTGGAAAAGCCCTGAGCGCCTCACCCCTTCCCCCGCCCTGCCGCGACACCGTCGCCGCTGCCACGGGGGTGAAGTCGCCGTTCGGCGCGTCGTCCTCGTAGAATTGCAGCCGGTATTCGCGGGCTTCGGAAGCGCAGAGGACAGACGAACTATCGGCGCTCGTCGCGCCCGCGAAGTGCGAGCGGTTCCACTTGTGCTGCTCGGTGTCGCCATGGATCGGCCCGAAGCGCAGCGAGTCCAGCGAGAACACCGGCCGCGCGCCCATCGTGAAAATGTCGCGGATGATCCCCCCCACGCCCGTCGCCGCGCCCTGGAACGGCTCGATGGCGCTCGGATGATTGTGCGACTCCATCTTGAACGCCACCGCCCACCCGTCGCCGATGTCAATCACGCCCGCATTCTCCTCGCCCGCCTTCACCAGCACGAGCGGCCCCGTCGTCGGGAACTTCCGCAGCTCGCGCTTGGTGTTCTTGTAGCTGCAATGCTCGCTCCACAACACCGAGAACACGCCCAGTTCCGTGATGTTCGGGTCGCGCCCGAGGATTCCCTGGATGCGGGCATACTCCTCGTCGGTGAGGCCGTGCTTTGCGATGATTTCCTTGGTGATGGCTGGCTCGGTCATTGTGTTCAAAAGGTCGCGACCTTTGGGAAAAGCACGCGCACTTGCAAGGCGGACGTGCGAAGACACCCACCCGCCCCACGCAAAATCCACGGCATGCTCACACAAGTTGAAGACGCTGCCTGAACGCTTAGCAAAAGTTACTGTCGAGACGTGAAAGGAAACCGGGGAGTTCGTAAGCTACATCAAGGACAAACCACAGGCTGGAGTCTTCCTCGTCATATTCCCTCAAGCAGTGACGAAGGATTCTTGATTTCTCATTTGCAAGTTGACGGTTGAAGTCGGAGCGACGACGGGCTTCGCGTGATGTGATGATCACCGCATCAATCAAACACTGCTGCTTCAACCAATCAGACACCACGAGTTGAACATCACGATCAATTTCCCCGAAAAGCGACAAGGCAAGCACGTTGACTTCGTTCGCTGTGCTCTTTCGGAATTTCGGAAGAACCTCTTCTGTGCAGAATCGTAAAAACGAGGACTCGTTAAACTTTCGAGCGTGCGGACGTGCATGTCGCACGGCATCGGACACGAGACGCTTTACTTCGAGGTTCACCTGCAAATTTGCGCTTGGAACATGGAAGGACCAATCAACGTCCTTCTTCGAATCGCTCCGCAAGCGAACTCCACGGCGGATGTTTTGCAAACCACACCAACGGGAAAGCCACCAGACTTCCTCCAAAGCACTCAAATGCTGCGTCGGGTTTTGCAACGCAGCGCGGAGTTTTTTGTCGGCCAGCCAAAAATTGGGAATGATCGTTCGCCCAAGCTCGCAGACACGGGAAAAGAACTGAAGATGGCCACGGTCAATGCCTGTTCCACCGAACCACTGAATTTTGTTCTCAAACGGATTTTCAGCGTTGTTCACGCTGCATCCAGTATCGCCAAAATGATACTCGGCCAAAGGAGCGCCCCTCTCAGAATCGGGAAATGGGTAGGGCTGGGCAGAAAGGCGGAATGTCTCAAAACCTATGAGATTGATATCCTCGGCGAGTATCGCGGCTCTGCGGCGTGCCGCAGCATCATCGAGCGAACCGAGTCTCAAGCAGCGTTCGATATCGGCAGCATGAACAGTCACAGTCATGGTTCAGTATTCTTTAGCCACATACTGAAAACGGAAAGAGCGGAGCGAGAGTTATCGAACCCAGGATTCTAGAGCCGAAGGACAAAGCATTTGCACAGTGCCCCGCGTTGACGCCCCGCGCAGGGGCGTGCATCTTCGCGCCATGAGCACAATTCTCGAAGCGGATGAGACGGGCGCACTACGCTTGCCGGCTTCGTTGCTGCCGCATCCGGGGCCGCATCGGCGCTATCGCGTGGCGGCGGAGGGCGGGCAGGTGGTGGTGGATGAGGCGGAGCCTGCGCCGCCGCAGGCTGCGGTGGAGTCGCACCGGGCGTGGCTGGAGAGGCTGCAGCAGGTGCGCGAGCGCAATGTGACGGGGAAGCAGGGCACGCCGCTCCAGCAAATCTTCGACGAAATTCGCGAAGATCGCCGCTGACGATGAGCTATTGGGATTCGTCGGCGCTGGTGAAGCTCTATGTGAAGGAGGCGGATTCCGCGCAATTTGATGCGCTGGCGCTTCTCGGACCGGTGGTGACTGGCATGCTGGCGCTGCATGAAGCGAGGACCGTGTTTCGTCGGCTTGAAGCGGAGGGGATGCTTCCACACGGCCAGGGCACGCCGCTGTTTGCACAGCTCACGGGTGACGTGGCTGCGGGCAAAATCCAGATGCAGACGGAAACTGACATGGTGCGCGGAAAATTTGGCGAGGTGCTGGAAGCGTGTTTTTCGCAGACACTGCCCGTTTTCATCCGCACGAACGACGCGCTGCACATCGCATCGGCTCTCATCGCTGGCGAAAAGGAATTCATCACCGCCGATGGTCGGCAACGTGCTGCCGCGATGCTCATGGGACTCGTCGTGCTTCCGTAGGCGCGTCCGCCATTCCACGACAGCCGCCGCCCATCACGGTAGCCGTTCATTTTTTCCGGAAGAAAGACACACCCTGTGCGACGAGGGCGTCGCAGCCACGGGTCGGCACACCGATGCAATTCCCGCAGTGCGCGATTCCGCTCACCACGTCGGCGCAGCGTGAGCGGTGGGGAACGTCACAGGCTGGAAGCACTGTGCCACTTTCGGCCCGACGCGCAGCGAATCCTGCGAGGACACCGTCCGCGCGCCCATCGTGAAAATGTCGCGGCGAAGTCCGCCTATTTGCCGGTCTTCAGCGCGGTGAGCACTTTGACCAGGTCGGCGGTCGTGCCGTTGAAGCTCCGCTTTGCGTCATGGGCCTGGATCACGCGCCAGGCGGGGATTTTTGACGCGGGGAGAAGCTCGGCGAGCAGCCAGGTGTCGGCGGCGTGGATCAATGCGACGGGCTTGCCGAAATCCTCGCCGGTCATGAGGATGAGCGGCTGGTCGGCGGCCATTTTTGCGATCAGCGCGGCGGGGGCGGCGATTTGCACGCGGAAGGTTTCGCCGACGGGCGCGCCTTTGAGCGTCGCGGTGGTCTTGAGGTCAATCACCCGGTTTTCGGCGCTGACGGCGGTGACGGTGCCGATGGCCACGGCTTTGACTGCCGCGAAGATTTTTTCGATGGGCATGTCAATGTTGATGACGGCGCGGGTGGGGTGCGCGGACAGAAAAACAGCTACGATGGCGAGGAGCGTCTTGGCGAATTTGCGGGAAATCATGGAGTCTCATAGGCGGGGCGCCGGGCGCATGGCAATCATCGCGAAATAAAAAGCTACCGTTTCCTCCGAGCCCGCCGATATAAGCAAATTTTTGAGAGCGAACCGCCTCTTTACTTTCACGCCTCGCATGAACTCCAGCCATCCAACAATTTCTTTCCTCAGCACCGCGCGTCTCGCAGCCGCAATCCTCGTCGCGCCGATTTTCACGAGCCTGCTGCCCGCGCAGCAACTCTCGCCGGACGACGCGGCGGCGGTGGTGCTGAATGCGGGGCGGCGGGCGTACAATGAAAAGCAGTTTCCCGCCGCGGCGGAGCGGTTCCGGGAGTTTCTGAAGGTCGCGCCGAATCACAAGGACGCGGCGGCGGGTCGCTACGGGCTGGGGCTGGCGCTGCTGGAGGCGGGCGATGTGAAGGGCGCGGTGGAAGCGCTCGTGCAGGCGGCGGGCGCGGAGTTTCCGGAGCGGCCGCTGGCGCTGTATTTCGCGGGCGCGGCGCATCGGCTCGCGGGGACGCAGGCGATGGCTCAGATCGCGGCGAAGCCGAATGAGGAGGCGGCGCTGCGGACCGCGGCGGCGGCGAGTTTCGGCGAGGCGGCGAAGTCTTTTCAGCAGGCGGCGGAGATGTTCACGGCGCGGTGGAAAAAGCCGGAGGGTGAGCCGCCGGCGGTGCTGCCGGTCGAGGGCGAGTGGCTGGTCCGCGCGCGGTGCGATCAGGCGGAGATGCTGCTGCGGACGGGCAGGGCGAAGGAGGCCGGCGATCTCGCGTGGACGGTGCTGAATGATCCCGCGTGGGCGAAGAGCCGCAACCGCCCGCTGGCGGCGTATCACTTCGGGCACGCGAGTTTTTTGCAGAAGGAATACGTCCTCGCCGGGCGTGAGCTGAGCCAGCTCGCGCCGTTCGCGCAGGAGTTTGGCGTGCATGCGCGCTATCTGCTCGCGCGCACGCATCACCTCAGCGGCGAACTCGCGGAGGCGGGCGTGCAATACAAGGCGGTGCTCGCCGGTTACGAGGAGCGGAAGAAGGCGGCGCAGCCCGCGTTGCAAAATCCGGCGGCGCTCGTGCCGGAGCAGAAGGCCGCGCTGGAGGCGCTGCTGAATCAGCCGCCGCCGGAGCATGTGGAGCGCACGGAGTTTTACAGCGCGGTGCTCGCGTTCGACGAAGGGAAGCAGGCGGACGCGGCCACGATGTTCGCGGCGTTCGCGCAGAAGTATCCGAAGTCGCCGCTGCTCGCGGAGGCGCAGTTCCGCATCGGCGCGTGCAACGTGCAGCTCAAGAAATGGCCTGAGGCCAATGCCGCGCTCGACCCGCTGAAGGAGCATCCGCAGCTCGCCGACCAGGCGCTGACGTGGCTCGCCCGCGCGAAGATCGGCGCGGCTGATCCGGCGAAACCGGCGGAGTTTGATCCGGCGCTGACCGCCGCGCTCGACCTGCTGCGCCGTGCTTTGCAAAAGGTGCAGCCGCTCGCCGCCACCGATCCCGATGCGAAGCTCCGCCGCGCGGGCATCCTCATGGAACTCGCCGACACGGCCGTGCTCGCGAAGCAGTTTCCCGAGGCGGTGACGAACTACGATCTCGTCATCAACGAGAAGCTCGACCGCGCCGAGGAAGCCATGCAGCGGCAGGTCACGGTGCGGCATCTCGCCGGCCAGCATGCCGAGGCGGAAGCGGCGGCGGCGCGCTTCGAGCAGACGTATCCGGCGAGCACGCTGCTGCCGATGGTGCTATTCCGCGCGGCGGAGAGCGCCTACCTGCGCGCGGTGAAAACCGCCGACCTCAACCAGCAAAAGGCGGTGCTCGGCGAGGCCGTCACCCGCTACAAGCGCGTGGTGCGGAAGTATCCCGAATTCCCGCACATCAACACGGCGCGCCACGGCCTTGCGACCGCGCTCTACCGCCTCGGCAACTTCACCGAGGCCGCGCTCACTTTCGCCACCATCCCCGACCCCGACCGCTCCGGCGATCTCGCCGACGCGTCGTATCTCCACGCCGATAGCCTGATGCGCGGTTTCCCGGCGGAAACCGACGACGCGATCCAGGCCGCGCGTTTCATCCAGCAGGCGGAGCAGGCGGCGAAGCTGCTTGAAGTTTTCACCGGCGCGCAGCCGCAAAGCCCGCAGGCCGCGGACGCGCTGCTCAAGCTCGGCTACTGCCAGCAGCGCATCGGCACGCTCCTCGCCGCGCCCGCCGACCGCACGAAAGCGTTCACCGCCGCGCGCGACACCTACGACAAGGCGATGAAGCTCACCGACAAGGAGCCCGTGCGCTCGGTCGCCGTCTTCGAGCTGGCGAAATGCCAGGCGCTCCTCGGCGATGCGGTCGCCTCCGCGGCTTCGTTCGCACAGTTCCAAAATGCGCCGCTCAACGCCACGCCGAACGCGCCGCTCGCACTGCTCCGGCTCTCGGTCCTCCTTCGCGCGCAGAACAAGGCGGCGGAGGCGGTGAACATCATGACGGCGTGCCGCGCGCAGCACGAGGGCAGGCTCGCCGCCGATCTGGCGCGCGTGCACTGGGTGCCGATGATCCAATACGAACACGCCGTGGCGCTGAAGGAATCCGGCAAGCTGCCCGAGGCGCGCGCGCAGTTCGAAGCACTGGCGAAAGCCTTCCATGGCAAGCCAGAGGGGCTGAACGCCGAATGGCGCCTGAGCCAGTGCAAACGCGAGGAGACCGCCGCGCTCATCGCCACGGCGCGCACCGCCGCGGCCAACCCCGGCGTGAATCCCGAGCAGTTCGCCGCGGCTTTGAAAGCTCTCGAGACACAGACCGACACGCTGCGTGATTTCGCCGATGGCTTCCTCGTCCAGGCCGAGCAGCTCCGTCCGCTGGCGGGCGGCTCCGACGCGCATCTGCGCATGCTTTACGAGGCGGCGTGGTCCTTCCGCCTGATCTCGCATGTGGAAACTGAAACCGCGAAACTCATCGCGCAGCGCCCGCCCGTGGTCCCCGCGCCTGCCCCGGCGGGCACGCCCGCGAAAGCGCCCGTCGCAGCCCCGGCGCCCGCGCCCGTCGCTCGTCCGCCCGCGGAGAAACGCGCCGTCGAGGTTTACCAAAAGCTCATCGCAGTCGCGCCGGCATCGTCCGTGGCCACGCAGGCGCGCAGCGAACTGGCGGAGATTCTCACCGCCCGCGGCGACACCGACACCGCCACCGAGCTGCTCACGGAATCGCTCCAGCACACACCCGCCGGGGAGATTCCCGGCCGCATCCGCCTCGGCCTCGCCGCCACGAATATCGCGCGGAAAGCTCCCGCGCAGGCGCTCGCAAACGTCCAACCGCTCCTCGCCACGCCCGACAGTCCCGACGGCATTGAGGCGCGCGCGGTCGTCGGCGAAGTGTTCATCCAGCAGCAGAACTGGCCCAAGGCCATCGAGCAGTTGCTGCCGTTCCGCGACGACGGAAAACTCCACAACATCGCCGGGGTGAGCGACCGCGCGGTGCTGCGCCTCGCTTTCGCCTACTCGCAGAGCGGCCAGTGGGACCCCGCGCGGCAGGCGCTGGAAATACTGCTGCAACGCTACCCGCAGAGCCCGTGGATCAACGAGGCGCGCTACGCCATCGGCTGGGTCTGGCAGACCCAGAAAAACTACGACAACGCCGTGGCGTCGTACACCGAAGTGACCAAGCGCACGACCGCGGAAATCGCGGCGAAGGCGCAGTTGCAGATCGGCCTGTGCCGGCTGGAGCAGAAGCGCTGGGAGGAAGCCGCCGCCGCACTCGTCGCGGTGACCGTGACCTACGCCTACCCGGAGCTGGTCGCCGCCGCCCGCTGCGAAGCGGCCCGCGCGCATCTGGAACTTCTCAAGCCCGCCGAGGCGAAAAAGCAGTGGCAGCAGGTGCTCAACGATCACCCGAAAAGCCAGTGGGCCGACGTGGCGCGGAAAGGTTTGGAGGGATTGAAATAGTCATGCATCTCGCGAACACGATTTCCAAACAGCTCCGGCGTCTCGCCGCGCTCCTGCTCCTTCTCGCCTGCCTTTCCCTCCCCGCCCGCGCCTACGTCGAGGTTCCCTATTCCCTCGGCAGAGTGATCGCCGAATCCACGAACATCTTCGTCATTCGCGTCCAGAGTGTGGATCGCGCGGCAAACGTCATCACTTACTCCAAGGTCGCCGACCTCAAAGGCACGCACCCCACGCAGACGCTGAAGCACAACATCGGGCGCGGCGGTTTTCACCCGCGCGAATGGCAGACCATCATGGCGTGGGCCGAGGTCGGGCAGACCGCCGTGATGTTTCACAACGGCGGCTTGTCGGAGACCTGCATCAACGATTATTGGTATCAGTGTGGTGGAGGCGGCGAGGGGTGGAACATGGTTCACGCCGAGCCGTTTCTGCTGCGCAGCTTTGCCGGCAAACCGGAGAAGCTCATCGGCGTCGTGACGGCCATCCTCTCAGGGCAGGAGGTCATCGTCACCGCGATGGTGGATGGCGACAAAAACGCCATTCAGATCCGGACCGCGCGCGTGCAGCGGATCAAGGCCAGCCTTGCGCTCCAGGACTACAACCCCGCGCGTGATTTCACCGGCTGGGGCGCTGAGGAAATGCGCCAGCTCGCGGGCATGCCGGGCTTTCAGCAATACGCCGCGCTCAACCGCACCAGCCCCGGCGCGGCGGGCGTCGCTCCGGCGGATTTCGACGGCGACGGCAAGCCAGACCTCTGCCTTTTCGGCAGCGCGAAAGTGGTGCTGCTGCAAAACGCGGGCGGCTCGTTCAATGAAGTCGCGCTGCCCGTGACCCATGGCGCGCGCGCGGCGTCGTGGGCCGACTACAACGGCGATGGCAAACCCGACCTGCTGCTCGCCACGCCGTCGGGCGCGCGGCTTTTCACCAACGCGGGCGCGGCCACTTTCAAGGACGACACCGCCAGCCTGCCGGTCGCAGCTTACAGCCATCTCACCGCCGCCGCGTGGCTCGACCAGAACGGCGACGGCAAACCCGACATTCTGCTCGCAGACGGCTTCAACGGGCTGCGCCTGCTGCTGAATGCGAGCGCCGCCGGTGCGCCGAAGTTCGAGGATGTCTCAGACAAAGTCGGGCTCGGGCGCGACGGCATCGCGAGCCGGCTGAAAGGCGACCGCCTCACGCTCGCCGACGTGGATGGCGACGGGCGCACCGACTTTCTCTACAGCGCCGGCAACGGCGTGCTCGTGCTGAACAGGAAGGAAGGTTTCGCCGAGGCGAAGGACTCCGGCCTCGCGTTTCGCGCCGGACAGATCACGCCCGTCTTCGGCGACTTCGACGGCGACAAAGCGCCCGACCTGTTCGTGCCGCAGACCGGCGGGAGCAAACTGTTTCGCAACGACGGCAAAGGCCGCTTCACCGACATCACCGCGAAGTCCGGCGCGCTCGCCGAGTTCACCGGCGACGCCACGTGCGCCGTGTGGACCGACTTCAACAACCGCGGCCAGCTCGACCTCGTCGTCGGCTGCCTGCGCGGCCCGAACCGCTACTTCCGCCACACCGGCAACGGCACCTTCGCTGACGCCACCGAGGACATCGGCTTCCTCCAGCGCATCTTCAACACCCGCGCCCTCGCCGCGATTGACCTCAACAAAGACGGCGTGCTCGACATCATCCTCAACAACGAAGGCCAGGAATCCTCCGCCCTCATCGGCGACCCGCAGCGCCTGGTGGCACCGGCGGTGGCAAAGCAATGAAACCGCCCGCTAATCCAAATCCAACGCAAAGCGAAGCGCCTGCTGCATGCGCGCCATCGCCTCACCGGGACGGGGGATCATCGAGTATGTTCATCACTTGTCCGCGCATCGCCCTCGCCCTCATCGCCATTTTCCTCGGCATCCTCCCACCCGCCTCCGCCGACTGGACCACCAGCCGCGGCAACCTCCAGCGCACCGGAAACATTGACGCCCAGCCCGGCCCGAAAAAGCCGCGCGTGCTGTGGGCCTACAAGGCGGCGCAACACTTCATCGCTTCGCCGGTGCCGGACGCGGGCACGCTGTATCTCCCGGGGCTCGGCGCATTCAACACGCCGGCGTTTCACGCTTTCTCCATCGACGCCGACATCGCCGAGCGCGCGCTGTGGTCAAAGGCCGGGCCGTTCATCAAGCTCCCCTCCGTCTCCGCGCCCGCGGTAACCGGCGGCTTCGTGATTTTCGGCGACGGCATGCACCAGACCGACGGCGCGACGCTCTACTGCATCCGCGCGGAAAATGGCCGGCCCGTCTGGCAGTTTTCGGTGCCGGGAAAACTCGTCCACATGGAAGGCTCGCCGACCGTCGAGAAGGATCGCGTTTACATCGGCGCGGGCGACGCGGGCGTGATCTGCGTGGAGTTGAAAAAGCTCACGCTCGACGGCCAGGAATTGGATCCGGCGGCGGCGCAGAAACTCCTCGAAGCGCGCTGGGCCGAGCTGACTGCGAAGTATGCCGAGGCGAAAAAGAAGGACCCGGAATTTGCCATTCCGCCGACCGAGGACGCGCTGCCGAAGCCCGCGCCGAAGCTCGTCTGGCAGCAGGGCAAAGGCACGCTGCACGTGGATGCCCCGGTCGCGGTGGCCGGCGAGCGCGTGCTCGTGGCGTCGGCCTACATTGATGACGACAAGGTGGGCAAACGCGCGCTGGTCTGCCTCGCGGCGGGCGACGGCAAGGTGCTGTGGGAGGTGCCGCTCGAGGGAAAATACAACCCGTGGGCCGGGCCGACCGTGACCGGCAACACGGTGCTCGCCGGCTGCAGCAGCATCCGCTTTGACCGCAAAGGAATCCCCACCGCGAAGGGCGAAGTGCTCGCGTTGAACATCGAGAACGGCCAGGTGCTCTGGCGCAAGGAACTGCCCGGAGGCGTGCTCTCGGCGGTCGCGGTGAGCGGCGATCTCGCGGTGGCCACGGCCACCGATGGCACGGTGCGCGCGTGGGCCGTGACGAACGGCGCGGAGAAGTGGAGCTACAACGCGGGCGCACCGTTTTTCGCCGGACCGGCGGTCGCGGGCGGCAGCGTGTATGCCGCCGATCTCAAAGGCATCGTCCACGCGATCAGCCTCGCCGACGGCAAGGCGGAGTGGACTTTCAACGTCGCCACCGATCCCGCCGTGCAAGGGCCGGGCATGTTCTTCGGCTCGCCCGTCGTGCATGGCGGCGAACTTTTTCTCGCGACGACAAACATCGACGGCGACCAACCGAACCAGCCGTCGGTCGTGGTGTGTCTCTCCGACAAAGCGGCAGGCGCGACCGCGGCGAACGCCGTGATCACCGTGGACAAGGAGAACCGGCGGATCAGCATCCCGGCGAAAATCGCGCCGCGAAAACTGCCGAACCTCAAGGATGTCTATCCGCTGGAAGTGCTCGCCACTTTCCCCACCCCGCGCGGACAGAAGGCGCACGAAACCATCGTGACCTTCGAGGCCAGACCGAGTGAGATCCACAAGGCGCTCGAACAGCTCGGCCTCAAACCCGGCAAGCCGGCCAAAGGCGAAAACGCCAACGCCACCGGCCCCGAGGTGACCGTCGCGCTCGAACTGCCCGGCGTCGCCGGCAAGACGCGCCTCGTGCCCATCGAACCCGCGATGATTGACATACGCACGGGCAAAAAAATGCCGCCGCTGAAATGGCATTTCACCGGCTCGACCATCCGCCAGCCCGATCCCGAAAAACCCGCGAAGGTCTATGGCGCCGACCTCAGCGGCACGCTCGCCACGATCTATCCGGTGACGGATGAAACCGTCCTGCAATCGAATCTGACCCTCGCCGAGACCTCGCTCCTGCGGCTCGAAATCAACAGCAACGTCCTGCCCGCCGAAGGCACGCCGGTGACTTTGCGGATCGAAGTGAAAAGAACGTCCCAATGAACAGACGCCCCGCCCTTATCGCCATCATCGCCATGAGCCTCGCCGCGTGCGGTGACGCGGACAGCAAACCTGCCGTCGCGCTGGACGCAAAACCCGCCCCGGAGGCAAAACCCGCCACAGACGCAAAGCCCACCCCAGCCCCACCTACGCTCAGTGAACTGCTGGAACCAACGCTCTCCGCGCCACCTCTCACCGCTGCCACTCCTTCCGCACAGTGGAATCCCGCCACCATATTTCCCGTGCCCTTCCGCCCGTGGCTGCCACCCGGGGAGTCACTGGAAAAGCCCCGCGTCGTTCCCGGCGATCAGCGCATGCCCAACACCGCGCCCTTTTCCCTCCCGACAGCGCCTCTTCCCTCGCCGGACGTTGCGCTCCCCGCGCCGCTCGTGCTGCCCGCCACCGCCCGCGAATTTTTCATCGGGCCGAACCCCGCGCTCATCACCGTCTGGATCGCCACCAGTCCCGCGCCGGAGATGCGCGGACGCCCGCCCGCCTGGGACCGCCCGCGGTTCGCGACCGACCCGACCGATGGCATCATCCGCACCGCACCGCTCGCCACCCCCACCGGCCTGCGCGAAAAATCGCCGCCCTTCCTGCGCGTGTCGCTCCCCGATCCCTTCGAGCAAATCAACATCGCCGAACTCCGCCCGCCGCCGCCCGAAACGGACGCGCCCGTCGCCTCGTTTTACCGCCCGCCGGTTTCGCTGCCCGTCGCTCCCGCGGCGAAATAGCGGGCACAACGCCCGCCTCATCGTTGTGATGCAAAGCGGCACGAATGCGAGGCCAGTTCATCGTCCCGAAGGGACAGCGGAAATTAGCCGGTGGTGGAGCGAGTCCGCGAGCGGGAACCACCGGGTCTCAGGGAAAGAAAGCATCCGCCCCGGAGGGGCGGCGGAATTCCCCCCGCAGGCTGGCTTCCATCGCCCCTCCGGGTCGAGAACCTCGGAACGACGCGATCCGGTGGTTGCGCTCGCGGACTCGCTCCACCACCGGCTAATTTCCGTAGTCCCTCCGGGACGACAGATTTCCTGCACATCAACTCATCAGACCTGCCGCCTCGCGTGAACGCATTTCCCACGAACCTAGCCGTCGTCCCGATCCTCGTCGGGCCGTTGCAAGTGCTGCTCGCGATGCTCCCGGCGATCCTGCTCGGCCTCGCGAGCGCGCTGCTCGCGCTGTTCAAGCCGCGCACCTTCATGCTCGCGCTGCGGATTTTGTGGCGGCTGAAACTCTCCGTCCTGATCGCGCTGGCAGCCATCGGCGCCACGGTCCTTGGCGTGCGCGCCGTCTGGCGAGGCACCACCGGCACAGTCGGCAGTGCCGAGGCCGCCACGCGGGACTGGCCAGCCTTTCGCGGCGGCCCGCAACGCACCGGCGCGGTCGCGGGCAGTCCGTCGCCCGCCGCCGGCGGGATCAACTGGACCTTTTCCGACGCAAAAACTTTCCACTCCTCACCCGCCATCATCGGCAACCGGCTCTACGTGACCTCCGCGGAAGTCGGCGTCTTTTCCACGCGCGGCGCGATCTACTGCCTCGATGCCGACACCGGCGGAGTCGTCTGGAAAACCGCGCCCGAGGGATTCCGCGCCACATTTTCCTCGCCCGCCGTTTCGGGAAAATACCTCGTCACCGGCGAGGGGCTGCACCAGACGCAGGACGGGCGGATCAGTTGCCTCGATGTCACGCGCGGCGGCGCGGTGCTGTGGAGCTACCGGACGAAAAGCCACGTCGAATCCACGGCGTGCATCGCCAGTGGGCGCGCGGTCATCGGCGCGGGCGACGACGGCTACTACTGCTTCCAGCTCGATCCGGATGCGCAGGGGAATCCGGTGCTGTTGTGGCATCTTCCCGGCGACAAATATCCCGATGCCGAGAACGGCCCGGTCGAGCACGAAGGGCGCATCTATCTCGGGCTCGGAATCAAGGGCCAGGCGCTCGTCTGTGTGGATGCGGCGAGTGGCGGTGAACTCTGGCGGGTGGCCACACCGTTTCCCGTTTTCAGTCCGCCCGCCATTGCGCGTGGGAAAATCATTGTCGGCATGGGCAATGGTGATTTTGTCCACAGCGCGGATGAGTTGCTGGCAAAGCAGATCGAAACCAGTCGTGCGGCCGGGGCAGGCGAGGCGCAGCTCGCCGCGCTGGCGAAGGAATGGAAAACACACGGCGAGGTCTGGTGCATTGATCTCGCGACGCAGAAGGTGGAGTGGCGTTTCAAGACCGACCGCACCGTGCTCGGCGCGGTGGTCGCCGGCGACGACCGCATCTTTTTCGCCACTCGCGGCGGCACGGTTTACAGCGTGGGTTTCGATGGCAGGCAGATCGCCGCGTGGAATGCGCACGCCCCGTTGCTCGCCTCGCTCGCGCTCACCTCCTCGCGCGTTTACGCGGCGGCGGAAAACGGGCGGCTCTTTGTGCTGGACCGCCCCTCCTTGCAACCCGTGTGGGAGAGCGCACTCGGGCCGGCGGGGACACATCTGAGTTCGCCCGCCGTCGCGCGCGGTCGCGTCTATGTCGGCACGCCGGAGGATGGATTGCTCTGCCTTGGCAGGCCCGCGGACACGACGGCCGCGCCGCGGGAATTGTGGGCCGGCCATCTCGGCGGTGCCGGTGCTGGTGGGAATCCCGACAACGCCGCACTCCCCGAACGCGGCGCGGTGATCCCGGCCTGGCTGGCCATTCCGGGCGCTCCGATCCCAGCGATCACCGCTCCCGCAGCGGCGGTGCAAAACCGAATCTTCGTCCCGCTCGCCGGACCAGCGCAGCGCGGCATGGTCTGCCTCCGCACTGCCGACGCCACGCAGCAGTGGTTTTGCGAAACACCGCTCGGCGTGAGTTCCTCACCCGCCGCGTCCGCGAAGCACGTCGCGTTTGTCGAAGGAGCGAAAGGCAGCGCGGGCCGGCGGCTGCATTTTTTGGACGCCACCTCGGGCGCAAAATTGTGGTCGGCGGAAGTGGCGGCGGATGCACCTGGCGTTTGCTGTCTCACCGCGGATGCGGTGCTCGCGGAAGCTCAAGCCGGGCAGCTCACGAGTTACGATTTCACCGGCAAAGTGCGCTGGCGCGCTTCGCATCAGTCGCAGTTCGCCGGCCCTCCCGCCCTTGCCGATGCGCTCATCATCGCCACCACCGCAGGGCCGGACACCCTGCTCGCGCTGGACGACGCCAGCGGCCGCGGCCTCTGGCGCGTCGCAGTTGGCGATCCACCGCGCACCGGACCGATCACCCATCGCAAAACCATCCTCTTCGGCACACCTGCCGGCATCGCTGCGCACAGCATCCTCGATGGCAGGCGGCTCTGGCACGCGCCCGTTGGCGAAGTGAAAAGCGACCTCGTGCTCTGCGGTAATTTCGTGTCTGCGGTGAACGCCCTGGGTGAACTTGTGATCCTCGACGCCACAACCGGCGCAGTCCACGCGAAGCAAGCCGGTGCCACGCCGAACCTCCCGCCACTGCCCGCCCGCGATGCACTCCTTTACGCGACGCCGGGGGGACTGAACCGGTACGACCTCACGAGCAACGCCAGCGAACCGTGGCTGGCCACGCCCGATTTCGGCGCGACCACCTCGCCGCTCATCATGGCCGGATCGTCAGTCTGGTTCGCCACGGAAAAGCGCGGCCTCATCCGGGCAGGGAAGCCCACGCCATGAGCACGCCACTCTGGGTTTACTCTTTCGACGACCCTCCACCTCCCGACGCGGACGCTGCCCGGACGCTGCTCGGCGGGAAGGGAGCGAGCCTCGCGGCGATGAGCCAGGCGGGGCTGCATGTCCCGTCAGGCTTCACGATCACGACCGACGCCTGCCGTCATTTTTATGAGCACGACGGCAAGTGGCCGGCGGAACTCGAAGCGCAAATTCACGCGCACCTCGCGCGGCTGGAGGAAAAAACGGGCCGCCGTTTCGGCTCCGGCCGCGAGCCGCTGTTCGTATCCGTGCGCTCCGGCGCGGCTTCCTCGATGCCGGGAATGATGGACACCATCCTGAATTGCGGCATCCACCCCGGACTCGCCGCGGAAGTCGGCGACACGCCGCGGTTCTGGCGCGTCTGCGTGCAGTTCATCGAGACGTTCGCGAAAACTGTCACCGGCATTCCCTTCGCCGACGAATCCGCGGAGCCCAGCGCAGCGCGCGCACGACAATTGATGGAGGAATTCTCCGCGCGCACAGGGCAGCCTTATCCCGACACGCCGCGCGCGATTCTCGCCGAGTGCATCAACGCCGTTTTCCGCTCCTGGAACAGCGAGCGCGCCATCGCGTATCGCAAACGCCACGACCTCCGCGGACTCAGCGGGACGGCGGTGAATGTGCAGGTCATGTTTCCTTCGCGCGTGTCGGGCATCGCCTTCACGCAGGATCCGAACAACCTCGCCGCGCAGCAGCTCGTCATCGAAAGCTCGTACGGGCTCGGGGAGACGGTGGTCTCGGGCGAGGTCACCCCGGACCGCTTTCTCGTGAAACGCGACGACTTCACAGCGATCCGGACTTTTCGCGGGAGCAAGGCCGGCGCGGTCGCAGCGCTCGGCGACACCGGCACGCACGATGCCGATGCGCTCACACTTTCGCCCGCGCAGCTCGCCGAACTCTGCTCGCTTTGCCTTGCCGTCGAGAAGCACTTCGGCCTGCCGATGGACATCGAGTGGGGCTGGGCGGGCGGAAAATTTGCGCTGCTCCAATCGCGCGGGATCCGCGGGCTGGACATCGCGCAGGATGCCGAGGTCGCGCGGGAGGAAACCGTGCTGCGCCTGCGCCAGCTCGCGGGCAATACGCGGCGCGTGTGGGTGACACACAATCTGCGCGAGACGTTGCGCGCACCGACGCCACTGACGTGGGACATCGTGCGCCGCTTCATGAGCGGCTCGGGGGGATACGGGCTCATGTACCAGGACTTTGGCTACCGCCCGTCTGCGGCAGTCTGCCACCACGGTTTCCTCGAATTGATCTGCGGACGCATCTACGCCGACCCGAAGCGGCTCGCGCAGCTTTTTTGGGACGGGCTGCCGATGAGCTACGACTTGGGGGCGATCCTGCGGGACAAAAGCGCGCTCGACCGTGCGCCGACCGTTTTCGACACCAGCCGCGTGGATGAAACGCTGCTTTTCAAACTACCCGGCGCGATCCGCGCGATGCTGCGTTCGTCCCGCCAATTAAAGCGCCTGCGCAAGACGGCGAAGGCGCGCTTCGAGGACGATATCCTGCCGCCGTTTCTCGATTACGTGCGCGAAAAGCGTGTGGAGGATTTGAGCGGACGCGCGACAGCCGACGTGGTGCGCGAGGTCCACAGCCGCTGCGAGCGGGTGCTGAACGACTTCGGCAAGGAGTCGCTCAAGCCCGCATTTTTCGGAGGCCTCGCACTTGGGAGGCTACAGGCCTTGCTCGTACAGCTCATGGGCGAAGCCGAGGGCGCGCGCACTGCGAGCACGCTGACCATGGCGCTGGACAACGATTCGACCTACGAGCAGGACGCGCTGCTTTACCGGGTCGCGAAAGGCGAGGCGACGCTCGACGAATTCCTCGCACGCAACGGCCACCGAGCCACGGGCGAGATGGAACTCTCCGAACCGCGCTGGCGGGAGGATCCGTCGTATTTGCAAAACGTCGTCGCGCAGATCAGCCGCTCGACGGGACGAGCGATGCCGGAGATCCACCGCGAGAACATGCGCAGGTTCGCGGAAGCCGCGAGCGCTTTGCCCGAGCGGCTGGCCAGCTTTGGCGGCAGCTCGTTCGCCGGGGAGATTGCGGAGTTGCTCGCCGAGGCGCGCGCGCTTTTGCCCTATCGCGAAACGGGCAAGCACTACCTGATGATGGGTTACGAACTGATCCGGCTCGCAGTGCTGGAACTCGCCCGGCGCTGGGGCGCCGGCAACGACATTTTTTTTCTGCACCTGCCCGAATTGGAACAGTTCGAGACGCGAAAACACGAGATCGAGGGCGAGATCGCCCGCCGCAAGGTTCGCTGGAAGTCCGCGCAGCGGCTGGAATTGCCGGACGTGATTGATTCCGGGGAGCTGAGCCATTTCGGGATGCCGCAAGTCTTTGCCAACGCCACCGAGTGGCAGGGCGATGCCGTCTCCGCAGGGGTCGCCACCGGCACGGCGAGGATCGTTTTCAATCCGCGCGAAGTCCCGGATCTCGGCAGCGATTACGTGCTCGTCTGCCCATCCACCGACCCCGGCTGGACTCCGCTCTTCATCAACGCCCGCGCCCTGATCGTCGAGCGCGGTGGCGTCCTCTCCCACGGCGCGATCGTCGCCCGCGACTTCGGCATCCCTGCCGTCGTCTGCCCGCACGCGACCGCTTTTCTCCGCTCCGGCGAGCGCATCCGCGTGGACGGCAACACGGGGAAAATCACGCGCATGGAATCCGCCTGACATGCTCTCCCAACTCAACCACTCCATCGTCGCTTTCATGGATCTGCTGCTCGGCTGGCTGCTGCGGTTCCCATCCGATGTGCAGCTTGTCTTCATCGCCATCCTCTCCGCCAGCGTCCTCACCGCCGTGCGATTCTGGACGAGCGACCAGGACTTGCTGCGCCGTTGCCGCGCTGACAAGGCGCGCCTGAAAGCACTCCTCCGCGAAGCGAAAACCCGCCGCGAAAAGGACGCCATCGCCCGCCACCGGACCACTCTCGGCATGGTTGCGATGAAGCAACTCCGCCAGGAAGGCCGTCCGCTGCTCGCCTCGCTGCTGCCGATCATCCTGCTCGCGACCTGGGCCCTGAACCGGCTCGAATTTCACCCGTTGAAAATCGGGGAGCCCGTTGAGTTCGCGGCGGATTTCCCCATCTCCGCCGTCGGCAGAATCGCGCACATCGTCCCGAGCGACGATCTCACCACCACGAGCGGATGGATCCAGGAAATCACCGCCATCACCGATCAAGGCCCCGCGCGCGGGATCGCCATCTGGCGGCTCGCCGCCACGCCCGGCGCTGAATCGCGACAGCTTCGGATCCGCTTCGGCGCGGAGACATTCGACCACCCCTTCAGCGTTGGCGGCCGGACGTACGAAGCCTCCGCGCAAACCCACGGCGAACACTTGCTCTCGACCGAATTAAAGCTCCGTCCTGTGCGGCTTTTCGGAGTTGTCCCGGGAGTTCCCGTGATTTTCTTCCCGGCGTGGCTCGTAGCGTACGTGCTCCTCACCATCCCGAGCGTGTATTTCTGCAAGAAGTTGCTCAGGATTTACTAAGCACCTGGGAACATGCGGGATGTTCTCTGCGTGGCGCAAACATTGCCGAGCAAATATTTTGACCGATGAGCCTTTGGCACCTACAAAAACACACATCCGACGTCTTTCCTATGTTGCGTCCTGCTCTTCTCTCCTTGCTGATGTCCCTGGCTGCGGCATCCCTCATTGCCCAGGAGGCTGATCCCATCCGTGAACATGTGACGAAAGTCGTCCGCGAGCACGATGCGATCGCGGCCAGCACCCACGCGCTGGTGACCAGCGAGATCGAAGCCAAGGTCAAAGCCACGGCGGCGACGGGTAATCTGGATGCGGTGAAAAAACTTGTCGCTGAAAAGAAGGCCTACGAGACCTCGGGTGCGATGCCTTCATGGATTTCCGGGGTTCCCGCGGTCAAGAATGCCCTCAAAGCCCTCGCAGAGACGGACGCCCGGCTTGATGCCGCATACCGGAATGCCGAAGTCGCCTACACGAAAGCCCTGAAGATTGATAAAGCGGAAGCGATCCGTGCCGAGCGACTGGAGGCGAAGCTTTCGCAAGTGACCATCACACCGGATGGGCCTGCCGCGAAGCCTGATGTCGCACCGCCGCCCAAGGCGGTCCCGGCGGAACGGAACTCCGCCATGGGGACGATTGATTTGATGGCCTCGATAGACGTGGAAAAGGATTCGGTGAACGGGCGTTGGTCCAAGGTTCAGGACGGCTTTCGGACCAACCTCGTCAGCGACCGCGGCTGGGGGTCGGGAATCCGCATTCGATATGAACCGCCCGAGGAATACGATTTCATCATGGAATTCACGCGCAATGACGGGAATGACTCCATCTCGCAACTTTGCTGGGGATATGGTCACCGCTTTCGCTGGGCGATGGGGGGGTGGAACAACACCGCTTGCGCCATTGACGAAGTGAGGACCCAGAATTTCGGCGAAAACCCCACCAGCGTGAAAATGAAGCTGGAGAGCGGCAAGCGATACAAGTCCGTCGTCAAAGTCCGGAAGGGCCAGATTTCCTGCTATCTCGACGACAAACTGATCACCTCGCTGGAGACTGATTACAGCAACCTCTCGTACAATGCATGGGGGTTTGATCCCGGCATCCTGGGCATTGCGAGTTGGAATTCCAGCTACACGGTGCACAAACTGGCCATCACGGAAATCACCGGCAGAGGCAAGCGGCTCGCCAGGCCCGTTTCGTCCAATCCATTCGGCAGGGTGCGCAGGTTCAAGTTCTGACCGTATCAAAGCCGGGTGCCGCGGGGCGTTTGAAGTGTGGTGCTGAACGGCGGATGAAAGCGGAGGTGGTGCATGAGGTCGCACCGCCATTCCGGAGGGATTGATGAATGCGAAAACCGCCGTCCGCTGGAAGATCTAGAAACGCACCTTGACACATGGGGCACCGCCGTTAGTTTCCGCGCTCCTTTTTCAAAGACATCCATGGCCAACACAATTTCAGCAGCAAAACGCGCCCGCCAAACCGTCGTCCGTACCGCCCGCAATCGCCGGGCGAAGGCGGCAATCAAGGGGGGCTTGAAGGAAATACGCACGGCAATCGCCGCGGGCAGGAAGGACGAGGCGAAAGCGCTGCTTTCAAAGGTGGTGAGCGGACTCGATAAAGCCGCGAAGAGCGGGCGTGTTCACAAGAACAAAGTCAACCGCCACAAGAGCAAACTCGCATTCCAGATCGCGGCGCTGAAGTAGGCGCGGCCCGGTTTTCAACAAGAGGCGGCGTTCCATCGGGGATGCCGTTTTTTTGTACCGACGCGGCGGTGATCAAAGAAACGGCGATGCGAAAAGTACGGGGATGACAGGGGTTGTGCGGATTCAGGAAGATGCGCTCGCTTAAGGGCGATGCAGCACCATTCCCCGGACTGTGAGGGAGAACACCAGCCTGCGCCTATTGGCGTTGCAGGTGTTTTTCGAGAGCCTTCATGCATTCCTGAAACCCTGCGGATGCATACTGGCCGTCATGACCACCGGGACCTTCGTGATATGTGTGTTCGATCCCCAGCGCTTTCATTTGCTCGGAAAGTTTGCGGTTGTCGGGAAGCAGTTCATCGCGGACCCCGCAGCCAAACCAGATCGTCATGCCAGTGCCCTTCGCGTTCTTCAAATGGGGTTCCAGTGAGCATCTGGCCCAGTTGTCGGAATGGTCTGCGTGAAGACCGAGAACATGAGGAAGCTTCCAATCCGGCTTGGATCCCACGTAGCGCGTCAGATCGGGGCAGCCGTAAATGCTGCCGGCGGCGATGCAGGTTTTGGGATTTTGAAACGCGAACAACAGCGCCCCATGGCCGCCGCTGCTGAAGCCCGTGATGGCACGACCTTCCCGCCTGGCGATCGTGCGGTAATTTTTGTCAATGTAGCCGATGAGTTCCTGCCCCAGAAATGTTCCAAACTGGAGCTTTGGGTCCATCGGGGAGTCGAAGTACCAGTCTGCGGGGAGTCCGAAATTGACGACGATCACCTGTTTCTCATCGGCGAAATTTTGAATGAACGGTCTTTGGCCGATCGCGTTGTTGTAGAACAACCCCATTCCGTTTCCATACCAGCCATCGAGCACGTAAATCACGGGATAGCGCCTGTCCGCTTCTGTCTTGTAGGAGTCCGGAAACAGCACGGAAAAACTCACGTCACGCGCAAGGACAGCGCTTTTCATCGTGACCTTGGCGGGCTCTGCCGCAGGGCACAGGCCCGTGAGCAACAGGCACAGTCCCGGCAAAAGCCACTTCATGCATGGCTTTCGGCAAAATGCTTTTGAGTGCTTCGGAGCAGATGCGGCGGGGTCGTGAGTCGTTGGTTGGATTTGAAGAAAATACATGCAAGCGCGCCCGGCTTTGTGCCGGAAGCAGTAACGGGCGGGAAGGCGGAACTGCGCGCTCCAAGCGCACACTTCACAAATCCCTGCCCCGTTGGAACCGGTTCCGGGTGCGCCGCCGCTCTCCCTCGGCATGTTCAGCAGCGCGCGGTTTTCAAGTGCATAGAGCCGAACCGTCCGCGCATGGTGCGGGAAGTTCCGGGGCGGGGTTCTTCCTTAGAGCGCCGCGTTGGTCGGCATGTAGCGGTAGAAGACCTCGAGCATCAGGATGCACAAAGTCGTGCGATAGACGTCGCCGGATTTGCCTGCGGGAGCGTGGCTGGCATTGCCGGAAACGGGCCAGCTTCCGTCGGGGTTCTGTGCGGCGGTGATCTCATCCTGAAACCAGCGATTCCACTTGTCCCATGCACCGCCACCAAACATGAGCGCAGCCTGTGTGTGGTAATACCACGCGTAGAGATCGGCGGATGGCGCCTTGTATTTTACCGGGAACTGTTTGTCGGTTGATTCAATGATCCATCCCATGCCCTTGGTGAGCTTTCCACGCTCTCCTTTCCAGAACAGCGAGCACAGGATTCCGACGCCCGACAGGCTGTATTTGTCCTCCGGGCCGCGATAGCCGTAGCCGCCGTTCGGGCCCTTCACCTTGTCAAGATAGAGCATTGCCTTGTCGAGTGCAGCGTCCACGCCGGCAATTTTCAGACCAGTGAGGTGGCCGGCTTTGAGTGCCTGAATTTGCCAGCCACTGACTGAAAGATCGCCCGGGGATTTGTCGAAGCTGTACATCCAGCCGCCATCAGGGCCCTGCCCCTGCACGATGTGCGTGAGAGCCTGCTTGAGGAGTTCGACCACACGTTCGTCCTTGGTCATCGTGAAGTACTCGCCCAGTGCGTAGGTGGCGATGCCCTGTTCGTAGGAACCCGGCTGCGTGATGTTCCCATCCGAGGTCAAGCGCCCTTGATGGGTTGTCCCGTTGGTGAGGAGCCATTCCACTGCCTTGGAAACGGTGACGCCGTATTGCTCGGACTCGGCAGTTTCCCCGTGGCCGAGGAAGCACAGAAATGCGAGGCCAGTCATCGCCGACTTATGTACATCACCCCATGAGCCGTCGGCGTTCTGATTGAGCCTCAGCCATTCGAGCCCGCGCAGCACAGCCAGTTCAGATGCCGGTTTCATCTTGTTCTGCTTCATCGCGGCTGCGCGTCCGGAGCCCGAGCGGCCGCCCATCGTCCCGGGGAGGCCTCCGATGCCAGAGCCTATTCCCTTGGCGATGTTGCCAGTCGCCTTGGCGAGCTCTGCCACATCCGTTTTCAGGTTAATTGCCACCGCTGCAGGCGCGACTTTGAATGTGTTGGTTGTAGCGGTGGTGCTGATGATGTCTATCGAGGGCGAATTAATCTTCGGTGTTTCCGGCGCGAATGACTCCGCGGGCACTGCATCCGCCGGCGATTCCGCCGCGGCTGGCAGGCTGTCGGGCGTTGCGATCAGGCCGTCCCCATCGGCAACGAAGTCTGGCGGATCCATGGTCGCCCTGTGGAGGACGATGGCGCCCAGCAGGATCACGAGGACGAGGTGCAGAACCAGCGAGAACGCAAAGTAGCGGCTGTCGGCGAGTTTCCGTTGGAAGCGTTCCTTGCCTGAGTCTTCGTGTTGGATGACGGCGTTCATGATGGTTGGATTTGTTTGCAGTTAAGTGTGTGTACGGATTGGTGTCAAACGATCACACGGTTGGAAACGCGGAATCATTAGGCCGGGACAGGCCTTGTCAGAAAATTTTTTTGCGCCGGGAACATCCGCTGGTTTTCAGCGCGATTGTTTCCCAGAAAACGGATGTCCCGAACTCATTTTTCCACTTTCTCCATGCGTGGATCGTCCTTTTCGACCCCGTTGTTCCAGTACGCGTTCATTTCCACAGCGGTGGGAACTTTTTGCGGGCGGACGACGCGGAAGCCGAGGAACTGGGCATCCGTATGGAACCAGTAACTCTTCGGGAGTTGCGGGTCCTGGCGTTTCCATTCCGGGTTCGACGACCGGCGTGAGGCGGCGCGGAGCAGGGCGGGGCTTTCATCATCCCATGAGCCGCCGCGTGCCACGTGGGGATATGGCTGGGCGGCTTTGTTCCAGGGATTGGCGGCGGGCATTTTCGAGTAAAACTTGGGGTCGTACTGATCCAGCGTCCACTCGATCACATTGCCGAGCATGTCGTGAAGTCCCCACGGGTTCGGCTTTTTTTTGCCCACTTTCTGGTACTTGAAGTCCGCATTCTTTCCCCACCACTCATGTTCGCCGATTTTTGCGGGCGTTGCCTCGTCGCCCCAATAATACGCCGTCGTGGTCCCCGCGCGTGCGGCGTACTCCCACTCGGCCTCGGTGGGCAGGCGGTGGAAGTGCCCCGTCCGCGCGCTCAGCCACTGGCAGTATTTGTTCGCAGCGTGTTGGGTCATCGAGATTGCGGGGAATCCGTTCGTCCCCATCCCGAAACTCATCTCCACGTAAGGCTGGGTGGGGTGGGTGGATTCGTCGGAGAGCTTCACATTTGGCGCCGCAGCCCCGGGGATTTTCCCGCCTTCGCGGTTCTTGCGCTCGTTGTCATGGTACATGAACAGCAGATACTCATCCCATGTCACCTCCGTCTTCCCCATCCAGAAGGCGGCGATCTCGATCTCCTTCTGCGGGCCTTCGTCCTCCTTGCGGCCCTTTTCGTTGGCAGGGCTGCCGATCGTGAATTTTCCGGAGGGGATCGGCACCATGGCAAACGTGACATCCGTGCCGGTGATCGTCTCGTTGTAGGGCTTCAGCTCATCGTTCTTTGAAGCCGCCACGATGCTTTTGTGAATTTCGTCAATCAGCACCGGGGTATCGGTCGGATAGCGGGAGTCTCCCTGTTTCCGCGCTTGAAGCTTGATGTCGTCCGGCCACTTCGCGCCCTCATCAATCCAAGTTTTCAGCGTCCCGGTTTCCTCTTTTGTAAGGCGGCGGCTGCTTTTCTTTTTGATCTCCACCAATGGCGGCATCAGTTCTTCAGCATCATCCGGCGCGATCGTGGTTTTGTACACCTTCGATTTCGCGCTGTCGCCGGGGATGATGTATTTTCCGCGCACGGCAGTTTTCGCCGTGTCGAGCAGGTAGTCAGTCTCTCCCTTCTCCACGGCGGTTGCCTTCGCGGTGTGGCAGCGCACGCAGTTGAACTCGAGGATGGGCTTCACCTCGGCGGCGAAGTCCACTGCCGCATGCAGTGCGGCTGTCATCAGGATCGTGGTGGTCAGGGTGGCTTTCAGATTCATGGATAAAGAATGCGTGCCCATCCTGTATCCCGGCATCCCGCTCCCAGCGTCAAGCCCCGGCACAATCCCGTTGACGGTTCGCCGCGGGAAGGAAATCCATCCCCCGTGCATTACGACATCCACTACGAATGCCAGCGATGCACGGCTTGCTGCCGCTGGCCCGGCACTGTCGCGCTCACCGATGCGGATACCGCCGCCATCGCAGCGCATCTCGGGATGGACGAGCGCACTTTCATCCAGCGCCACACACGCATCCGCCCCGATCGCCGGGGTCTTTCGCTGCTGGAGAAGGAAGACCACTCCTGCGAATTTCTCGGTGGCAACGACTGCGCGATTCAACCTGTGAAGCCGGAGCAGTGTCGGCGTTTTCCGAATCACTGGCACTTTCCCGGCTGGCGGGAGAAATGCCACGCCGTTCCAACGCTCCACAAAGATCCGCAACCGCCGACGTGAGCCCGCCGGCCGCGCGAATCCCCGGAAACGCGCCTTGCACGCGGCGTGGAAAATGGAGATTGCTGGCCGCCAGAACACGACAAACCCATGAGCGACATCGCAGCACTCCAGGCCGAGGCACAAAAGTTCCGAGAGGATTTCCAGCGGCTGCGCGAAAGTGTCGGGCGCGTGATCGTGGGCCAGCAGCGGGTGGTCGAGGGTGTGCTCACGGCGGTCGTGGCGGGCGGCAATGTACTCCTCGAGGGTGTGCCAGGTCTCGGCAAGACGGAGCTGGTGAAGGCGCTCGCGCGGGCGCTGGATCTCGAGTTCCGGCGGATCCAATTCACCCCGGATCTCATGCCTGCGGACATCATCGGGACGACCGTGATGAGCGCGGGCGCGGACGGGCGGTACCAGTTTGAATTCCGGCGCGGGCCGATTTTCACACAGCTCCTGCTCGCGGACGAGATCAACCGCGCGACTCCGAAGACGCAGAGTTCGCTGCTGGAAACAATGCAGGAGGGCAGCGTGACGGTGGGCGGGCAGACCCATGTTTTGCGGCCCCCGTTCTTCGTCCTCGCGACTCAGAATCCGCTGGAGCAGGAAGGCACGTATCCGCTTCCCGAGGCGCAGCTCGACCGGTTCATGTTCAAGATCAACGTGCCGTTCTTGAACCGCGCGGAACTGAACGAGGTCGTGCGCCGGACGACGCTCGGCGGTGGCGTGGACGTGCCGCGCATCATGAGCGGCGACCGGATCATGGAACTCCGCGGCATTTTGGAAAAAGTGGTCGTAGCCGATCCGCTGCGCGACTACGCGGTGAGGCTGGTGCTCGCCACGCATCCGGATGCGCAGGAGAGCGGCGGGACGGTGAAGCGATTTGTAAAATGGGGCGCATCCCCACGCGCCGCGCAGGCGCTGCTCCGCGGGGCCAGGGTGCGCGCGCTGGCGGAGGGCCGGGCGCATGTCGCGTTTGACGACGTGCGTTATTTTGCGCCGGAGGTCCTGTGCCATCGCGTGCTGCTGAATTACGATGGTCTCGCGGAAAACCTGAGCGTGCCGGGTCTGATCACCGAGGTCGCCGCAGCGGTGCCGGAGCAGGCGGCGTAATTTTTTCCCGTGGGAACGCCGCCGCAACTGACCTCGCTGCTGAGCAACCGGGATCTCGACCGACTCGGGCGGCTGCGGTTGAATGCGACGCGACGGTTCACCAATCGCGCCCGCGGCGAGCATCTCGCGGCGAAGGGCGGGACGAGCACGGAGTTCTGTGATTTCCGCGATTACTCGCCGGGGGATGATGTGCGGTTTGTGGACTGGAACATCTTCGCGCGGATCAACCGGCCGTACTTGAAGCAGTTTCACATGGAGGAGGAAATGCACGTGGTGCTGCTCGTGGATGCGAGCACTTCGATGACCTTTGGCGGGAAGCTGGAGCTTGCCCGGCAGCTTGCGGCGGCGCTCGGTGTGATCGGGCTTCGCGGCTCGGAGAAAGTGAGCGCCTATGCGATCGGCGGGCCGGGTGGCGTGTTGCGGCCATGCACGGGGCGTGCGAGCCTCGGGAAGTTATTTCGTTTTATCGAGAGCATCCCCGGCGGCGGGGATCAGCCGGTGGATCTCGGGATCGAGGCGTTCCTCCGCCAGCACAGGGGGCGCGGAGTGGTGGCGGTGGTGTCGGATTTTCTCACGGGCGGTGACATCAAGCGTGCGTTCAGTCTGCTCCACAATGCGGGGCTGGAGATTTTCGCGCTGCAATTGCTGTCGCCGGCGGAAATCGAGCCCGACGTGACGGGCGATTTCCGGCTCGTGGATTGTGAGACCGACGGTACGCTCGACGTGAGCAATGCCGGGGATCTGCTCGCGCTTTACCACGAATACCGCAACGCCCACGCGGCGAACCTCGCGGCGCTCTGCCGGCAGCGGAGCGGACGGTTTGTCTCCGCCAGCTCCGCCGAGCCGTTTGAGCGCGTATTTTTCGAGACGCTGCGACGGAAGGGCTGGGTGGCGTAGCGCGGCGGGCTTGCCTTGGGCGGGTCGCTTTCCGAAGGTCGCGTCATGATCCACCGTCCGAACTTCCGCGCATGAGCAAGCGCCGTGTTGTCATTCTCGGGAGCACCGGGAGCATTGGCGAGAGCGCGCTGAAAGTTGCCCGCGATCTGCCGGAGCGCATGGAAGTCGTGGGGCTTGCGGCCGGGAAAAACGCCGCGCGTCTGCTGGAGCAGGCGCGCGAATTCAAGCCGCGTGCGATTTCATGCACCGACCCTCGGGACATCGAGGCCGGCGCGAAGGCGGCGGGTTGCGCGGTGTTCGCGGGTGATGACGGTTTGTGCGAACTCGCGGCGCTGCCGGAGGCTGACATGGTCCTCATCGCCATCGTCGGGATCGCCGGCCTGCGGCCTGTCCTTGCAGCGATCGCGGCGGGGAAGGACATCGCCATCGCGAGCAAGGAAATCCTCGTGATGGCCGGGGAGGCCGTGATGAGCGCCGCACGCGCGAAGGGCGTGCGTGTGCTGCCGGTGGATAGCGAGCACAACGCGATTTTCCAATGCCTCGAAGGCCGGACCAGCGACCAGGTGCGGCGGATCATCCTCACGGCGAGTGGCGGGCCTTTCCGGACGTGGCCGGCTGCGGATCTCGAAAAAGTGACCGTCGGGCAGGCGCTCAAGCACCCGACGTGGACGATGGGCGCGAAGATCACGATTGATAGCGCAACACTATTCAACAAGGGCCTCGAGATGATCGAGGCGCGCTGGTTGTTCGATGTGGAGATGGCGCGCGTGGATGTGGTCGTGCATCCGCAAAGCATCGTGCATTCGATGGTCGAATTTGTGGACAACTCGGTGCTCGCGCAGCTTTCGGTGACGGACATGTGCTTCCCGATCCAGTACGCCGTGACGTGGCCGGAGCGCGTGCCGAACCGTCTTCCTGCGGTAGATTTCGCCTCACTGGGACAACTCACGTTCGAGGGGCCGCGGCGGGATGTATTTCCGGCGCTTGATCTCGCGCGATGGGCGGGCGAAGCCGGCGGCACGCTGCCGGCGGTGCTGAATGCCGCAAATGAAGTCGCCGTCGCCGCCTTTCTCGGGGAGCGCTGCGGTTTCCCCGCGATCTGGCGCACCGTCGAAAACGTGATGCACTCTCACACCAACAAACCCCACGCCTCGCTCGCGGAAATCATCGCTGCCGACTCATGGGCGCGCGCCCGAGCAGTGGAAAAAATCGCCACACTCGGGAAGTAGAAATTGACAGGGAATGTATGGGTCGTTCATTCGCTTGATGAATTGCGCTGATTTGCAGAAATCCGTGTGCAACCCCCGCACATTGCGCTAAACCTCCCCGCTAGTCGCAAATGGACACTTTTTTCAGCATTCTCAAAGTCATCGGCATCATCCTCGAGGTAGTCCTCATTTTTAACCTGCTCATTTTTGTCCATGAGCTTGGCCACTTCCTCGCTGCGAAATGGCGCGGGCTCTATGTGGAGGAGTTCGCGCTGTGGTTCGGCAAGCCGCTGTGGAAAAAGAAAATCGGCGGCGTGACCTACGCGATCAACTGCATCCCCGCCGGCGGTTACGTGAAGCTCCCGCAGATGGCGCCGATGGAGAGTCTCGAGGGCAAAAGCGAGGATCTCCCGCCGGAGGCCCGCAAGCCGATCAGTGCCCTCGACAAGATCATCGTGGCCTTCGCCGGGCCGCTGTTCAGTTTTCTGCTGGCGTGTGTGTTCGCTGTGATCGTCTGGCAGATCGGGCGACCGATGGCGGAGCGGGAATCCTCGGTCGTCATCGGCGAAGTCCAAAAGGGTTCGCCAGCCGCTGAGGCCGGTCTGCTCCCTGGGGATGAGATCGTGGCGGTGGACGACATCCGGGTGAACCGTTTCATGGGGCAGGGGAAGGATGCGATCCTGTGGCGTGTGGTGCGCAGCGAGGGAGAGACCGTGAAATTTACGGTGCGCCGCAATGGGAAGGAGATGGATTTCAATCCGGCCCCGCGAATTCCTGGGACAAAGTTCTACGAGCGCAAGGGCACGCGCACTGTCGGCATCATCCCATCGGTGACGCCCCTGATCGGAAAAGTCGAGGAAGGCAGTCCGGCGGCGGTGGCGGGACTGAAGAAGGGCGATTTCATCACCCATGTGAACGGCGTTCAGCTCTACAGCGAGATGGGGATCTCCGAATTTGTCCGCGACAATCCCGGCGTGCCGACCGTCCTCTCCGTCGAACGGGGAGGGAAGACGATCGAGGTTCCATTCAAGCTCGGCCTGCCGAAAGTTTCCGCGAATGGCGTCGTGAAGGACAGCCCTGCGGAAAAGGCGGGCCTGCGGGGTGGCGATGTCATTGTGAGCATGGATGGCAAAGCGTCCGGATCAACCTCCTCGCTCATGCAATATATCGGCTCGCGCAAGGATGCTGCGATTGACTTTGTTGTCAGGCGGGGTGGTGGCGAGGAGAAGCTGACGATCAAGCCGGCATTCCACGCTGACGCGCAGAGGTTCATGGTTGGCGCCGCATTTGAGGACGAGGACGGTATCACCTTCGACATCTACGGCCGGGGCAGGACCGTGCATCCCGGCCCGCTCGAACAAATCGAAATCAGCGTGGGCGCGATCGTGAACACCATTGAGGCTGTCGCATCGAGCAAGAGCGACATCAAGCTCCAGCACATGGGCGGGCCGGTGATGATGATGAATGTCTATTACCGGCTTTTCGAGCAGGATGATGGCTGGAAGCTGGCGCTGTGGTTCAGCGTGCTGCTCAACGTGAACCTCGCGCTCCTCAACATGCTGCCGCTGCCTGTCCTCGATGGCGGTCACATCACTCTCGCCATCGTTGAGGCGTTGCGCCGGAAGCCCGTGAACTTGAGGCTGCTCGAATGGGTCCAGACCGCCTGCGCGATGCTGATCATCGGTTTCATGCTCTACGTCACTTTCTATGACACGCAGGACCTTTTCGGCGGCAAGGACCGGAATAAATTCCATTACGGCACGCCTCCAGCCGAGAACGCCAAGTAGCGCGCATGTCTCCATTCTTCCGGCGGAAATCCCGCGTCGTCGCTGTCGGTAATGTCATGGTCGGCGGCGGCAATCCCATCCGCGTGCAAAGCATGATCACCTGCGACACGATGGACACCGCGGCGTGCATCCGGCAGACGCTCGATCTTGCCGCGACCGGGTGTGAGATCGTCAGGATCACCGCGCCGACGGTGAAGGATGCCGCCAATTTACAGCACATCGTAGCGGGGCTTCGAGGGCAGGGCTGCACCGTGCCGATCGTGGCGGACATCCATTTCAAGCCGGAGGCCGCGATGGAGGCTGCGAAGTGGGTGGAGAAAGTGCGTGTGAATCCGGGCAACTACGCGGACAGCAAAAAATTCAACATCCGCGAGTACAGCGACCTCCAATACACCGCCGAACTCGAACGCATCCGCGAGCGGTTCGCGCCCTTGGTGCTGTTCTGCAGGGAGCACGGGCGTGCGATGCGCATCGGCACGAATCACGGCTCGCTGAGCGACCGCATCATGAACCGCTACGGCGATACGCCGCTCGGCATGGTCGAGAGCGCGCTCGAATTCGCGCGCATCGCCCGCGATCTTGCCTACCACGACTTCGTGTTCTCGATGAAGGCGAGCAACCCGAAGGTGATGATCGAAGCCTATCGCCTGCTCGCCTCACGGCTGGACGCCGAGGGGGCGGATTGGAATTACCCGATCCATCTCGGCGTCACCGAGGCCGGCGATGGCGAGGATGGGCGCATCAAGTCCGCCATCGGGATCGGCTCGCTGCTGAACGACGGAATCGGCGACACGATCCGCGTCTCGCTCACAGAGGATAGCGTGCATGAGATTCCCGTCGCACAGGCGCTGGTGAGGATCGCGAGCTCAGCGGAGGAAGTGATGACGCTTCGCGACCCGGCGCTGTCAATCGATCCGTTTTCGTACCGGCGTCGCGAGACTGCGACGGTTGCACTCCCCGATGCATCGCTCGTCGGCGCGGTGGTGCGCGAATCGCAAGCCGGCGGCTTGCGCCACATGGGCGGCGAGTCGCTGATCGCTGTCGCAGTGCGGCAGGTGAAGTGGGATGCGCTCGCGCACAAGGCGGCATCGCTCGGGGATTTCACTCCGGACTTCATTTGCGAAAGGGCGGGAGTCATCGAAGTGGATCCGCGCGACGAAGCTGCCATTTCGCTGATCAATGCCGGGGGCGATGCCCGTATCGTCACCGTAAAAGATTGGACGCCGCTGCCAGTGATCGCCGCCTACCGCCTGCTCGCATCGCGGTTACAGGAGCGGCACCCGATCCTTTTGAAGGACACATTTTCGCCGGAGGAAAGCCCGGCGCGGCAGTTCCTCGACACGCTGCTTGAGTCCGCGACAAACCTCGGCGCGCTGCTTTGCGACGGCATCGGGGACGCGATTCTCGTGCAGGGCGAGCACGCGCCGGGGCAATCGCTCCGCCTTGCATTCAACATACTTCAGGCGGCGGGCGCGCGCATTTTCAAGACGGATTACGTCGCGTGCCCGAGCTGCGGGCGCACGCTGTTCAACCTGCAGGAAACCACCGCGCTCATCCGCGCCGCCACATCGCATTTGAAGGGCGTGAAAATCGCGATCATGGGCTGCATCGTGAACGGACCCGGTGAAATGGCGGACGCCGACTTCGGCTACGTCGGAGGCGCGCCGGGAAAGATCAATCTCTACGTCGGCAGGAAGGCCGTGAGATTCAACATTCCACAGGCCGAGGCCGTGGACCGGCTCACCGATCTCATCCGCGAACACGGCAAGTGGGTCGAGCCTGCCGTTCAGGCCTGAGGGTCGCCGTCCTGCCGCTTGCGCTTCCGCGCGAGCAGACGCTCGGTGGTGGATTGCGGCGTGTCCTTGTCCGGTGGTGATTCCGGAGCGGGCTTTGGCACTGGCGGTGCGGAGGCTTTCGGCGCGGCAGGCGCTACCGGGGTCGAGGGGAGGATGATGGGTTTTGGGCGTTCCGTTTGCGTGGTGGTGGTCTGCACCTGTTTTTTGCGTTCGAGCAAGGCACCCATCGTCGCAGTGCTCTCGCGCTTGCGGCCGAAGCCGAACCAGCCCTTGATGACCAGCCAGTCGAGCTGCACACGGCGCAGTCCGACATCAATCGGGATGAGGCATGCGAGCGCGATGAGGAACCAGTCGAAGACCGGTTTGCTGCTTTCGCGGGTGCTGCGTGCGGGGTGAAAAAGGTCAATATCGGCGGGTGTGAGCACGCGCCCGGCGGTGCGCTCGGCGATTTGTTTCAAAAGAATCGGATCGCTTTTGAAACGCAAATACTCCGGCGAATACGGAACGACGAATCCGCCGAATGCCTGTTCGCTGCGGGGCTTGCCGCCGTCGCCATTCATGCCGAGGCCCGCGACGGCGACCTGGTATCGTCCTTTGCCCCACAGCGGAAATGCTGCCTGGTAGCGGCGTGGCGCGACTTGTTTCAACGCGATCTCGATCGCCTCGCCGCGCGGGCCGCTCACCCGCGCCTTGAGTTCCATGAAGCTCTCCTTCTTCGCGAAGTCCTCGACAGTCACCACGCCCTGCGAGCCCGCGGCGGAGGCGGACATCGTGAGGTCGCTGCGCGTTTCCACGCGGGAGACTTCCGTCACGAGCTGCTTGATGAACGGCCGGAATTTTTCCCAGGCCATCCACTCACGCGCCCAATTCGGCGCGAAGTCGCTCGTCCACGCCGCGGTGGTGCCGAGCCCGTAGCGCCAGATCGCGAGCACGGGATCGGGCGTGTCGCCCTTGGCGATTTCCTCGGCGAGCGGCGGTGCGTTGAGCACGAGGCTCGCGCGCGGCTTTGGCGTGGTGAGAACGTAGCCGTGGAGCTGCGGCATCGCGTCCATGCCCTTCAGCACGGGGGAGGGGAATTCGACGTCTGGCGCGAACGTCTTGTTTTGCAGCATCGAGCGCTTCAGCGTTTTTGCCTCCTTGATGAAGATGCTCGGGAGCTGATTGGGATCCTGCGGATAGTAAAAGCGGCCACCTGTTTTGTTGGCGATGGCCTCCATGAGGTCCACCGTCTGCCCGCCGTGCGGGTTGATCGCCACGGTCGAGACCGTGATTTTCTCGGCGTTGTACTGCGCGAGCAGCGCAGGCGTCGGCGGCTGCGGATCCCCGTCGCTGATGACGATGCAATGTTTCGTCGCCGCGTCCGAGGCCTTCAGCCCTTTGAAGGCCATCGTCATGATGTTGTCGAACGCCGGCATATCCTCCGGCACGGCGGCATTGATGAGTGGGAGCAGCTTCGTCTGGAACTCCTTTGCGGGTGTCATCGGGAAGATCCACTCGTCGCCCTTCGCGTATTTGAAATGGAGCATCCCCACCTCATCCTCGCCGCCGAGCACGCGGATCGCCGCCTTTGCGATGTCCTTCGCCCAGGAGTTACCGTCCTGAATCTCGCACGTGTGCAAAATGAGCGCGAGCGCGCCCTTGGGCAGCACCTTTTTCTGCGTCACGTCCATGGTCACGGGCAGCGCGTCTTCGATCGGCGTGCGGTGATAGCCACCCGGCCCGAACGTCTCCTTCCCGCCGAGCATGATGAAACCGCTGCCCTGATGATAGACCGCGTCGTGCATGGCCTGCAGTTGCACCGCGTCGAAGCCATCCGCCGGCGCATTCGGGATGATGATCAGATCGTAGGGCAGCAGCGAAAGCGCATCGCGCGGCACCTCGTAGCTCATCCGCACCTGCACGATGCGTTCGCTCTGCTTGAGCGCCGCGACGAACTGCTCCCAATCCCGCGCATCACCGCGCGCATCCGTCACCACGAGCACCTTGCCCTCGCCCTTCAAATACAGGTCGCCCATCGCCACGTTGTTCTCCGCCCACGAGTCCTCACCCTTCGCCGTCTCGATGCTTGCGACATACTCGTAATAGCCCGGCCCACGCTGTGGCAGCGGCAGCGAAAAGCGGTTTTTTCCCGCGATGTAATCCACCTCCTTTTCAAAAATCCGCTGCCCGTTCTCCGAGAGCCGCAGCTTTCCACTCCCCGGGCTCAGCGCGGAGAGCAGCACTGTCGCCTCGTAAGTCTCCCCCTGCTTCACCACTCGCGGAAGGTCGAGCCGCTCCAGCCACACTTCCTTGTCAAAATTGAACCCCACCGGAAGCACATCCACCGCGATCCCCCGCGCCTTCATCGCATCCAGCACAGGCAGCACCGAGCCCTCTGTCTCGTTGCCATCGGTGATCAGCACCACGCGCCCCTGGTTTCCCTCCGGCAACATCGCCGCCGCCAGCCCCAGCCCCTTTGCGAGATCGCTGCCGTCCCTCGACACGCGCGAGTTGATCGTCTCAAAAGGAAATGCCGGCCTCGGCGGCAGCTCCACTGCTGCATCCCTCCCAAACACCACCAGCCCCGCCTCATCCTTCTCCGGTTTTTTCTTCACCGACTCGAGAACCCACGCGAGTGACTTGTCCGAGATTTTCTCTCCCATCGAATCCGACACATCCAGCGCATACACCAGCGACAGCACATCGGACTTCCGCACCGCCCGCGGCTCCGCCAGCAGCGCCGCAAAAACGCCCACCAGCATCAGCCGGGACAACAAAGCCAGCCCGGCCCGCCAGCCCGCCAGCCCGCTCCAGCCCGCGAAGTGCATCCACCACACCCACGGTGCCGCCAGCAGGAACCAGAACGCCGGCATCCACGTGAACCGCACCCACCCGCGCCACTCGCACAGCACCACCGCCACCGCATACAGCGTGAGAAAAACCAGCAGCGGCAGCAGCGCGCCAACCGTCACCGGCTTGCGGGCCACAGGGATTACCGCGCGCAGGGCGCGGATAAAAAAAGCGGAAACCTTCAACGCCGCGCACGCTGCCCGCTTCCACTTAGCCCGGCAAGCCGCCAGCGCATTGAATTCCCAGGAGCGGGTGCCAACCGCGAGGGATTGCCCCACAGCGCTTCCAGCTCACGAGCAAGAGCAAGAGTAAGAAGGAAGAAAGCGACCTGCCAAAAGCTGAGATGCGCCCCCGGTGCCCTTGGCAATCAATCCCGTGTGGACTTCCAGAAGCAATCCAACTAAATAGTCCCGTGTCCCGCCGCTCTCACAGAGTACTCAGCAAACCGGGGCAATGAAAAATCCAAGTCCACATGAAATCCTCATCCACCATCCTGCTTGCATGCACCGTCGCGGTGCTCGTCATGCCCGCTGCATTCGCTGATCTTACGCCACAGCAGAAACAGGCCGCCGCCCAGCGCAAGGTTCTCGAGAAGAGGGTCGCGGACGAAAAACGATTGAAGGAAACCAGGACGGCACAGGACGCGCAGAAGAAGGCCGTGCGGGAGCGATACCTCCGGGATGAGCGGGAGGATCAACTCGCAAAGCAACGGGCAGCCCACCAGCGGTATCTCGCCACCCAGCGTGAAAATCAGCGCCGCGCCGCCGAGGAGGTGGAGAGGCGCGAGAAACTCGAAAGTGACAAACGCAGGCAACAGGCGGCCGCGCCCCAGCAAGGCCAGCCTGCATTGGATCCGGCCCAGGCGGAAGGTGCGGCGCCGAAGCCCCCCGGGCAGGATTGATGGCGGTGGGCGGCTGCGTTTTTCGGCAGGGCAAATTATCTCCGGTTGTGTTTGGTTTTCGGAGGGCGGGCGCATAGCCTCCGGCATCGTGAAAAAAATCCGCTTCCTTCTCGCCATCCTCATTCTACCGAGTTCCGCGTGCTCGCTTTTTGGAAAGGGGAAGAACGGCACCGCCCGGATGTATGAGGGCGACACGAGTCCCGTCATCCGCATGACGGAGCAGCAGGGCCCGGGGAGCCGTCTCTAAGTCTGATGCGGATTTCCAAGAAAGCCGAATACGCTTTGCGGGCACTGACCGCGATGGCCCGGCATGCGAGGAAGTCGTGGTCCATTCACGAGCTTGCGGCTGCGGAGCGCATCCCGGTGAAATTCCTCGAGCAAATTCTTCTCTCCCTGCGGCGCGCGGGATTTCTCGCGAGCAAACGCGGAGTGGGCGGCGGCTACATCCTCGTGCGCGATGCGGGGGAAATCAGCGTCGGGGATGTGATCGCGGTTTTCGACGGGCCGATCGCCCCGGTCCCGTGCGTGAACGAGAGGGGGAGGGAGGGCTGTTCATGCCCGGATCCGCGGACGTGTCCGCTTCGGATCATGATGACGCAGGTGCGGGAGGAGATGGCGGCGGCGCTGGCGGAGCGGACGATCGAGAGCCTGCTGCGGCTCTCGCCGGGAGCGGCAGACATGGCGTTCGACATTTGAGGCGGAGCTTTTGTGCTTCCCGCCGGGGCGCGGTGGAGTATGCGGAGGGGATGAAACATTTTCTCCTCGTGCTCGCGATGGCAGTGGCTTCCGGCGCATTCGCGTCTGAACCGAATACTTTGACGGATGAAGAAAAGGCTGCCGGCTGGCGGCTGCTTTTCGACGGCAGGACAACGGCGGGCTGGCGGGGGATTGGGAAAAAGGAGTTTCCGAAGAATGGCTGGGTGGTGAGGGATGGGACGCTCACGCACGAGGCCAAGGGCGGTGGCGGCGACATCGTCACCGAGGAGAATTTCGACAGCTTTGAATTGGTGTGGGACTGGAAGATCGCTCCCACCGGCAACAGCGGTCTGAAATACAATCTGCCGAATGCCGACCGGAACATCGGCTGCGAATACCAGATGCTCGACGATGACGGACACCCGGATGGGAAGCGCGGAGGACGGCTGCATCAGACGGCCGGGCTTTACGATTTGATCGAGCCGCCCGCCGATAGAAAGGTGAACAAAGTCGGCGAGTGGAACAGCAGCCGGCTCGTGGTGAACGGCAACAAAGTCGAACACTGGCTGAACGGCGCGAAGGCGCTCGAATTCGAACTCGGCAGCGAGGCATTGAAGGAGCTTGTCGCGCGCTCGAAATACAAAAACGTCGCGGGTTTTGGCGTAAAGAAGGCCGGGCCGATCCTGTTTCAGGATCACGGGGACGAGGTGGTGCTCCGCAATATCAAGGTGCGTGTGCTCAAGTAGGTGCCGGTGATGATCGAGGACAATCTCCGCGACTGGCTCGCCGCAGACCTCACGGAGATCGTGGGAACATTCATGCCGTTTGGGCGTTTCGGACCGGCGAAGTTTCCGCCGCACGGTGTGCCGTTGTTCGATCTGCCAGTCGAATATCTCTCGTGGTTTGCGGCGAGAGGCTGGCCGCGGGGCAGGCTCGGCGAGTTGCTGCGCAGCGTGCATCAGCTCAAGGTGGACGGATGCGACGAGATTTTTGACAAGTTCCGCCGGGCGCGCGGGGGAAGAACCGCGTTGCGCGGCTGACCGCCTGGCACGAGGGGAGTGGGCAGTGAGGGATTCGAACCCCCGACCAACTCGGTGTAAACGAGACGCTCTACCGCTGAGCTAACT
>CAMAUI010000035.1 GCA_945861385.1 Prosthecobacter debontii
GACTCTGCCAGTCGGGAGATATTCTGTTTTGCGTGCGCGGCGCAACAGCCGGACGCTTGAATCGCGCTGACAAAACTTATTGTCTTGGTCGCGGTCTTGCCGCGATTCGCCCCCGAAAAGGAGTGGCAGCCAACACGGATTTCCTCTTCGCCGTGCTGGATCGATACTACGACTATTTCCAAACCAAGGGAGTTGGTAGCACGTTCATCAACATCAACCGCGACGAACTTGAGGCACTACCAATCCCCAAGGCGCAGCACGACAAAGCAGAGGCATTGGCCCGGCGAGTGACGGCGGTGGAGGCGCTGAAGACGGCGCAGCGCGCGTCGCTGGCGGAGCTGGACGCGCTCTTCGCCACCCTCCAGCACCGCGCCTTCGAAGGAGAACTGTAACATGACCGCAATTCTCTCATGGATTACGAATGACGGGAAACCGGGCGCGGCTTCGCTCTACCTCGCGTCTGACAGTCGGATTTCACGCAAGCGCGCAGATGGCGGATACGATGTCCTCGACGACAACTTCCAGAAGGTTTTTGCCTCTCCTCAGACACCAGACATCTTTGCCTTTTGCGGCCCGGTCGTGGGTGTGCCTGCATTGATTGAGGAACTCATCAAAGCCGCCGTGCAGGTCAGGGGCGCGAAGGGGTATGGGGAACGTGCGGAGAGTGTATTTTCAGAAGATTTGTTCGGATGCGTTCTAAAGCAAAGAGCTTTTGGGGTTCAGGCGGGGCTCTCTGTCTTTCACGGGTATCGATTTGGAACACGCCGCTTTGGCCTTACCAAAGTCACAATTGGCGACAACCAAGCGCCCACCTTCAGTCCGTATGGCTTCGGAGCAGACTGGGGACTGCTTGCCGTCGATGGTAAGGGCGATGATATGGTAGAGAAGAAACAGGAGGAGTATCTCAGCTTGGAAGCTGAATCAAAGGGCTACAGTCGCTGGTTGTGGATGTCGTTTTATGCATCGCTCGTTAACGCCAGCGAAGTGACTTGCGGCGGAGCTCCACAGCTTGCTGGGCTTTACGGGGAAAACGGCGGCAATGTCCTCGGCGTTTATTTCAAGGGCGCGGCCTTTGTCGAAGGCAAGCTCTGCGTCCGAGCGGATATTGAGTATCGTGATGAGCTTTTCCAGCGTGTGGATGCATCTGGAAGTCGTTTACCTAACGCGCAACCTCACGCTCGAATGGGCAAGCCAAGAATTTTCCAATTTGCACCATGAAAAGTGCATCAGCTGCAACTCCGATTACCTCCACCATTGAAGACTTTGGGGGTAGAAGTTCGAGGGACAGCGCTGGAGGTAACCCCTCCAGCGCGGATCGGTTTCGTTGGCAGCCTCACAGGATTGTGAGGCTGCCAACTGCTTTTATTTGGCCCAATCACCGCGCCTTCCGCGGGGAATTATGAAACCGGCACTCCATCAACTTGCGTTCGATGGCGCGCTGCTCGCCCGTGGCTTCTGGCTCTACATCTGGGAAATTACCACGAAGGACGGCGGCAAGATCCATTACGTGGGCCGCACTGGCGACAGTTCCTCGCTCAACGCCCAATCGCCCTTTGCCCGGCTCAGTCAGCACCTTGGCTGGAACGAGAAATCCAATGCACTCCGGCGGAATCTGGAAGAGCACAAGTTGGTCGCCGAGGCATGTCAGACGTTCCGGCTCTTCGCCTGCGGCCCGATTTTTCCCGAGAGCGAGTGTGAGGTGAAGCACCAGCACTCGCGCGATGTTATCGCCGCACTGGAGAAAGCGCTGGCCGATGCGATGCACGCGGCGGGATACGAAGTGCTGAATGAGGTGAAGAGCCGCAAGGTGCTCGACCCGGAGTTATGGCGCACAGTCGTCGCAGTCTTCCGGAGAAGTTTTCCGAAGCTCTCGCATCGCGACTTCCACGTGGAGCATTGAGCGGACAACCGGATGGATACGAGCTGGAAATGAAATTGGATATTGTCAGGAAATACTCTACTGGATTTAGAGTCACATCATCCATTTTTTCAAACTATTACGACTGAATAAAACTGGCGTTGACGCGGAAACGAACTGAGCTTTTAGTCGCACCATGATCATCCGCTACGAACTGCCGCGCGACTGGATCCGCTACGACCGCCAGGCGATTGGGGACGAGTGGATGTCGGCGAAGGCAGCGATGCTGGCACTGACAGAAATGCCGTATCAACGGAGCTGGGTGGATGAACTTCAGAAGATGCAACTCAAGCGGGAGGTGGCCGGCACGTCGCGGATCGAGGGTGCGGAATTCACGGAGAAGGAACTCGATGCGGCGATGCGTGAGACGCCCGAGCAACTCGAGACACGCTCGCAAAAGCAGGCGGCGGCGGCGGTGGCGACTTACCGATGGATCGCACAACTGCCCGCCGACCGCCCGGTGGACGAGGCTCTGATTGTGGAGGTCCATCGGCGGTTGGTGACCGGTTGTGATGATGATCATTGCACGCCGGGCAGGTTGCGGGACCGGGATCAAAACGTGATTTTTGGCGCACCGCGCCATCGTGGGTGCGAAGGCGGTGATGAATGCACCGAGGCGATCCGAGGACTGGTGGAAGCGACGAGGACGACTTTTCGCGAACACGATCCGCTCATCCAAGCGCTCGCGCTGCATTATCATTTTGCGGCGATGCATCCTTTCCTCGATGGCAACGGACGCACGGCACGGGCGTTGGAGGCGTTGATGCTCCAGCGTGTCGGGCTGCGGGACACGCTCTTCATCGCAATGTCGAACTACTACTACGAGCAGAAGGTGGGGTATCTGAACGCGCTGAATGAGACGCGGGCAGCGGGGCATGATTTGACGCCGTTTTTGAAATTTGCGCTGCGGGGAATCGAGAGCCAGTGCCGCCGGCTTTTTGGCGAGATCAAACTGCAAGTCACGAAGGCGCTCTATCGCAACACGTTTACGGATTTGTTTGGCCGGTTGAAATCGCCGCGTAAACGCGTGGTGTCGAACCGCCACGTGCAGTTGCTGAATCTGCTGCTCGAGGAGGAGGAGATCACATTGGAAGCACTGACGAAACGGACGGCACATTTTTACCGGGTAAAGAATCCCTACAAAGCGCTGATCCGCGATCTGAACTACCTGATCGAACTGAAGGCGATCACCTACAAGCGCCTGCCTGAAAACACCGGGTTCCTGATTTTAATCCAACTGGAGTGGCCGATGCAGATCACGGAGACAGAGTTTTTCCGACGGGCGAAAGAGATGCCGAAGGCAAAGGTTCACGGATTCCTTTCGACGTGATACGACTGCATCCGTGCCAGTATCCAACTTTGCATTTCTGCACGCCGAATGGCCCGACTTGCACGACACGGCCAGCAAGGCGGAGGCGCTGGCGTATCCCGATGCGCGGACGGCGTGCTTCCACGCGCGGCGCGGGCTGGAGGTGATGGTGCATTGGCTCTACAAGCACGATGCGGCGCTCAAGCTGCCGTATCAGGACAACCTGAGTGCGCTCATTCACGAGCCGACGTTCAAAACCACGGCGGGCGCGGCGGTCTTTGCCAAGACGGTGCTCATCAATCGCCTCGGCAATTCCGCCGTGCATGGGCATCGCCCGGTCCAGCAGTTCGACGCGCTGACGGCGGTGCGCGAGCTCTTCCACGTCGCCTACTGGCTGGCCCACACCTATGCGCGCGGGGCGAAGCCGGCTCCCGGCCTGACGTTCGATCCGAACGCGCTCCCGAAGACCACGCCGCTGCCGAAGCAGACCATCGAGCAGCTTCAACGGCTGGAAACGGAACTGCGCACGCGGGACGAGAAGCTCTCGGCGCTGCTGGCGGACAAGACGGCGCTGGATGCGGAATTGACGCGATTGCGCGGGGAGATTGCCGAGGCGAAGAAGGCCAACACCGCGCAGGCCGACACGCACAACTATTCCGAAGCCGAGACGCGGGATTACTTCATTGACCTGCTGCTCAAGGAAGCGGGCTGGGCGCTCGATCAGGAGCGCGACCGGGAATTTCCCGTGGAGGGAATGCCCAACAACGAGGGCAAAGGCTTCGTGGATTACGTGCTCTGGGGCGACGACGGCCTCCCGCTCGCGCTGAACGAGGCCAAGCGCACGAAGCGTGATCCGCGCGTGGGCCAGCGGCAGGCCGAGCTGTATGCGGACTGTCTGGAAAAGATGTTCGGGCGGCGGCCCATCATCTTTTACTCGAATGGCTACGAGCACTGGATGTGGGACGACGCGAATTATCCGCCGCGTCCGGTGCAGGGCTTTCTCAAGAAGGTCGAGCTGGAGCTGCTGATTCAGCGTCGCACCACGCGCAAGAAACTGGCGGAGGCGAAGATCAACGAGGCCATCGTGGAGCGTTACTACCAGACGCGCTGCATCCGCCGCATCGGCGAAGCCTTCGAGAAGGATCACGACCGCAAGACGCTCGTCGTCATGGCCACCGGCGCGGGGAAGACGCGCACCGTAGTGGCGCTGTGCGACCTGCTCATGCGGTGCAACTGGGTAAAGCGGGTGCTGTTTCTGTGTGACCGCGTGGCGCTCGTAAAGCAGGCCATCAACAAAGGCTTCAAGGCTCATTTGCCCGAGTCGTCGCCCGTGAACCTCCTTACCGAGAAGGACGCGGAGGGTCGGGTGTTTGTCTCCACCTACCCGACGATGATGGGGTTGATTGACGAGACGAAGGACGGCCAGCGGCGGTTCGGCGTCGGACACTTCGACCTCATCATCATTGATGAAGCGCACCGGTCGGTTTACCAGAAATACAAAGCCATCTTTGACTACTTCGATTCGCTACTGGTGGGACTGACCGCCACGCCGCGCGACGAGATTGACCGCGACACCTACGGCTTGTTCGACCTCGAAAAGGGCGTGCCAACGGATGCCTACGATTTGAAGGATGCGGTGGCGGACAAGTTCCTCGTGCCGTCGAAGTCCGTGTCCGTGCCGCTCAAGTTCCAGCGCGAAGGCATCAAATACGAGAACCTGTCCGAAGAGGAAAAGGAACAGTGGGACGCGAAGGAATGGAGCGACGACGGCAGCACACCGGATTTCGTCGAGGCCGAGGCGGTGAACAAGTGGCTCTTCAACATTGATACCGTGGACAAGGTGCTGGAGCACCTCATGACGCGCGGGCAGAAAGTGGCGGGCGGTGACCGGCTCGGCAAAACCATCATCTTCGCCAAGAATCAGGCGCACGCGGATTTCATCCAGGAGCGATTCGACATCAACTATCCCAGCCTCGCCGGGAAGTTCGCACGCACGATCACGTTCAAGACCGAATACGCGCAAAGCCTGATTGATGATTTCTCGCAGAAGAACAAAGCGCCTCACATAGCCATCTCCGTGGACATGCTCGACACGGGCATTGACGTGCCGGAGGTGGTGAACCTCGTTTTCTTCAAGCTGGTGCGGTCCAAGACGAAGTTCTGGCAGATGGTCGGACGCGGCACGCGGCTCTGTCCCGATTTGTTCGCGCCGGGCAAGCACAAGGAGTTTTTCTACATTTTCGACTACTGTCAGAATCTGGAGTTCTTCAGCCAGAATCCGGAGACGACGGAAGGCTCGCTCGGTGCCTCGCTCGGCAAGCGGCTCTTTACCACGCGGCTGGAATTGATCGCGACTCTCGACAAGCAGGCAGCGGAGGAATCCGCGGCGCGCGAAGAGCGGGGCGGGCTCACAGAACTGCGGACGGAAACCGCGAAACTGCTGCGTGAGGAGGTTGCCGCGATGAACCTGGAGAACTTCATCGTGCGACCACAGCGAAGGCTGGTTGAGAAATACGCCGCCGCGGAGGCGTGGACGACGCTGACCCCCGAGGCCGTGAGCGAGCTTGGGAGCCGGGTGGCCGGGCTGCCCTCACAGCTCGAAACCGACGACGAGGAAGCGAAGCGGTTCGACCTGCTGATGCTCAGGCTTCAGCTCGCCCAACTTAATTCAGAGCCGGGATTTGGCAGGCTGCGGGATCAGGTGAGGGCAATTGCCGGACTGCTGGAAGAGAAGGGCAGCATCCCGATGGTGCAGCAGCAGATGGAATTGATCCTGGCCATTCAGACGGATGAATGGTGGCAGAACGTGACGATCCCGCTGATCGACGGAGCGCGGAAGCGCCTGCGTCTGCTTGTGAAGCTCATCGAGAAGGAAGAGCGCAAGCCGATCTACACGGACTTCGAGGACCAGATGGGGACGGAGACCGCGTTCGCACTTCCCGGGTTTTCCGCGCCGGACACCTACGATCGGTTCCGCGCCAAGGCCCGGCATTTTCTAAAAGAGCACGAGGACCATCTGACCATTCACAAGCTGCGCACCAACGAGCCACTCACCGCCACGGATCTTGCCGAATTGGAGCGAATGCTGATCCAAAACAGTGTCGGCAGCGCGGAGGATTTGGCGAAAGCAAAGACGGAGAGCAGCGGCCTCGGTCTCTTAGTGCGCTCGCTTGTCGGGATGGACCGACAGGCGGCGAAGAATGCACTCGGGTCGTTCCTCGCCAAAGGAAACCTGCGTGCGACCCAGATCCAGTTTCTCGATGAGGTGGTCAATCACCTCACGGAACACGGCTGCATGGAGCCCGCGCGCCTCTACGAGTCGCCCTACACCGACCTGAATCCGCAGGGGGTGGATGGGGTATTCAGCTCGCAGCAGGTGGACGAACTGATCTCGATTCTCGAAGACGTTCGGAAGCGGGCAACGGCGTGAAGTTCGGTGTCTAACTCGTTTCCATCCGCATTCTGTCCGCGAACTGTCCGCGGACACGGAGCGGACAAACAGTGTCCGTCCGTCCACCTTCCTAAGGGGTGCGGACGGACGGACGAATTGGGACGAGTGTCATTTCCATGAGAGCAGGCCGTCGGTCTCGCTGAGCCGGGCACTGAATCGACCCGGCAGTTTGAGCGCCTCGTAGGCGGTGGAGCGACCGACATTGGCGACCTTTTCCAAGCGCTTCGCGGCTTCGGCCTTTTTTAGTGGCGCGGCTCCGTTCGCGAACAAAGTCGCCATGTGTTCCTCGGTCACAGTCGCACGTTCGCATTGTCCGTCGCTTGCAAATGAATCCCAGTCGAAGTCCTCCACCGGACTGAACAGCCCGTTGCTCCGAATCCAGGCCGAGCGCGGCCCAAGATCCCCGTCATTATTCTTGCAGCACGTCCAGACGATCGTCCGGTCCTCCGGATCATCGCTCGCGGCCTGCATCACAAATACGCACCGCGGGACGGACCCGAGGACGTAGGAGCCGGCAAGAGTTGCGAGCAATCCGCGCCCGGTGGTCCGCTCATCCGCCTTGGGTTTCCTCGTGTGCGCCACGATTCCGAGCGCGGGAGCATCATCGCCGGCTTGAATCACCGAGCGAATCAGCCGGAAGGTTTCGAGGTAATCCTTCTGCCTGTCGTCCATGACGCAGGAGTTCCATGGATCGAGGATAATCACGTCCGGCTTGAACTCGGCAATTTCCTTGGCAAGGAGCGCACAAAAGTCCTCCTGGTCGAATGTGAGGCCGAATGGAGGTGGAACGCACACACGCACCCAAGGATCGAGCTGTCCGGCGTCCAGTTCGGAGAATTCGTCCTTGAGCCGATGCTCACCATTCTCAGTCTGGATGATCATCGTCTTGAACTTCCGGTGAACCTCCAGCCCGAACCATGGAGCGCCCGTGGCGCCGGCCTGCGCGAGGGCAACGGTCGTGCGGGATTTCCCGACGCCTGGCGCTCCGCCAATGACGAACACGGACCCGCATACGATATGGCAGTCCCCCACAAGCACCCAGCCGGGAGGCGGGACGAACGCCTTGAGCTGGCTCGGCTTGCGGAATTCGATCAGCGGCCGCTGACGATCCGCAATGACACGAGCCGCGTCTATGGCCGCCAAGAGGTCGTCTGCCATCGCACCGCCGCGCGTCCAGTCGTTCACGTCCTTGTGAGGGGCCGGCGTCGTGACCGAGCGCACCCGCGCATTGGCGCTGTCCGCCACGGCTGCGAGCCACTTCTCAGCAGGCGTCTTGCCGGTCCTGGCGTTGCGCTTGTCCTCAGGATCGTTTTGTGGCCACGCGAAGAGATCCGCGTCCGGTCGGATGAGTCCCGCAACCAGTGCGCCGTTCTCGGCCCCGCGGGTGACCAGCAGAGCAAACCCCGGAGTGGTGTGCATGTTCAGCTTCTCAGCCACGGCGAGAGCGTCCCACTGGCTCTCGAATACGTGGACGATGCGAGCCGTGGAAAGGTCGCCAATGACGAGCGGATAGACCCTGGATCCTTTGGGATCGAACCGCCACGACCCATCATCCTTCAGCCGGTAATGCGCTCCTACTACGTCCCCGGCTTCATTGTGGACGGGAAATGCGATGCACCTGTCGTGGAGTCCGACGAGTGAATGCTCCTTGAGCCACTGGCAGAATGTGGGTGAATACCCCCGCCATTTCGCGAGCTTCGCGAGATGGCTGTCCGTAAATGCGGCGACACACGCAGGCCAGTTGAACGGTTGGCGGCGTCCGGATCTTTTCGGGTTGGCAGCGACCTTGGTTCCGTCCGTCCCTCCGGCTCCAATGCCAGCCAAGGCAAGGAATCGCTTGGTGGCGTCCTTGTTTGGGAGTGTTTCCTTCAATTCGACAAAGGTGATCTCATCGCCGTCGCCGCAGCCGGCATGGCATTTGAAACGCCAGCCTTTATCTCCCCTCCACACGGAGAAGGATGTTTTTTTGTCCTCGTGAAACGGACACCGCGCACTCTTCTTCGCGTGTTCCGCGAGTCCGTAGTGCTCCATGAGTTTCGGGAGCGGGAGCCGTTCCTTTGCTTCCTGAATGTCGTTTTTCATGGCCGCGTCCTCCGGTTGAGGTTTGCCACTTCCAGCGCGTCAGACAGCCGGGAGCGCAGCGTCAGGATGCGCCAGACGACGGAGGTGAATGGCCGCTCGACGAATCGCAGCACGGCCACGAGAACCACGCACAGCTTGAGTGCGGTGCCGGGATCGCAGGCACGCTCCCGCGCCCACAGGCTGATGCAATCGCCGCCCTTGCACGACTCGTGATCGAAATAGACGATCTCGCCGTCTTTGATGTCGAGGGAGAGCGAGCCCTTCTTTCCCACGCGCCAGCTATCAGTGCCGGCACGGTGCAGTCTTTCGCCGAAGAGTTCGTGGAGGAAGTCCTCCGGACGCGCGGCGATGCACGTCTTCATTTTTTTTACGTCAATCATGGATTGTCCTTGATTGCGCCGCCCTCTCGCATACTCTCCGGGAACATCACTTCACCGAAGACCGCGTGCGCGAAAGCAGCGCGGTTTTTGTTTTAGTCGATGCGGCTGTTCTCCGTTCGTGACGCGATGAATTTCTCCACGGCGTCGCGAGGGATCTTGGTGATCTTGTAGCTGAGGCGGACTCGCGGGAGCTTCCGCTTCCCGAGCAATGAGTTGATGAAGGAGACGCTGACGCCGAGATACTCGGCCGCCTCTCGTTTGGTGATCAGGTTCGATTCCATGCGAACCCAATCGCATTTATTCGCCGCCGTGCGAGGTGCCTATACCTACGTAAAAAACCCTTGACTTTTTCCCTTAATCATTCCGCAGGTCTTTGCTCAACCCGGTGCGTTCCTTGAGCTGGTTCCATTCTTTACCGGTGAACTTGAAGCCGTACTTTTCTTCCACCCTCCGCTGCAGTTCCTCGTCCGAGGGTTTTTTTCCGCCCTTCTTCATCTCGATTGCCGCCCAACATGTACGCCATCTTTTGTCATCGGGTTGCTTCTCTGGATGGAAAACCGCAGCAATCGCTTCTGCAAAGCGAAGCTTGTGACCCTTGCCTTTGAGATCTTTGGTCTCGGCGGACAGCAGGTCCAAGGCTGTCTCCAGTTTCCCGGTGATATTCGCCAGCGTGAGTTCGATCGTTTTGACCGAAGATGTGAACCGCCCAACTTTCTGCTCAAGCCATCCAGGGGAGCACTCCTTGGGTGAACTGGCTTTCAACATCTTCGGATAGGAGTGCTCAAGCAGCCACCGGCGCAACACAGTTCGATTTCTTCCTTTCGGGTTCTGCATTTTTTGCGTGCGGACACTCTCTGGGAAACTCACGCCTGCGAAAGACAGGCCGTCCCACGAAGGGTCATCCTTGAGAAAATTGTTCAGACATGCGGCCAATCCCAACCGCCATTCTCTGTCGTCTGCGACGAACCCTGATCCCATTTGCATCCATCCGGGCAGGTGTCCCCTTATTGCCTGAGACAGCAGGTTCGATCCTTCCCGTAGTTCTTTGAGCAAACCCGGATGATCGCTGATATCGCCCTCTGAAAACTCTCGTGCGACTCCCACCAACCCCTGAAGGGCTGCGTGAGCACCGACAACCGCTTTGATCGCCAGATACGCCGGGTCCTCCGCAAAACGACCTCCCTGCTCCTTTCTGTAATTCTTTGCGCCTTTATTCGGATCAGAGAGCGACTTTTTTCCTCCCTTCGCTACCGGCTTTCCAGCTTGGTGTTGTGAATCTTTCTGCTCACTCGGAAGCGGCGGCTGTTTCGCCAATTTCACTACCTTTGGAGTCAAGCTCTGCCTGCCGCTCTTAGCTGACTTGGATGACCTTGATTTTTTCATGCGCTCGCCTTTCGGAATGCCACAACATTCTTCGCCTTCGCGGCCTTCGGCAGGATCGCCCAAAACTTCTCAGCCTCCCGCTTGGTCGCTGCCTTGGCGTAGTGCTTGAAGGTTGTCTCCGGGTCGTCATGCCCCAAGTAACGGCAGAGTTGATTGATGTCGCCGTGCCGGGCGAGCCAGTATGAAGCGAAGCTGTGCCGCGCACCGTGCTTGACCGCCGGCAAGTCGCACCTGCTCCGCAGTTCACGCTCTCGCTTGCGGAGTACGTTTTCGGAGAATGGCGTCACTCTTCCGGAATCTTTCGCATACGGTGCGAGCCACGCCTTGCAGGTCTCGGAGATGTCAATGTGCCTGCCCTTCCGGGTCTTGGTGATTGCTGCGGGCAGCTTCACAAAGTTCTCATGCAGGTCGATCGCCGACCAATCGAGGCGCAAGGCTTCCGCCCGTCGGATTCCACAGAAGAAGGACACGGCCAAATACGGGACGAGCTGCGGATCGTGTTTCTCCGCCGCGGAGAGAATCGAGGACACCTGAGCCGGCGTGAAAATCTCAATTTCAACGGAATCCCGGAGCGCGAGGTCGAGCCGCTTGCAGGGATTGTCGGCGCAGTAGCCACGCTTGGTGCCCCAATTAAAAAGCCCGCCGAGGATGCGGATGGTGAAGTTCCGCACGCTGCCCGTCATCGCGTCCATGGCGATCGTGAGGTCTTCCGGAGTAATCGTGTTCAGCTTTTTCCCATGCAGCGACGTGAGCCGGTTGCGCGTCTGCCGGATGCTGCGCACGTAGCTGGGGCTCCGCCTGCCCCATTCCATGAAGCCGTCCATCGCAGCCTCAAACGGGATGGACGCCTCCGCAGCCTGACGCCGGGAGATCCAGTCTGTGACGACTTCGTTCAGGGTGACTCGGAATGGTGCCAGCAGTTCCAGCGCGTTCGCGGCCTGCTCCTGTTGTGAGGGAGGGAGGATCGCGCTCCCCTTCGTGCCGAAGTTCTGGACGCGGGTCCGGGTCGTCTCGCAGAAGTTCTCCGCGTCCACCTTCGTCTTGAAGAAAAAGCGCTGCCGTTTGCCATTGCTCGAAATATGCGGAGGTAGTGAAACGCTCCATTGATTCGCCGTCGCCCATTTCGAGCGGACCGGGGTGAGTTTTGGTGACCTTGGCATGAACCGACCATTGCCATTTCATTGCCACTACCACAAGCACGAATATGCTTGAACGAATATCAATGGGGCCTATTCAACAGAGGAAGAGAGGGTTCTACAGTGCCTGCCCTCTTGAATGGGGTTCAAGAGGTCGTGGGTTCGAATCCCGCCGGCCCGACCAGCGCCTGCAAAGCGGGCTTTCCCAGTGCCCGGGAAAAGGATCTGCCGCCCGGCGAAGGCGGCGCCCGATCATTCGTGCTTCAGTTTTGCATTCGCCTCCGGACGCGCGCCTGCCCGTGAGCGCACGATGAAGGTGCCGCCGCGGGTGGGGGCGAGACGCCCTTGTGGGAACACGCGATTCGCCTTTCCAGCCGTCGCTTCGTCGCGCAGAAAATAAACTGGTTGTCAAAGCGGCGCGGAGTATCATCCTCCGAAACAACCCGATGAGCACATCCATTTCATTGCGACCGCAGATCAGCAGGGAATTTCCCTCCGGCCGCGCGTGGAACTCCCAATTCATCCTTCCGCCACCCCTTTCTCCCCCCAGGCCCCTCACTCCCCGACGCCGATCCCCGGCCTGACCTTCCCCGGTACGGCGGGCGCGAAAGCAAATTCGTAGCAGCAAAGCCCATACTTATATGAAGATCATCCTGATCATGATCATGACTCTCACAGCTTTCGCCGGCCAGTCGGCCCAGCCCAAGCCGCCCGTCGGCGTCCCGGCAGATGCCAAGTTTTTCAATGGAAAATGGTATCGGGTTTATTCCGAAAAACTTCCGTGGAACCGCGCGGCGGAGAAGTGCAGGGCGCTCGGGGGAAGCCTTGTCAAAGTGCCGGACGAAGCGACGTGGGTATTTCTGAAATCGCTCTGCCAGAGGGCCGCGTTGTGGATCGGTGCCACCGACGAGAAGACGGAAGGCATCTGGCTTTGGCCGGACGGAACACCCGTCACATACGCGCCGTGGTGGCGCGGCCAGCCTGATAATGCCCGTGGCATCGAGCACTACGTTTCAACCTACTTGGGCGAATGGAACGATGTGCCGAAGTCCGGGGAGTTTGTGCCCCGTCAGTTTGTGGTCGGCTACATCTGCGAGTGGGTACCAAAGTAAAAGGGAAGCACCGTGGCTCCAGCAATGCATCGCGTTGACGCTGCCCCCAAATCGCCACCCACCTCAACTTGGAACACACCCCCCTCACTCCCCGACGCCCGTCCCCGTTGTGCCGTCCACGGTACGGCGGGCGCGAAAGCAAATTCCTTGCGCCTGCAAGAAGCCGCCGAAAGGTGCCGGAGGGCATGGCAACCACCCCGGACAATAAAAACGACGTGGCGACAAACCATTCCACCTGCAAACGGCAGGCGTGATGTACCGTGCGAGGTTCCCGGTTCCCTCATCGCGTTTGCATTGGCCGGGGCCTGCGCGGCGATGTCGGCGCCGCGATGATCGCAGACCAGCTCGTCGGCGCAGGCTAATTTTCGTGTCACTGCCACACGTTGACTGCCCGTGGAAAGTCGGGCATCTTTCTCACATGAGCACGATCGCTGAAATTGAAGCTGTGGTTCCCAGTTTGTCTGTGGAGGAATTGGCGGAGCTGGAGCGATTCATTCACCAGACGCGGGAGGGCAAGGTTCGCGGAGCAGTAGAGTTGGCGGGGTTTGACGCTTGGCTTGCTGCGAGTAGCGGCATTGCAAAAGGGAAACTGACGACGGATGCGCGGATGCGCGAAACGCGGGGAGAGGTCTAATGAGCGGGACGATCCTCGTGGATACGAATATCCTCCTGGACATTCTGACTGCCGATGAGGGATGGCTGGGGTGGTCGTCTGCCGAATTACGAAAGGCAAAGGCGAGTGGCGCGGTAGCGGTGAACCCGATCATCTGCGCAGAGGTGGCCCCCGCTTTTGACTTCGACTGGGCGAGGCTCGATGCGTGGCTGGCTCAGGCAGGACTTTTGAAAGAACCGCTCCCATTTGAAGCATCCACCATCGCCGCCGCTGCACATCGCGAATACCGGCTGCGCGGCGGCTCGCGGGATACGCCGTTGCCGGATTTTTATATCGGTGCCCACGCTGAAGTGGCGGGTCACCAACTCCTCTCGCGTGACGATGCGCGTTACTCGACCTATTTTTCAAAGGTCACGCTCATTGCGCCAGACCCCCTCACTCGCCGCTCCCGATGACATGCATTCAAGGGTCGGCTTCCGCCTGCATGTGCAGGATCGGCTGAATCAGTCGCAAGGTTCGCTCTTTTCAACTTCACCGACAGCAACCTCCCGCTTCTCATCGCGCGCATGCACCTCTACAACGCCGCGATGCTCGAATGGTGGCAATACGCTCTGCTCACACTCGCCGGTGCGGCGGGCGGATTCATTGATGCCATCGCTGGCGGCGGCGGGCTGATCACCGTGCCGGCGTTGCTGTGGGCCGGGCTGCCGGCACAGCTCGCCCTCGGGACGAACAAGCTCCAGTCGTCGTGCGGAACGATGCTTGCGGTTTTCCGCTACACACGCGCGGGACTCATCCAGTGGCGGACGCTGAGGCTGGCGCTCGTGGTGACGTTCATCGGCGCCGCGCTGGGCGCGTGGGCGGTGACTCGGATCGCGCCGGATGTACTGGCAAGGATTGTCCCCGCGCTGCTCGTGGGCGTTGCGATTTACACGGCGGCGAATCCCGGCCTGGGCGGGCGCACGCGGCCCGCGCGCATCGGGCTGGTGGCATTCGCAATCGTCTTCGGCATGCTGCTCGGCTTTTACGATGGGTTCTTTGGGCCCGGCACCGGCTCGTTCTGGATGCTCGCGTGCGTGCTCGCGCGCGGCCAGGATTTGCGCGCCGCGACCGGCACCACGAAGGCGCTCAATCTCACGAGCAACCTTGCATCCCTCATCGCGTTTGCATTGGCCGGGTGTCTGCGCGGCGATGTCGGTGCCGCGATGATCGCCGGCCAGCTCGTGGGCGCGCGGCTTGGCAGCGGTCTCGTCGTCGCGCGTGGCGCCACGATCATCCGCCCCATCTTCATCGCCACCGCGCTCGCGCTGGCGATGCGTGTTGCATGGCTCGCTTTCGCGGGGTGAATTCTGGAAAACTTCCGCCAAGATCAGGCCGTGGCGGGTGTTTACACAGGTCTGCATGCGTGGTTTCAGGACTTCGATGATGAGCCTTGCGTCACTCCACAGCCCCGTGTGCAATCCGCGCCCGGCCCGCACGCCCGGTAGAACAGCCTGAAATTATCGCAACCATGAGACATCCGACCATTGAAACCATCCCCGGCAAGATCCTGCGCGCAACCCTGGCGGTTGCACTGATTACCTTCGCCGCGCGAGCGGCTGAGACGCAGCCTGCACCGGCAAAGGCCCCGCCACTGTCACCATCCGCCAACAATTACATCGCCGTGCCGAAGGCCGCGCTCGGCAGGGAATTCCTGATTTCCGCTTCGTTGATCCCGCAGGTGCAATCGCCCACCAGCACCGGCCTCGCGGGCAAACTCGTGCGCTTCGAACTTTTCCACGACGGCGTGGATCTCTACGAGTCCGCCGCGGGCCTTGTCGTGACCGATGAACTGCCTTCCCGCCGGCTGCTGACGACATTCCCGATCATTTCCAAGGACGAGGAGAAAGTGGTGATTGATTTCAATGCGGGAATGCGCCGGGTGATCATGGAAGGCTGGTATTCGGCCGGCGGCGGGTTCAACCCGACCGGGAGATCCCGCTCGATGGAAATCCCGCAGAGCCGTGTGTTCGAGGTGGAGCGCCAGGGCGAGCAACTGGTCATCCGGCAAAGCGCGCAGGCTCGGGATCGCTCGAATGATCCCAATCGCGAAGAGCGCTATGAAATCCGCTATTTCATCACGCCCTACGCGCCGGGCGATTTCAAGAGCAAGGAAAACTCTCCCGCCGATGCGCGTTACGTCCGCTTCTTCGAATCGCAGGCCGAGCTGGAAAAGGTCACGGGCCGGGCCACCTCCAAGATTGCGCGGTTCGACATCAGCAAACCGGTCGTCATCTATTACAGCGCCAACACCCCGGCGGAATATGAGGATGCGGTGAAGGATGGCATTCTTTATTGGAACCGGGCTTTTGGCCGGGATGTGCTCAAAGCCGAGAAAGCCCCGGCTGGCGTCACCGCCCCGGACGCCCGTTACAATATCGTCCAGTGGGTGCCGTGGGATAATGCCGGCATGGCTTACGCGGACATCCTGATTGATCCCCGCACCGGGGAATCGCAGCACGGCCAGGCTTACATCACCAGTGTCTTTTCCATTGGCGGACGCGCCCGTGCCCGCGCGCTTCTGCGCTCGATGCGCGCCGTCACCGAGGGCAAGCCCGCGGCGTCCAGCGTTCCATTTCCGGGGTCGGCGAGAGCGTGCGAGATGGATCCGGTGGAGTTCGCGCAGCAATATGCCGCCGGGTTGGAAAGCATGCTGGCGGAAGGAGGGTTCGATGATGGAGCCGCGCGGCGGGCTTCGCAGGACTTCGTCCGCCAGGTCGTGGCCCACGAAGTGGGTCATGTCCTCGGGCTGCGGCACAACTTTGCGGGCAGCCTCGGTGCGACGCTGAACCAGAAGCAGCTCGATGAGTGGTTCAAGGCGTACGTGGTGGATGACAACACCCAGGTTCATGCCGGTGGGCTCTCCACTACCTCCACCATGGACTACAACAATCTGAAGGCTTCGGTCTATGCCGGATCGAGAATTCGGAAGACGAAGGAAGTTCTGCCGCATGACAGGGCGGCCATTCGCTGGGGCTACTTCGACGAGACGGAGGCAACCACGAAAAAAATGCTCTTTGGAACCGACGAGCATACCGCCGTGTTCGCCGACGTGCAGCGCAACGACCACGGCGTGGAACCTGTGATCAACGCCTATACGGACATTGGTGAAGTGCTTCGCAACCTCCCGAACAGCATCATCGAAACCTACATCGCAGCCCGGGCCCCGCGAGATCCCCGCGACCAGCGCCCGCTCGATCAGGTCAGTCTCGATCCCGCAGGTGCAGCGACCAGGCTGGCTGGCAGCCTCAGCAATCTTCTGGCCTGGTTCAAGTCCGGCACCCGCTCGCTGATGGTCGAGAATGCCTTTGCGTTCACGGGCGAACTCAACCGCAAGGAAATCTTCGAGGCCCGCTGGAAATCGCTGAACAGCCAGATTGAAAAAGTCGGCGGCGTGGATCGTGCCGTGTTCTCCTTCCTTCCGCTGGATCTGAAGCTGGAGTTGAAATCCGAGCCCAAGGACATTGCAGCCGCGGAGAAGATTGACGCGAAAAAGCTCCAGGAACGCCTCGCCAAACTTCTCGAGTCCCCGGCCTACACCAAGTTCACCGGCTTGGACGACAAGGTTTACTCGTTCACGAAGGAAGAGAAGGAACTGATCCTCAAGCGCGGGAAAAAGTTCTTCGAGGAGTTCGAGAAGGGCGTGCTCAAGCGCGCGTGCCAGGCCCTCGAAGGCGCGGCCCGCGATCTCGGTGTGCAGGCGCTCGAGAATGTGGGTGACGATGACATCGTGGCGAACCTTGAGAAGCGCATCATTGATCTCGCGAAGGAGGTGATCATGGCCCGGAACGAGGAGGATCGTGTCCGTGGCAAGGTTGACAGGGCGTATGTCGAGGTGCCCGATTTCAAACACGACCTCGAGACCCGGCTCGCGGCCGCGCGCATGCTTGCGGACAACATCGGCAGCTTCAAGGGGTGGTCGCTGGACGCGAAGGGAGACTTGGGCCGGCAGTTGAAAGAAACGGTGGACGCCGCTCTGAACGCGCAGAACTTCCGTGATTTCCAGGAGACGATCCTCTCCCGTCCGTTGCGTGACTGGTATATGAATCAGCAGGCTGTGCTTGCCCTCCTGCCGCCAAGGCGACCGACCCCGCCGTCCCCGCCACCGGCTGGAAAATAGCGGAGGCTGCGACCTTCACAACGCGCCCCCTGCTGCCAAACTCCTGCGCGATTGGCTCCGGGAAAGAGAACAGGCCGACCCCTTCTCGAGGCCGGCCTGTTTCTGATTTTGAATCGTTTGCGATTCTCCCGGGCTACTACTGTGCCTTGGGAGGATTGCACTTCTCGCAGACCTTGCCGTCTGCCTTGGCCTTCACGCAGCACGGATGGCTGCAGTCCTTGCCGGCGGCCTTTGCCTTTTCGCAGCAGGTCTCGGCTTGGGAGACGACTGCGACGAGGGCGAAGACGCCCGTGAGGATGAGCTTGGTAATGTTCATAGGCGGGAACGCTCACACCCACATCCCGGCGGTGGCAATCAAAAAGTTGATGTTTCCGACGACCGGCTGACTGCCGCCGGAAACGACATGGTTGATTTTCCCGCACCCTGCCCGCTATGCTCCGCGCCGAATGAAGCTCGTCCACTGGAAACGATTTACTTGGGATCTTTCAAAACTGCCCGAGGAGGAGCCGGGCCTCCCTTCGTACTACACGGTCCGCGCGGCGGGCAAGGACGAGGAGAAAATCGTGCGACAGGTGATCCTCACCGCGTTCGGTCTCGATGCGGCGTGGGGCGATGCCGTGAACTCGGTGAGCGGTTTTGTCGAATCGCAGCTCGCGACGAGCTTCCTCCAGCGGGCGGTGCCATGCCTCGTGATCACGCACGGCGTGCGAATCATCGCGGCATCCGCGCTCACCACCAATGACGATGCGACAAGCCACCTCATCAGCGGCCCCTGCGTGCTCAGCGAATACCGCAACCGCGGCCTCGGCACGGCGTTGCTGCACGAGTCGCTTCAGTATTTGAAAACCGCGGGCCTGAGCCATGCCGTGGCCATCAGCAAGGGCAACGTCCCGGCCGGCAAATTCGTCTATAAGAAGTTTGGCTCGACCTCCGAGGACTTCGACTTCGACGCGGCGCTTGCCGCGATGTAAGCGCGGCGGCCGGCACAGCCACCGCGGGGATTTCCCGCGCCGATCGTCCGAAAAATCCACGCGTCCGTGGTGGATCGTAATTTTCGCGGCAGCCACGCGCGCAAAGCGACCGCCATCTGCGGGGTTGTCCCCGCACGGCAAACCGCTAATCCACACCCATGCTCAAATTTTTCCTCTTCCTTTCTTTCACCACGGCAGCCATCGCCGCAAATTTTGAAATCAAGGACGGCGACCGCGTCCTCCTGCTCGGCGATTCGCTCCTCGAACGCGAGCAGGGCTTCGGCAGTTTGGAGACGCGGATGCACGAGCAGTTCCCAAAAGTCCGCTTCTCCGTGCGCAACCTCTCGTGGAATGGCGACACGCCGCGCGGATGGTCGCGCGCCGCGTTCGACGGGCCGGACAAAGGCTGGGAGCGGCTCAAGGAGCAGATCGCCCTCGTAAAACCCACCGTCGCGATCCTCGGCTACGGCATGGCCGCCAGCCTCCAGGAGATGACCGACCGCAGCGGCGACATCATGCTCAACCGCGACCCCGCCCGCTACGGCGCCGAGCCGATGAGCGCGGCGCGGTTCAAAAAGGAACTCGGTGAATTGATGGACGCCATCGGGAAAGACACGCGCTTCATCCTCCTCTCCCCCATCCGCCACGAAGACCTGCGCGGTGGATTACCCGCGGAGGCACCGAAAATGGGTGCCCGGCTGGAGTTTCGCATGGTGCATCCTAAGAGCGAAAAGATTCTGGAGGGGATTGAGGCAAAGACTGCCGTCCTCGATCCCGCATACGAGATCGTGGACTACAAGCACCGTGAGAAAGGGAAAGACATCACAGAGAAGATGATCGTCTCGAAGAAAATCGAGATCACAGGTGACCACTTGAGTTCCGCAAAAGCTGTAGAGACCGATTTTGGCAGTTGGGACATCCACCTCCAGTTCGACAGCAAAGGCACAGATCTCTTCACGAGGCTGACCGCGCGAATGGCTGCGTTCAAGGGCGCTCGCGAACGCTTTGCCACCATACTCGACAACGTGGTCATTCAGGTTGTGGGCCTTTCTGATGAGACGATCGAGAAGGGCGGCATACGCGGCGGCAAAGCAGTCATCACCGGTGACCGGGAGGAAGCCGAAGCGCGCAAAATAGCCCAAGCGCTGCTCGCACCGATCGAGAAGCCCGCGGCTGCCGCGCCCGCCGCTGTGAGCGGAGCGCGCCCCGGAATGCCCGACCCCGCGCCGCACAATGCGCTGCTCGAACAATACTCGAAAGCCATCGAGGAACTCGCGAAGGAGCGCGGCGCCTTGTTCCGCCCATTCTTTCAGCCGCAAAAAGAGGGAACGACGAAGGTCCAACTTCGCGGACTGACCGAGAACGGCATCCATCTCGGCGCCGAGGGGCATCGGTTCTACTTCACGTCCCTCGCCGACTCGCTTGCGCCAAACCAGAGATCAGAAAACGCAATCAATCCATCTCTCCGCGCCGCCATTCTCAAAAAGAACGACCTCTTCTTCCACCGCACCCGCCCGGCGAACAGCACGTATCTCTTCGGTTTCCGAAAACGCGAGCAGGGCAGAAACGCCGTCGAGATCCCGCGCTTCGACCCGCTCGTCGAGGCCGCGGACGCGGAGATTGACCGGCTCAAGCGCGCCCCTTCCAGCGAAACTTCCGCGGCACCAAAAGTGCCTGCGGCTCCGGCGCCGGAAAATCCTGCGAAGCCACTGCCACTGCCGAATTTCACCGTCCAGGACGGCTATGAAATCACACTCTGGGCAGACACGCCGCTCGTCGGAAAGCCGGTCGGGATGAATTGGGACGCGGCGGGCCGCCTGTGGGTCGCATGTTCGCCCGTGTATCCGATGATCGCACCGGGCGCGCATCCCGAGGACAAAGTCGTGGTGCTCGAAGACACCGACCACGACGGCAAGGCCGACAAGAGCACCACGTTTGCGACGGACCTGCTCATCGCCGCGTCGGTGGCGCCGGATTTCGCGACGCCGAATGGCGGCGCTGCGGGTAGGGCGGGTTTCCAACCCGCCGTGCCGGGTTTGAAACCCGGCACACCGAACGTCGAAAACCGTCCCGCCACGAAGGAACGCCCCACGAAGTCCGAAGGGCCAGGTAAAATACCCGGCCCGGCGGGAAACATTCCCGCCCTACCCTCCGCCGCCTACGTCACCGCCTCCACCGAATTGCTGCGCCTCGAAGACACCGACGGCGACGGCAAGGCCGACACCCGGCGCGCAGTGCTCAGCGGATTCGGCACGGAGGACACGCATCACACCATCCACACACTGCGCTGGGGGCCGGACGGACGGCTTTATTTCAACCAAAGCATCTACATCCACAGCCACATCGAGACGCCCCACGGCATGGTGCGCCTGAACAGCGCCGGCATCCTCGCCTACGACCCGCGCACCGAGCGCACCGAAGTCCACGCGAAAGGCTGGTGCAATCCCTGGGGCCACGTGTGGGACGAGTGGGGGCAGGAGTTCGTCACGGATGGAGCCGGCGGCCAGGGCATCTCATGGCTCATCCCCGGCGCGATGTATTTCACGTATGAAAATGCGCGCCGCATCTGCCCGAGCGTCAGCCCCGGCAGCTATCCGAAGTTCTGCGGCCTGGAGCTGATTCGCTCGCCCCTCTTCCCCGCCGACTGGCAGGGCACCGCCGTGACGGGGGATTTCAGGGCGCATCGGGTGGCGAGGTTCGAGATCCGGGATCTCAGCACCGACAAGATGGACAAAACAGACGCGTCCATCCCGTCCACCAAGTCCATGCAGTCCATAAAAAGCGGCTACCAAACGAAAGACCTCCCCGACCTCGTGCGCACCGGCGACGCGAGCTTCCGCCCAATTGACCTGAAGATGGGCCCTGACGGCGCGCTCTACATCGCCGACTGGACGAACCCGATCATCAACCACGGCGAAGTGGACTTCCGCGACCCCCGCCGCGACCACGTGAATGGGCGCATCTGGCGCCTCGCACCGAAGGGGAAGGCGCCGCTCGCATGGAACTCCCATTCGACCGCCCCGCCTGCGGCAATTCCAAAAGGCCGAAAAATCTCCGAGGCAAAAGGACTCATCCGCGACCCGCACCCCCGCGTCCGCCTCGAAGCGATGCGCGCGCTTTCCCGCATCCCGACCGCCGATAGCGCCGCGCTCGTGCTGGAGGCGGCGGTGAATCCGCCCTCCCCCATTCCCAATGCGAATGCAGGTGCGACCAGCGACGCGCACTACGCCTACGCCGCATGGCTGAGCGTGAACGACCTCGCCCCGCAGGTCATTGAGTGGATGGAACGGAGCGCGGGCGGAGCGGAAAATGCGCAACCGGCATCGCACGCCGCGATGATTTCCTACGCCTTACAAAATCTCCCCGCCGAAAAGACCAGCTCGCTCCTTTCAAATATCATCACCAAGACCGGCCTGCCCAAGGACGGCTCCGGCCCGTGGATTGAACTCATCGGCTCCTCCGGCGGACCGAAGGAATTACGCGCATTGTTCGACATACTGACCAAGCCAAACGACATGCCGCCATTTGCTCCCCGAGTCCTCACCGCGCTTTCAAACGCAGCGCGCTCACGCAATGCAAAGCCGGAAGGCGATCTCTCAAAAATGGAAGGCGCCGCCGCCGGTGCTTCCGAGGAACTCGTGCCGGCTTCATTGACGCTCCTCGGCGACTGGAAAATGCAGTCCTCCATCCCGCTGCTGGAGAAATACACGCACGCCGGCATCGCCGCGCACCGCGCCGCTGCATTCGACGCCCTTGCCGCGATCGGCGGGGAAGCAGCGACAAAAGCGGTGGCTGCTGCGCTCACTGGGAACGCGGCTCCGACGACAAAGCGGCAGGCAGTCGTCGCGCTGGCCCGCCTCGATGCCGCGCGCGCCCACGTCGCGCTGAAGGACATCGTTGCCGAGGGGGACGAACCCACGCTGCTCCCGCTCTGGCGCGAGCTTTTCAAAAGCGAGGGCTTCAAGACGAAATTCGCAAGCGACATCCCGCGTGATCTTCCAAAGCCCGCGCTCGCCGCCGCCCTCCGCGCCGCGCGCGAACTCGGCAAGAAAGGCGAAAAACTCGCCACCGCACTCACCCCTCTCACCAACGAAGCGCCTGCTCCAGGCGCGCAGGATTTCGCCGCTCTCGCTGAGCTGACGAAAGCAAACGGCAACCCCGCCGAGGGCGAAATTCTGTACCGCCGCGCCGCGCTTGCCTGCACCGTCTGCCACGCCATCGGCGGCGCGGGTGGCAAGGTCGGCCCGGACATGACGACGCTCGGCGCGAGCGCGCCGCTGGACTACATCATCGAGAGCGTCATGGCTCCCGCCGCAAAAGTGAAGGAAGGCTACAATGCCGTCGCGCTCACGCTGAAAGGCGGACGCAATGCCAGCGGCATCCTGCTCCGTGACACCGACAAGGACGTGTTGCTCCGCGACGCCACCGGCGCGGAGACGGTGATCCCGAAGGGTGACATCACCGCGCGCGAAAACATCGGCAGCCTCATGCCTGCCGGCCTTCTCGCGCAGCTCACCGATCGCGACAAGGCGCACGTCATCGCCTTCCTCGCCGCGCTCGGAAAGCCGGGCCCGTTCGACACCACGAAGGCGACCGTCGCGCGGTCATGGGAGCTTTTTCCCGGCAAGGAGGGCGATAGTGTGATCGCCGGCAAGCCCGCCAAACCCGGCGTCAAAGTCCTCACGATGGTGGATGGGCGCCTGCTGAAAACGCAGATCACCGAGACACTCCCGCTCATCCCCGCCGCCGGTGACAGTGTCGTCGCCATCACACGCTTCAGCGGTGCCGGAAAAACACGGCTCAACTTGCAAGGCGTGACCAAGGCATGGCTCGACGGCGCACCGCTCGCCATCGCCAGCGAGCCGAATCCCGAGATCGAACTCAGCAACGGCAACCACGTCCTGGCCGTGAAACTCGAAATTCAAAATCTCCCTGCGCAACTCCGTGCTGCATGCGCCGACGCGCGCTTCGCGAACGAATAGCCCGCATATTTCACACCCCCTCTCCGCAACGGGCGTGCAACCTTGTGTAGCGCAGGCTTGGAAGCCTGCGCTACTCACTACGCTGCTCCGTCTGCGAAATATGCGGGGTAGCAGCGGGATGAGGAACCGGTCGCTAACTCGCCGCGGCTGGCTCCGCGACCGGGACGCTTTCGACGCTCTTGAAGACGAGGCCGTCTTTCCCGACCGTGACGGATGCTGTGCAGCCGGCCTTGACGGTGCCTTTGAGCAACTCCTCCGCGAGCGGATCCTCGAGGTATTTCTCGACGGCACGGCGCATGGGACGCGCGCCGTAGGCCGGGTCGTAGCCTTTCTCGATGAGGAAGTCGCGCGCGGCGGTGTCGAGGACGAGCCTGATGTCCTTCAGTTTCACGCGCTCGACGAGTTTTTTCACTTCAAGATCCACGATGACTTCGAGGTCTTCCCTCGTGAGCTGGTGGAAGACGATGAGATCGTCGAAACGGTTCAGGAATTCCGGCTTCAGACTGCGCTTGGCCTCCGTCATGACCTTCTGCTTGAGCACGTCGTAGCTGCCGTCCTCCTTCGATGCGCCAAAGCCCATCGAGGATTTTTTCATCTGATCCGCGCCGAGGTTGGTCGTGAGGATGATGATGGTGTTGCGGAAGTCAATTTTCCGGCCGAGCGAGTCGGTGAGCTTGCCCTCTTCGAGAACCTGCAACAGCAAGTGCAGCACATTCGGGTGCGCCTTTTCGATCTCGTCGAAAAGCACCACGGAATACGGGCGGCGGCGGACCTGCTCGGTGAGCTGGCCTCCTTCCTCGTGCCCGACATATCCGGGAGGCGAGCCGACGAGTCGCGAGATCGTGTGCTCCTCGCGGTATTCGCTCATGTCAATCTGGATCAGCGCGTCGCGGTCGCCAAACATGTATTCGGCGAGTGTCTGCGCGAGGTAGGATTTCCCGACGCCGGTGGGGCCGAGGAATATGAATGAACCGATCGGACGGCGAGGATCCTTGAGGTCGGCACGCGAGCGGCGCAGCGCCTTGGCGACGGCGATGACCGCTTCGTTCTGGCCGATGACCCTGCCGCGGAGTTCTTCCTCCATCCGGAGGAGTTTCTCCGTGTCCGCCTGCTCCATGCGATGCAGCGGGACGCCGGTCCACTTGGAGATGACAACGCGGATGTCCTCGTCGGTCACGAAGATGTCCTTCTCCTCGCGCTGCTTTTCCCAGTCCTTGAGGACGGCATCCTTGCGATCCTTGGCCTGCTTTTCAGTGTCGCGCAGGGCGGCCGCTTTTTCAAAGTCCTGCGCCTTGATGGCGGCTTCCTTGCGGGCTTTGATTTCCTCGATCTCCTTTTCGATGTCCTTGATGTCCGGCGGGCGGGTCATCGAGGCAATCCGCGCGCGCGCGCCCGCCTCGTCCATGGCGTCAATGGCCTTGTCCGGCAGGAACCGCCCCGTGATGTAACGGTCGCTCAGCTCCGCCGCGGCCTTGACTGCCTCGTCGGTGATCTTCGCCTTGTGATGGGCCTCGTACTTGTGGCGGATGCCTTTCAAAATGAGCATCGTGTCCTCCACGTTCGGCGCTTCGACCTTTACCTGCTGGAAGCGGCGCTCGAGCGCGGAGTCCTTCTCGATGTATTTGCGGTATTCGTTGAGAGTGGTCGCACCGACGCACTGGAGTTCCCCGCGGCTGAGCGCGGGCTTGATGATGTTGCTCGCGTCCATCGCGCCCTCGGCGGAACCCGCGCCGACGATCGTGTGGAGCTCGTCTATGAAAAGGATGACGTTCTTCGTGCGGCGGATCTCGTCCATCACGGCCTTGATGCGCTCCTCGAACTGGCCGCGGTATTTCGTGCCCGCAACCATGAGCGCGAGATCAAGGGTGATCACTTTCTTGTCGCGCAGAATTTCCGGGACATTGCCCGCCGCAATCTCCTGCGCGAGCCCCTCGACGATGGCGGTCTTGCCGACACCGGCCTCGCCGATGAGCACGGGATTGTTCTTCGTGCGCCGGCAGAGGATCTGGATCACGCGCTCGATCTCATTGGCACGCCCGATGACCGGGTCCATCTCGGCCTTTTTCGCAAGCTCCGTGAGGTCGCGACCGAACGCGCGCAGCGCGGGCGTCTTGCCCTCGCGCTTCGAGCCGGAGCCGGCAGCGGCACCTTCTTGCGCGCCTTCCTCGTCACCCTCCTGCGGGGTGAAGTTCGGATCGAGTTCCTTGAGGATTTCATTGCGGGTGCGCTCGATGTCCACCTCCAGATTTTTTAGCACGCGCGCCGCGACGCCTTCGCCCTCTCGCAGCAGGCCGAGAAGGATGTGCTCGGTGCCGACGTAGGAATGATTGAGCGCCTTGGCCTCCTTGCCCGCGAGTGCGAGCACTTTTTTCACGCGCGGGGTGTAGGGGATGTTGCCGACCATTTTCTGATCCGGCCCGCTGCCGACCTGCTTCTCGACCTCCATGCGGACAGTCTCGAGATCGAGCCCCATCTTTTGGAGCACGTTCACCGCGACGCCCTGGCCCAGCTTGATAAGACCGAGCAGGATATGCTCGGTGCCGACGTAGTTGTGGTTGAAGCGATCCGCCTCCTTTCTGGCGAGAGCCAGCACCTGCTGCGCGCGTGGAGTGAAGTTATTCATCATTGGTCTTTCAGCGATCCCCATGCCGGGTTGCCGCTCGCCGCGCACTTCGCGCCGGCAGAAGCTCCCCATCGGAGACGCAGGGGAAACTGCACGGCGATTGCGAAGTGTGCAAGGTGCGACATTGCTGCGCGGAAAACTTTTTTTGCAACCCGGCCCCGTGCTGAAATGGCGCACCGCACATCAAACACCTTGCCCCCTCGTCCCAAACGTGGTTCACGGCCTGCATGAAGCTGGCCATTTTTCTCATCACCCTCACTTCTCTTGCAGTCTCTGCGAGCGCCCAGGGCCTCACGACACTCACCAAGGTCAGCCCGATCCGGATGGAAGTGCGGCAGAACACGAAAAACAAAAGTGTCGTCAAGGCTACGGAGGCGCACACCCAGGAACGCTCGCTCACGATCATCCTCCAGAACAACTCGAACGAAAGTTTCGACGGGCTCGTCGTGAAATACTGGTTCTTCACGCGTGACCCGAAAGGGCGCAATCCGGCCGTGCTCAAGCAGGGAGAGAAGACCGCATCGCTTGGCCCGCGCAGCAGGGATGCTTGTGAAACAGAAACTGTATCGAGCACCTACACCCGCGAACACACGGAATTGGAGCGAGTCAATGGGCAGGCCAACAACCCTCAGGGCAATGTCGCCGTGAAAAAAGTACCCGCATCCGGCAGGAAGATCGCCGGATACGCCGTGAAACTCTACAGCGCCGGCAGCGTGGTGGCGGAGTATTACAGCGAGCCGGGTTTCAAGCCGATGACGGGTGCCAACTGACGCCTACTTCTCCCACCGCTGGAGCGATTCCTCGTGGAAGTGCCGTGGCTTCCGCATCCTCGCCAGCAGGCCGTAGCGCGGGCCAAACAACCATGCGCACAGGAAGCATGCGCCAAGCACGAGCACGATGGCCGCGCCGCTCGGCAGACCGTCGAAGCGATAGGAAATCGCCAGCCCCACCACGGACGAAAGGCTGCCGAGAATCGCGCCGCCCCAGGTCATTCGCGTGAAATTGTCCGTGAGCAGATACATCGTGGCCGCAGGCGTCACGAGCAATCCGAGCATAAGGATGACACCGACCGATTGCGCGCTGGAAATCATCGTGAGCACGCTTGCGACAATCAGCATCACATGCACCGCGCCCACGCGGACACCCTGGCTGCGCGCGACGGCGGGATCGAACAGAGTGAGGATCAACGGCCGCTGGAAAAGAACCAGCCCCGGCACGACGACCAGCGCGACTCCGTAAGCGATCCACAGATCCGCGTCGCCAAGGCCAAGCACACTTCCGAAGAGGTAATGTTTGATGTCCACCTGGGTCGGGGGGAGCATCTGCAAAAGGACGACGCCGATGCTGAATGAGACCGTGTAAAGAACCGCGAGCGACGTGTCCTCCTTCAGCCGCGAACCGCGCGCAAGGAGCATCGCGCCAACGGCCACAAACAAGGCCGCCACAAGCCCGCCGAGAAAAAGTCCGCCGGGGCTCAGCCCGAAAAACAGCAGGCCGACAGCGAGCCCGGGCAACATCGAGTGGCTCAGCGCATCCGCCATCAGCGACATCCTCCGCAGGACGATGAACGAGCCCAGAAATCCGTTCGTGAAACCGATGAGCGCCCCGCCGGCAAGTGCGCGGCGCATCCATTCGTGTTCAAAAATTTCGCCGAATGCGCTCATACCGCGACTCCGTGATCCACCGCCGAAAAGATCCGCGTGTCGTAGGCACGGTGAATGTTCGGCTCGGTGAAGGTTTCCTTCGTCGGCCCGGCGGCGATCAGTTCGCCGTTCAGCAGCACGACCTGATCGAAAATCTCCCGCACGCTTGGCAGGTCATGATGCGAGACGAGCAACAATTTCCCCTGTTCCCTGAGCTGCCGGAGCGTCAGTTTCAGCGTGTCCTGGTTCGGCTTGTCGAGGCCCGTGAATGGCTCGTCGAGCAACAGCACATGCGCTTCCTGCGCGAGCGCCCGTGCAAGGAATGCGCGCTGCTGCTGCCCGCCACTCAGCGCGCTGATCTGCCGGTCCTGCAGCGCCTCGAGGTTCATCGAGTGAATCGCCCCATCCACCGCCGCCGCATCTGTGGGGCCGTACTTCCGCCACCAGCCGAGCCGGAGGTAACGCCCCATTTCCACGAGGCCGCGCACAGTCGTGGGAAAGTCCCAGTCAATCTGCCCGCGCTGCGGCAGGTAGGCGATGTCGGGCGTCGCGCCGCGCACCTCCCGTCCGTGAAAATGTATCGTGCCGGCCTCGCGCGCGACGAGCCCGGCGAGGGTCTTGAGCAGCGTGGTCTTGCCAGCGCCGTTCGGCCCGAGCAGCGCCACGCACTGGCCGCAACGGACCTCGAATTCGATGTGGTGCAGCGCCGGGATGCGCGTGTAGCTCACCGTCAGATCCCGGATTTGGAGCGCGTGGGTGCTCACTTGAAAACGAGCCGCTGCGAAGGACTCCACACCGTTTGGTCGTACTCCATCTTGCTTGGCGCGATAAGCTGGACGCGCATCGCGCCGCGCACGCCCTCGGGCCATTCGACATTGAAAATCAAGTCCACGCCCTCGTCGGGCCACGGCAGTGGCAGCTCGGTTTCCTCCTCGGTTTCCGGCGAATCCTTCACCCAGACTTCGCGACCGAGGTGCAGGATGGCAGCCCGCTTTGCAGGAGCGGAGAAAGTCAGCGTGAGCTGCGCACGCTTCGTCTCCACGGCTGGCGCGCCGGGGGCGAGAGCCGCCGCATCGGGCGCCTTCGTCATCTTCCACAGCACCGGCGCGAGCGCCAGCAGCGCCGCTAAGACGATCAACGCCCGGACCAGCGGCGACCCGCGCATCTATTTCAACGCCTCGACGATGGTGGAGACATTGTGGCGGAACATCCCCTCGATGGTCCCCTTGCCCCCAAGCCCGAGCCCGTCCGACAAAAGCATCCCTCCAAATTTCACCCCGGTCTCCCTCGTGATCTCGCGAATCACCTTCGGGTTCGCGACATCCTCGGAGAAAATCGCCTTCACCCCCGAGGACTTTATCTCGGCGATCAACGCGGCGACACGCTTCGAGCCCGGCTGATCGTCCTTCGACACGCCGGCGATCGCAATCACGGTGAATCCAAACTCCCGCGCGAAATATCCGAACGAGTCGTGATTCGTCACGAGCTTGCGCTGATTGCGGGGCAGCCTGGCGACTTCGGCATCCACCCAGCTTTGCAATTTCTCCAGCTTCCCGAGATAAATCGCCGCGTTCCCCTTGAACACTGCCTTGTTCTCCGGGCTCAGCCTCGACAATTCATCCCGCACCAGTTTCACGGCGCGCGCGATGTTCCGGATGCTGTGCCACCAGTGCGGATCGTCCCCCTTGTGCGTGTGGTCGCCATGCTGGACTGTCAACGCGAGCGACGGCAGCCGGTCGCCCACCTCGAGGATCACCGCCCCGGTACCCGTGGCCTCGCGCAATTTGCCCACATAAGCCTCCATGTGCTTCGCCGAAAGGAGCACCAGTTGCGAATTCGCGACAATCTTCAGGTCACCCGGTCTCGGCTCGAAATCGTGCGGATCAATGCCCGGCTTCACATGCCCCGTGACTTCCGCCAACTCGCCACCCACTTGCTCGGCGATCTCCGTCAGGATCGTCGAAAATGTGGACACACGCACCTTGTCCGCCGCCATCGCAGATCCGCCCACCGCCACTGTCAGAAGCATCAGCCAACGAAAAAGTCTCATGCCCTTCTCGGTATCAGCAGCCCTGTGTCTTGCAAGCAACTTGCGCGATCCCGGCAGGGGGGCGTGATGAGAATTAGATCCAGCGACAGGAGCGGACGCGGCATGTTGGTGGCACAGTGCGTCCCGCCTGTGGGGCTTGCGGGCATCCTGCCCGCAGGGTCCAATTCGGCCATCAAAGACGCCGGGCGAGACGCCCGCTGGCCCCACAGGCTGGAAGCTCTGTGCCACGTTCCCACTACGGCTTCGTTGTGGACTCGATTTTAATCACGCCCCACATCCATGCGCGGATGGCTACAGACTCGGAATGGTCGTTGCGAGCCCAAGGTTATGCGGCAAGCGGCAACGAGAGTTTCTCGCGAAAGGTCGTGGGTGCCTCGCCCACGATTTTGCGGAACACGCGGTTGAAATGCGTGAGCGACTGGAAGCCGACCTCGCAGGCAATCTCGCTGATCCGTACGTTCGGGTTTGCGAGCCGCTCCCTGGCGCGCTCGATGCGCAGGCGTGAGACATACTCGGTGATGTCCACGGAGATCATCTCGCGCCCTTGCGGGCCGCCGCCGGTTTCGATCGCGCCAAGCTCGACCGGCACTTCGCAGCGTGGCGCGGCCCGCGACTTCACCCCGTGCGCGACAAACTCCATCACCATGCCGAGCCCGGCAAAGGCCGCGCCCAGTCCAGGCGTGACATGCTCGCCCGTCGGCGCGAGTTCGGTCGCATAAAGCCGCTTCAAGGACGGGGAGACATGACCGAACGCTGCGAGATCATCGAACGCCTTGGAACCGCGCCCGATCCGCCACACCAGATGATACCCGCGCCCGGTCATCAGCTTCAGCGGATGAATGCCGTACGATGCCAGGAGTTTTTCAGCGGTGTCCACCACCGGTTCCTGCAAGGCGAAGATGCGCTCCTCGTTCAGAAATGGATACGCGGGGTTGTCGAAATTCACATACTCGAGATCGAGATGGCAGATGAGCGACTCGCGATCCCACAGCGAGCGGTTGTCCTCCTGCAGATTCTCGCGAATGAATGCCTTCGCCCGGACCACGGCGACCGGCTCGGCGTTCGCACGCGCGAGCACGACCTGGTTGCTCTTGATCGCGAGATGCCCGGCAAAAATCTGGAGCAGCCGTGTTATCGCGAGGAACTGCATGCGGGGCATCACCCGGGTATTCCGGTAGGCTTCGCGCACCGCCTTTGGAGCGACCCCGGGCACGAGTTTCCTCACGGCTTTCACGACTTTTTCGACCTGCCGCCCGGTGGGCATCTGTGTGAACACCTGCCCGGTGGAGAGGTAGCCGATCGTCTCGCTCCCCAGTTTCACGGGCACGGCGGCCTCCATCATCCCAAAGTGGCACTTCAACACGGCCGCCTGGTTCTCCGCCGCTTCGCCCATGCGCTCCTGCATGCACAGGCAGGCCGCGCAACTTGCGCTCTTTTTCGCCATCATCGCGCAAAAGGAATTCTCCTTGGCCTTGCCGCGGAAGGGCGCTTGCCATGCGTCCCGCGGGCGAAGCGCCAGGGGCAGTCCCGTGGCGGCGCTGAAGGCGCGTTCGTATTCGCGATACATTTCGGATTCGGTGAGGGTGCTTAGGAGTGCGGTGTTGTTGTTCATGTGGTGTGTGGATTGCGGCGGCATGCTGACCGCCCGCACCGGATCCGTGAATTGGGCGCGGTGCCCCACTTCACCGGGTACGCCGCCGTAGCGGGATAGGCAAAATGCCTATCCACCACCTCTCCACCTTGCCCCAGCCCAGGACGCTGCCCCGCCTACAAAAAATCCCGTTCCTCGGGCCGCACCGTGAGCACGGGACAGGGCGCGTGGCGGACAATTTTTTCCGCCACGCTGCCCAGCAGCACATGCTTCAAGCCCGTGTAGCCATGCGTCGCGATGATGAGGATGTCGGCCTTCTGCTCCTTCGCGATCTCGACGACCTCCTGCCACGCCCGGCCAAGGCGCACGATCTGCCTGGCTTTCACGCCGACCCCGGCGCTGAGTTGCTTGAGGCGTTCGAGAATCTGCTCGCGCTTCTCCGTGGCAAAATCACTCGATGCGAGCGGCGGGTACATCCAGTCGCCGGGATACACCATTTGCTCGACGATGTGGACGAGGATGAGTTCCGCGCCAAACTGCGATGCGAAAGCGACGGCGTAACGGAGCGCGTTTTGCGAGTGGTCTGAAAAATCCACGGGCACCAGGACGCGCCTGATTTTGATCGCCGCCGGTGCGAGCGGCGCGGCTGGAGCTGTAGCTTTGTGGCCGCGGGCGCTGACCACAATCTTCGCGGAGGATTCCTTTTTTTTGAGCAATTGGAGAGGCTTCATGGCATGGGAAGCTAGCACCCGGGCGCTGTTACGCTATCCGTTAGTTGGCGGGCGCGCGCACTTTCTTGCGCGGGGAATTTTTCGGCCTACTCCCGGTCCACGCTGTAACGCCCGGGCCCGATGAACATCAGCGCGAAAAAGACGATCGCCATGTGGATCGCGCTGGATGCAGCGGCAAGCGGGGGAATTTTTCCCGGCGCGCTGTAATAACTGAAGACCGCGGCGACGATCATCGTGATCGTCAGCATCATGCAGGCGGGACGGAAAAGGAAACCGAGCAGGACGAGCAGCGCCCCGAGGCTTTCCGCGAGCGTGGCCATGAAACCCCAGTACGCCGGCCAGAACGTGATGCCGAAATACTTCATCGCGCCACCAAGCTGTTCCCATCGCTCGATGCCGCCCGCGAGCTTGCCCCAGCCATGCGCCCAGATGAAAAATCCGCCGAGCCCGATCCGGAGGATGAGGATGCCGGCGTCACGATTGCGCGAAAGGAATGCCCACATGGATTTCTTATGTCACCGGAAAATCCGCCCGGCGAGTTCAAAGAAACCGATCCGCCAAAGTGCCACGGCGGCGGCGAATGCAAGGATCAGCCCGTCGAAAAGTTTTTGCGAAACGTGCGCGAGCAGCCAGCGCCCGAGGAACAGCCCCGCGATGATCACCGGCGCGAGCACGGCATTGAAAAGCAGCGTATCCGCATGGATCAGCCCCTGCCCCGCGCTGAACGGCACCTTGAAAAGATTGATGATGAGAAAGAACCACGCGCTCGTTCCGGTGAGCTGGTATTTCGGCAGCCCGACCGCGAGGAAGTAGAGCCCCATGACCGGCCCCGCCGCGTTCGCCATCATCGTGGTGATGCCCGCCAGCAGCCCCATTACCGCGGCAAACATCCACGAATGCGGCACATGCTCGAAGGCGCCCGGCTTCAACATCCGCCAGACCTGCAACACCACGAGGATCAGCACCGTCCAGCCGATGAAAGGCTTGTAGGCCCAGTCCGCCACGACCGATTGCATCAGCCACGCACCTATCGCCACGCCGATGCACGCGATCGGCAGCGTCCTCGCGACGTGCCTCCACACCGCGTGCCTTTTGAAAGCCACCACCGCGCACACGTCGCCGATCACAAGCATCGGCAGGACCACGCCCGTCGAAAGCCTGTCGCCAAAAATATACGCCATCGCCAGCACGTGGACGAGGCTCACGCCCGCAAACCCGCTCTTTGAAATCCCCACACCCAGCCCCGCGACAATCGCGAGCATCCATTGGAACTCCGTCAATTCAGGCATCATCGCTTTCCGCTATGGCGACAGCCGCTCCACCCTCCACCCGCCATCCGTTCGCGAATACCGCAGCCGATCGTGGAGCCGGCTCGCCTGCCCCTGCCAGAACTCCACCGTCTCCGCCCGCACCACATAGCCGCCCCAGTGCTCCGGTGCCGGCGGATTCCCGCCGAGCCGCTCGCTCACTTCCGCAAAGGCGGTCTCCAGCACCCCGCGCCCCGCGATCACCTCGCTCTGGCGCGACGCCCACGCACCGATCCGGCTCCCCTCCGGACGCTGTGCAAAATACGCCTCCGTCTCCGCACGCGGCACCTTCTCCACGTGGCCAGTCACGTTCACCTGCCGCTCATGTGCCGCCCACCAGAACGTCAGCGCGCATCGTGATTCGCGGGCAAGATGGCGGGCCTTCGCGCTCTCGTAGTTGGTGAAAAAGACAAACCCCCTCTCATCACACGCCTTCAGCAGAACCGTCCGCGACCACGGCTGCCCGCCGGCATCCACCGTTGCGAGCGTCATCGCATTTGGCTCGAGAAGATCGTGCTCCACCGCTTCGGCGAGCCACACGCGAAACTGCTCCAGCGGGTCTGGCAGCAGATCGCTTTCGAGCAGCTTCCGCTGGCGGTAATCACGGCGAAGTTCGGCGAGATCAAGATTCGTCGGCATACTTGGGCGTTCACACTCGCGATCCGCACGCTCACTGGCAATCCGCCGTTTGCATCCGCGCCCGGCGAACCATCCGAATTAGATCAACACCGTTGCAAACATTGACATCCACGACCTCTTCAAACACATCAGCGAATCACGACTCGTGCATGCGCGGTTAATGACGCGCGTGCTTCATCTCGAAAAATACCCGTAATACATGACCGCCAAAATCAACTCGCCCGCTGGCCAGGACTTCGCCGTCCGCGACCTCTCGCTTGCCGACTGGGGCCGCAAGGAAATTGACATCGCCGAGCAGGAAATGCCCGGCCTCATGGCCATCCGCGAAAAATACGCGCCCGGGCAGCCGCTCGCCGGCGTGCGCATCACCGGCTCGCTGCACATGACCATCCAGACCGCGGTGCTCATCGAGACGCTCGCCGCGCTCGGCGCCACGGTGCGCTGGGCGAGCTGCAACATTTTCTCCACGCAGGATCATGCCGCCGCCGCAATTGCAAAGGCGGGCTTTCCCGTCTTCGCGTGGAAGGGCGAGACGCTCGAGGAATACTGGGACTGCACGTGGAAGGCGATCGTGAACCCCGAGGGCAAAGGCCCGCAACTCGTCGTGGATGACGGCGGCGACGTCACCCTTTTCCTCCACAAAGGCTACGAGATGGAAAAAGGCGACAAGTGGGTCGAGAGCGAGAGCGGCTCGCACGAGGAGAAAGTCATCAAGGATCTGCTGAAGAAGATCGCAAAGGAGCAGCCCGGAATTTTCGCGAAGCTCGTGAGCGACTGGCGCGGCGTCTCGGAAGAGACCACCACAGGCGTCCACCGCCTCTACAAGCTGCAGGAACTCGGCAAGCTGCTCGTCCCCGCGTTCAACGTGAACGACTCGGTGACGAAGTCGAAGTTCGACAACCTCTACGGCTGCCGCCACTCGCTCGTGGACGGCCTCAACCGCGCGCTCGACGTAATGATTTCCGGCAAAGTCGCCGTCGTCTGCGGCTACGGCGACGTGGGCAAAGGCTGCGCGCAATCGCTCCGCGGCCAGGGCGCACGCGTCATCGTCACCGAGATTGATCCGATCAACGCGCTCCAAGCCTCGATGGAAGGCTATGAAGTCACCACGATCGAAGACACCCTCGGCCGCGGCGACATCTACGTGACGACGACGGGCAACGTGGACGTCATCACCATCGAGCACATGGCTCGGATGAAAGACCAGGCCGTCGTCTGCAACATCGGCCACTTCGACAACGAGATTCAGGTGGACAAGCTCGTGAACTACCCCGGCATCCAGCACCTGAACATCAAGCCGCAGGTGGACAAATACACCTTCCCCGGCGGCGCGTGCATCTACCTGCTCGCCGAAGGCCGCCTCGTGAACCTCGGCTGCGCCACCGGCCACCCGTCCTTCGTGATGAGCAATTCGTTTTCAAACCAAACGCTCGCGCAGCTCGACCTTTGGAAGAACAAGGACACCTACAAACCGGCTGTCTATGTGCTGCCCAAGAAGCTCGACGAAGAAGTCGCCCGCCTGCACCTCGCGAAGATCGGCGTGAAGCTCACCACGCTCACCGCGAAGCAGGCCGCGTATCTCGATGTGTCCGTCGAGGGGCCGTATAAGCCGACGCATTATCGGTATTGAGCCGTCACGGAAAGCGCGCGAGTTTCGGCGTCCACAATTCCATCCAGATCCTTCGTCTGCCCTCCGGCGGAAGGCGATAAGGCCCTGATGTGTCTGGACACTTTCTAGCGAAATGGCCGCTGGCACCTCCTAATCCCTCACGCCCCCACTTCGACGCGCCCAACAACAGAGATGCGCCCACAGCCCGCCGTGATCGTAAATCGCCGTTGACAGCCCGGTGGCTCCCGCTAGTTTGCGCGCCCTTCGCCGCCCGGTCCGCACATGCGAGCCGGGTGTTTTTCATCAAACGCAACCGCAGGAGGGCTCGCGAAAGCCCGCCAGCACTGCAACCAATATCATGGCTCAATACCGTTCCAAACGTTACCGGACGTCCGCTGACAAGCGAGACCGCTCCAAAACTTACCCGCTGGCCGAGGCCATCGCCACACTGAAGGCGATGCCCGCCACGAAATTCGACCAGACTGTCACGCTCGCTTTCCGGCTGGGCGTGGACCCGAAACAATCCGACCAGATGGTGCGCGGCACGTGCCCGCTTCCACATGGCTCCGGCAAGAACGTGCGTGTGCTGGTTTTTGCCGAGGGTGCGGCGGCGGAAGCCGCAAGAGTGGCGGGTGCCGAGCATGTCGGCTTCAAGGACATGATCGAAAAGTGCAACGGCGGCTTTCAGGATTTCGACGTGGCGGTAGCCACGCCGGCGGCGATGTCCGAAGTGCGCAAGCTCGGCAAAGTGCTCGGGCCGCGCGGCCTCATGCCCAACCCGAAGACTGGGACGGTGACGGACGACACCGCCGCGGCGGTCAAGGCTTTGAAGGCCGGTCGCGTCGAGTTCAAGCTCGATAAAAATGGCAACGTGGCCGTGCCGGTGGGCAAGTTCAGCTTCTCTCCGGAGCAGCTCGTGGACAATGGCACCGCGGTGATTGACGCGGTGGTGAAAGCCCGCCCGGCGAGCGCCAAGGGCCGGTTCGTGGACAACATCACTCTCAGCGCGACGATGACTCCCGGCGTGTCCGTGGACGCATCTCCTTTCCTGAAACTCGCAGCCCAATAACCTCGGAGAACCCACACCATGCATCCTGCAAAAGCAACTCTCGTCACAGACCTCAATTCCAAGCTCAACGCTTCGCCATTCCTTTTTGTGGCGGACTACTCCGGGCTCAACGTCTCGCAATTCAGCGAACTCCGCACCCGTCTCCACAAAGCCGGCGCGGCCTGCATCGTCGTCAAGAACAGCTACCTCCGCCTCGCGGTGAAGGAAGCCGGTCTGCCGGAACTCGGCGAACTCCGCGGCCAGACCGCGGTGATCGTCGGGGACAAGGACGCGGCCGCGGCGGCGAAGGTCGTGAAGACCTTTGCGGCGGAATTCAAGAAACCAACGCTCAAGACCGGCGTGATTGACCGCCTCGTGGTCACGACCGCAGACATCAACACGATCGCAGATCTCCCGAGCCGCGACGTACTGCTCAGCCAGCTCCTCGGTGTGCTCCAGGCCCCGGCAAGCAAGCTCGTCCGCCTGCTCAACGAGCCGGCCAGCCAGCTCGCCCGTGTGCTGAAAGCCAAGGCCGACCAAGGGGCCGCCTGAACGGCAGCCTGATTTTCACAAACACCCGGCTCTCCGAAAAGGAGGCCGGGTGTTTTGTTTCGCCCATAGAACACTTGCCCAGCAGGGCTGTGCCGCCGATAGTCCGCGCCCTTTTCCGCATGAAACAAATCGGCATCGGTCTCGCAGGGTTTGGCACCGTCGGCGCGGGTGTTTTCAAGCACCTCGTGCAAAACCGCGACCTCCTCTCGCAGCGTCTCGGCCTCGAACTGGCCGTGCGCCGAATCGCTGTGCGCGACCCGCGCAAGCCGCGCGCGGTGAGCGCCCCGGCGGAAAATTTTACCGCCCGGTGGGAGGATGTGGTGGACGACCCGGCGGTGCAGATCGTCGTGGAATTGATGGGCGGCATCGAGCAGGCCCGCGCGCTGATCGTGCGCGCGATCGAGGCGGGGAAAATGGTCGTCACCGGCAACAAGGCGCTGCTCGCGGAGCACGGAAAGGAAATCTTCGACCTCGCCGCAGCGCGGCAGGTGCCGGTCTTTTTCGAGGCGGCGGTGGCCGGGGGAATTCCGATCATCAAGGCGGTGCGCGAGTCTTTCATCGGCAATCACATCGTCAGCGTCCACGGCATCATCAACGGCACGACCAATTACATCCTCACGCGGATGACCGACGCGGGGCTCGACTACGCCGCCGCGCTCGCGGAGGCGCAGGCGCAGGGCTTTGCCGAGGCCGATCCGACGCTCGACGTGAATGGCTGGGATGCCGCGCACAAGGCGATCATCCTCGCATCGCTCGCCTACGGGACATGGATCTGCCCCGGCAACGTCTTCGTCGAGGGCATCGAGCATCTGACCGCTCGCGACATCGGCTTTGCGAAAACGCTCGGCTACCGGATCAAGCTCCTCGGCATCATCAAGTGCGACGCCGGCGGCAGGATCGAGGTGCGCGTTCACCCGACGCTCATCCCGGAAAAACACGTCCTCGCCAGCGTGAACGGTGTTTTCAACGCCCTGTGCGTCCGCGGCGATGTCGTGGGTGAGACTCTTTTTTACGGGCGCGGCGCGGGACAGGATCCGACCGCGAGCGCCGTGATCGCCGACCTCGCCGAGGCGGCGACCGCGCTCGATGTGAAGCGGCGGGACTGCGGTTTCATGCCGCACGGGCTCTATGGCGAGTCCAAGCCGCTCGATGAGATCGTCTGCGAGTATTACCTCCGCATTCCTGTGCTGGATAAGCCCGGAGTGCTCTCGCAGGTGGCCGGGGTTCTCGGGGCGACAAACATCGGCATCAGCTCGATGATCCAGCCGGAGAGCGACGGCGAACGCACGGAGTTGGTCCTCATGCTGCACATCGCCACGCACGCACAGGTGCGCGATGCGATGGCGCGCATCACCGCACTTGGATGCGTGAAAGGTCAGCCGCAGCTTCTGCGCGTCGAGCACTTCGAGGGGTAGGCCGCTCCGTGGCTGCGACGCCCTCGTCGTCCCGATACATCGGGATATCCGCGGCGCCCCCGCCGCGGGCTTCGTGGTACACCATTTGGTTTGCCTTTCAGCGAACCTTGCGCCGGGGCGTCGCAGGGATGTGAAGCGAAGAGCGGCTACCGCTTCAGCCGCTCCAACGACCTTCGCGCACGACCGTGGCCGGGATTGATCTGCACACAGCGCTGATACCCGGCGACCGCTCCCGCCGAATCCCCCAGCGCGCGCCGCGTCTCGGCCAGATAGAACGAGATTGAGGCATCGTCGGGCAGGCCCTGGCTCGCCGTTTCCAGATGTCGCTGCGCGGTCAGGAGGTCGCTTTTTTCCAGTGCGGTGCGGCCCAGGAAATATTCCTCGAGCGCCGAATAGCGCTGCGCCTCCTTGCGGTCTCCGCGGGCCTTGGCCGCGAACACCAGTTTGTGATAGATGCCGCTGGTAGGCT
>CAMAUI010000036.1 GCA_945861385.1 Prosthecobacter debontii
AAATGCACAAGGGGCACAAAAGGATCGGATTGCCGAAAACGGCGAATTCACCCGTTGGGTGAGCGAATAGCCGGAGCCATCCAGCCTCTTTCCCCCTCATTTTGGGCCTTCTGTGCCTTTTCGTGGCTCATTCCATCGCCGGTTTTAGGTTTATTTGGGAGTTGGTGCTGGCACCGGCCGCGCCTTGTGCCAGTCCGTGCTCTGCTCGTAGGCGTCTGCGATTTGCAGGAGGCGGGCTTCCTGAAAGGGCTGGCCGATGAGTTGCAGGCCGATGGGGAGCTTTGTTCCCTCCGCGTCCGCGAAGCCGCACGGGATGCTGATGCCACAGGTGCCCGCGAGGTTGCAGGCGATGGTGAAAATATCGGCGAGATACATTTTCATCGGGTCATCGGAGCGGTCGCCTGCCTTGAATGCCGGCTCGGGTGACGTGGGGCAGATGATCGCGTCCACTTTTTCAAACGCCCGCGTGAAGTCACCGCGGATGAGCGTGCGCACCTTCTGCGCGCGGAGGTAATAGGCGTCGTAGTAGCCGCTGCTCAGCACGTAGGTCCCGAGGATGATCCGGCGCTTCACCTCCGGGCCGAAGCCCTCGGCGCGCGTGCGGCCGTACATCTCCAGCAAATTGTCGGTCTGCGCGCGGTGCCCGTAGCGGACGCCGTCGAAGCGCGCGAGGTTGGCCGACGCCTCCGCGGTCGCGATCACATAATAAACGCTCACCGCGTGCCCGGTGTGAGGCAGCGACACCTCCACGATTTCCGCGCCGAGGCCCTCGTAATGCCGGATCGCGGAGCGCACCGCAGCATCCACCTGCGGGTCAATCCCGGCGATGAAGTACTCGCGCGGCATCCCGAGTTTCACCCCCTTCAGGTCGCGGCCGAGCAGCGCGGTCGCATCTTCCACCGGCACATCGAGGCTCGTGGAATCGAGCGGATCTTTCCCGGCGATGGCGTTCAGGAGAAGACCCGCGTCCCGCACGGTTTTTGCAAAAGGCCCGATCTGGTCGAGGGACGAGGCAAACGCGATCAGCCCGAAGCGGGAGACGCGCCCGTAGGTCGGCTTCAAGCCCACGCAGCCGCAGAGCGCCGCGGGCTGCCGGATGCTGCCGCCCGTGTCGGAGCCGAGCGCGGCGAATGCCTCATCCGCTGCGACCACCGCCGCCGATCCGCCGGAGGAACCGCCTGGCACGCGCGACAGATCCCACGGATTCATCGTGCGCCCGAATGCGGAATTTTCCGTCGAGCTGCCCATTGCGAATTCATCGAGATTGCAGCGCCCGAACGGAATCGCGCCGGCTGCGCGGAGGCGCGCGATGACCGTCGCGTCGTAGGTGCTCGTGTAGCCGCGCAGGATTTTTGAAGCCGCAGTGCAAGGCTCGCCGGTGACATTGATCACGTCCTTGATCGCGATCGGCACGCCGCCGAGCGGGAGCGACACATCGGCTTTCTCCGCGAGCGACCGGGCGATGGCGACATCGCGCGAAAGGTAGCCGTGAATCTGCGGGTCCACCGCGGAAATGCGGGCATCGAGCGCATCGAGCACCTCGACCGGGGAGACCTCGCGAGCGCGGAGTTTCTGCTGGAGTTCGGCAACGGTGAGCGAAGTCATGGCCGCCTACTCGATGACCTTCGGAACGATGATGAGGCCGTTCGCGTCGCGCGGGGCGTTCTTGAGCGCGGTGGGCTGGTCGAACCAGTCGCGCGGCTCGTCGGCCCGGAAGACATTGCTCACCTCATTGGCGTGCGCCGTGGCCTGCACATCGGAGACATCCACCCCGCGGAGCTGCTCGACATGCGCGAGCACCTGGCCGAGCTGGCTCTGGAACTTGGCGATCTCCGCGTCGCTCAAATCGAGCCGCGAAAGCTGCGCCACATAGCGGACATCAAACTGGTCACTCATGAGGGCGCGGAGCGAAAATGAAAATGCGCGGCTTGGGAAGTGCGAAGGCGGAATACCCGCGGCAGGGGCACAACTCAATTTTTGGCACGCCCGTTCGTGCGCCGAAGGCGCAAGAGAAATTAGCCGGTGGCGTCAGCCACCGGATCAGGGAAAAATGAATCCGCCCCGGCAGGGGCGTTGGAATTCGGCTGCCGCTGCTGCTCCACCGCCCCTCCGGGGCGGATTCGTTCTGGGTGCCGTTCCGGTGGCTGACGCCACCGGCTAATTTCTGTTGCGCCTCCGGCGCAAAAGTAGGGCGCTCAAAAAGTGGGGTGCTCCCCGCCAGCACACCTCAACTTTCCTCCTCCACGCTTCCGCCACGGTCCTGGATGAGCTGGTCAATGGCTGCGATGTCCTCCCACGCGAGATGTTTGCGCTGGTATTTGTTCCAGAGCAGGCGGCGGAGTTCGATCAGGTCTGCGAGTTCGGGCGTGTCGTAGTAGGTCCAGTGCTCCTCGCCTTTGAGCCGCGCCTGGAGGCGCCAGCGTTTGCCGAATTTCTCCGCGCGCACCTCGCGCTTTTCGCCGTCGTCAGTGGTGTGTTTCCAGACGTGAGTGTTGCGGTTTGCCATTTGCCGCGCACAATGCGCCGCGTTGAACGCACCGGGCAAGATTCTCCTGTACTTCGCTGCTGTTTTCGCACTTGGCGGACTGCTGGCACCTCCGCTTTTCCACGCCGCGAATGCACTGCTGCCGGCGGCGGAGTCCCGAGGCTTGATCCGGTATGAAGTGAGCAAGGACGAAAGCCGGGAGGCCAGGGGGCCGGCCGCGTTTCTCGCGGCGGACTTTTCGAAAATCGCGAACCGCGCGATTCTGCTCGCCGCGATCGTTCTGCTGTGGCCGCTGTTCCGCTCGCTCAGGCTCCGGGGGACGGCGGAACTCGGTCTGCGGCCAAATCCCGCCCGCTGGCGTGATTTTGCGCTCGGCTGGGGTGTATCCGTGGCGGTGATGACGGTGCTCGCGCTCGTGCTGTTGAAGACCGGTGTTTACAAAATGAAAGCGGAGCCGCCGTGGGGGGATTTGCTGAGCATCGCCGGCAGCGGGCTGGCTGTCGGGGTCTTGGAGGAATGGATATTTCGTGGTGCGATCCTGGGGAGCTTCCGCCGCTCGATGGGGGACTGGACTGCGCTCGCGGCGGTGTCGGCGATTTTTTCAATCCTGCACTTCGTGACCCCGCCGGGCGCGGAAATTCCGGCAGCGGAGGTGAACTGGCTGAGCGGGTTCGCGCTGATCCCGCAGCGGTTTGCGGGCTTCACCGATCCGCTGCGGGTGGCGGGGGGATTCACCACGCTGTTTGCATTTGGCTGGGTGTGCGGCTGGGCGGTGATCCGGACGCGGGGGCTGGCGCTGGCGATTGGGTTCCACGCCGGCATGGTGCTGGGAAAATTTGGATTCAACCGCCTTACCAAGCGGCCGAAGGACATGCGCGATCTGCTGCCGTGGATCGGCGAGGACATGACCGTGGGCGTCGTGGGTGCGGGGGTCGTGGTGCTGGTGGGCGTGCTTCTCTGGCTTTGCCTGCGCCGCCGGAAAATGAAACCGGGGGCTGAGTGATGCTAAACTTTGCGCGAAGGATGCTGACTGCCGCGGGCACGCTGCTCGTGCCGCCGTGCTGCGTGATTTGCAGTGCGGATACGGAGCCGCAGGTGCATCTGTGCAGGCGCTGCGCGGGCGATGTCCGGCGGATCACCGCCCCGCGGTGCGAACGGTGCTCCCAGCCGTTTGACGGGGCGATCACGGAGGTTTTTACGTGCGACAACTGCGGAGGCCGGGAGGTCCACTACGAGTGTGCCGTTGCTCCGTACGTCGCGACCGGCGCGGTGCGTGAACTGATCCATCACTTTAAATATCGCAGCGACATTTTCCTCGTGAGCACGCTCGGCGGATGGCTCGCCGATGCGCTCCAGGATCCGCGGATTGCAAGCCGCCCGGCTGATGCATTTGTGCCGGTTCCGCTGCATCACGTGCGCTTTCGCGAGCGTGAATTCAATCAGGCCGCCGAACTGGCCGCCTTCCTCACGAAACGCACGGGCATCGCGACGTGGCATGCGCTGAAGCGCACACGCTACACAACCACGCAGACGCGCCTCAGCCGTGCGGAGCGAATGGAAAACTTGCGCGGTGCGTTCCGTGTGCGGCAGACTGGGCGCGTGAAGGGCCAACACATCGTCCTCGTTGACGACGTATTCACCACGGGAAGCACCGTGGAGGAATGCAGCCGCGTGCTCCTGCGCGCGGGCGCCGCCTCCGTGCGCGTCATCACCGTCGCGCGAGGCTGATCCAAAAATGACCGCCACTTTCAAACCACGCAGACCCGAAGCAGCCGCTCCCTGCAAATGAACGACGAACCCATGGGAATCTTCAACAAACCGGTTTTCACCTCGGACAAGAAACGCGAACTCCCGCCCGGCCTCTGGACGAAGTGCCCCGGCTGCGGCGAGATCATCCACAATCTCGAACTCGAGCGGAACGACCGCATCTGCCCGAAGTGCGACCATCATTTCACCCTGACTGCGCGCGACCGTCTCGCGCTGGTGCTGGACGAGGGAAGTTTTCAGGAGTTCGACGCGGCGCTCACGTCGGTGGACACGCTGAAGTTCACAGGCCAGGCCAGCTACACGGACCGGCTGAAAAAATACCAGCAGGCCACCGGGCAGAAGGACGCGGTGATGACTGGCCTCGGCGCGATCGAGGGCCGGAAGGTGAGCATCGCGGTGATGGATTTCCAATTCCTCGCGGCGACGATGGGGAGCGTGGTCGGCGAAAAAATCGCGCGGGCCATCGAACGGGCGACAGAGCAGAGGCTGCCGGTCATCATCATCAGCGCGAGCGGCGGGGCGCGGATGTACGAGGGGATGCTCTCGCTCATGCAAATGGCGAAGACATGCGGCGCGCTCGCGCGGCACAGCGATGCACGGCTGCCGTACATTTCCGTGCTCACCAACCCGACCACCGCGGGCGTCATGGCGAGCTATGCGAGCGTGGGCGACATCATCATCGCGGAACCAAAGTGCATGATCGGCTTTGCCGGCCCGCGGGTCATCCGCGAGACGACACACCAGGAACTGCCAAAAAACTTTCAGACCGCTGAATTTTGCATGGACCACGGCCTCGTGGACATGATCGTCCACCGGCGGGAGATGAAGCGGACCCTTGCCGGCTTGCTCGGGTACCTTGCTCCCATCGCGTGACCTTCCGCGAATCGCTGGAGTGGCTCTACGGACTTCAGGCTCACGGGATCAAGCTCGGCCTCGAAAACACAGAGCGCCTTTGCGCCGCGCTCGATATTGATCCCGCAAGCGGGGCGGAGCGGCACTTCATCCACGTCGCCGGGACGAATGGAAAGGGTTCCGTCTGCGCGATGCTCGCGGCGGTCTGCGTCGCCGCGGGAAAACGGACGGGGCTTTACACGTCGCCGCATCTGGTAGGTTTCCGCGAGCGGATCAGGCTCGGAAACAATCTCATCCCGGAGGAACACGTGGCGGAGGGATTGACCCGCATCTGGGAACTCACGGCGGATTGGGCGCACATGCCGACATTTTTTGAAGTGGTGACGGCCCTCGCGCTCTCATGGTTTCAGACCCAGCGGGCGGAGTGGATCATCCTCGAGACCGGCCTCGGCGGGCGGCTCGATGCGACCAACATCGTCACGCCCGTGGTTTCCGTGATCACGCCGGTCGGCATGGATCACATGCAGCATCTTGGCGGCACGCTCGTGGAGATTGCCCGGGAAAAAGCGGGGATCATCAAGCGCGGCGTGCCTGTCATTTCCGCGCCGCAGACGGCGGAGGTTGCGGAGGTGCTCGAGGCGACGGCCACCAGCCTCGGGAGCACGGTCAAATTCATCACCAATCCCATCGGCGAAAATTGGAGGCTGGCGCTGCGGGGCGCGCACCAGCGGATGAATGCCGCGGTGGCATTTGCGGCGCTTGTGACCGCCGGCATGCGCCCTGATCCGCGCATGGTCATGCACGCGCTGGGCGATGTCGGGTGGCCGGGCAGATTTCAGGTGCTGAACGACGGACGGCTCGTCCTCGACGGGGCGCACAATCCGGACGGGGCCCGCGTGCTTGCGGAGACATGGCGCGGCGAGTTCCCGGGGGAGAAAGCGACCCTCATTCTCGGCATCATGGCGGACAAGGACATCCGCGCAGTCTGCCGCCCGCTGCTTGATATCGCGGCGCGGGTCATCTGCGTCCCGGTCCGGAATCCCAGGGCACTGCCCGCCGCCGCGCTCGCCGAAGTAGTACGCGACCTCACGGAAGCGCCGTGCAGCATCGCGGACGATATTTGCTCCGGCCTCCCGGAGGCGGCGCGACATCCCGAACGCACGCTTGTCGCGGGTTCGCTTTTCCTCGTTGGCGAGGCGCTCGCACACCTCGGCATGATGGAGGGCGAGCACGAGGTCTCCGCGCAGTAGCATGGAAAGATGCTGGAGCGCCGGGCGTCGCGTTGCTACACCGCCACGATGTCTGACCAAAATCTTCGGGAAGCGATCAAGGCGATGATGGTGGAAAACCTGATGCTCAAGGTGTCCGCCGCGGAGATTCGCGACGACATGCCGCTCTTCGGCCCCGAGGGGCTCGGCCTCGATTCAATAGACGCGCTCGAACTCGTCGTGGGGCTCGAGAAAAAATTCGGCGTCTCCGTTCCCAACTCCGACGCCGCGCGCCAGGCGCTCGCCACGGTGAACTCGATTCACGACTACGTGCTCGCTCACCGGCACTAGCACGGCGCGCACGCATGGACGAACGCGCAACAACCGACACGTCCGCCGGCGCGGCAGCGCCCCGCGCAGCGCTTGTGCTGGTGCTGCTCGCCCTCGTGCCGCTGTTCCTGTGGCCGGAGACTTCATGGTGGCTCATTGATGAGCCGCGCCTGCTCGCCACCGCATGGCATGCGAACCACGCCCACACGATCGCGCCGCACGGGCTCACGGGAAATTTCCGCGTGATGTACGGTCCCATGCCGACGCATTTGTACCAGTTGCTCATCGCGATCACGGATGACCCGGCGCGCATCGCGCTGCTGCGCGCATTGATCGCCGGGCTCACCACGGCGGCGGCGCTCGTCTGGCTCGCCCGCTCCGCCGGCCTGCCCGCGTGGTTTTGTGCGGCGATCATCGTCGCGCCCCAGGTCACGCTCTTTCACCGCGTGATGTGGGATGCGAGCTTCACGATCCCGCTGGGGACGCTCGCGCTCGCGGCGCTTGCGGCGTTTCTGCGGACTGGCGGGAAATGGCCGTTCCGGATTGCGCTCGCCGCCGGTTTTCTCGCGGCCATCAACCATCCGCAGGCATTGCCCGTTTTCATTCCGATCGCGGGGTTGTTGATCTGGCGCCACCGCGCGATGTTCCGGGCGGATAAAAAGGGGCTGTTCTGGACTGCCGCCCCGCTGCTCGCGTTGAACGGTGCGTACCTCGTCCTGCTTTTTGGCAACATCATCTGGCTGCTCACCATGGCCCCGCCGACTTCCTATCCCGGCACCGGCTCGCGTCTGGAATCCGCGCTTGCGCCGCTGCTCGGGGGAAATATTCTCGGCTGCCGGGGAATCCTCCCGCCGCTGCCGGGATGGATCGCGGAGCCCGTGCAATGGGCGACTTTCCTCATCTATCCGATGATCTGGCTAGGCATCGCCGCCGCCGTGATCAAGGTTCCGCGGGTCTTGCGCGCCTGGCGAAAGCACGGGGGCGAACCCGATGCGCGTGATGCGATCGCAGTGACTGCGCTCGCCGGTCTTGTTCTCCAATTGCTGGTGTCGGTTGCAGGCCGGATCCCGTGCAATCCGCAGTACTACTTCGGGACGTTCGCCCTCCATGCGTTCTTCGCACTGCTCGGAGCGGATGTGCTCCGGCGGGTAAAATTCGGATTCCTCCCCGGCGCCGCGTACGGCCTCTCGTGCGCGGTGGCGACCGTGGCCCTCGCGTGGGCGGGCCATTCACGGCGCGATGACCCGCCCGGCTGGCCGGCGATCCGGGATGCAATGGAGGTGGTCACTGCGTTGAACCGCTACGGCGATGCGCCGGTGTTCACCGACATCGCACTGCTCGACAAATTCCCGCAGGCGGTTCGCGCGATGCGGCTTTTCATCCCGCGCAACCCGGCCTACACGCAGCGAACGGTGCCCGGCCTGCTGATCACCTACGAACGCCGTGGCGAAGCACAGACTGGCCGGATGATCGTGCGCGAACTCGCCGCAGGCGAACACCCGCCAGGGAGCGCGGAGTTCGACGCATCGCCTCTGCCGGCGGACTGGGTGCCTCCGGAACGAAGCTGGTAGCCGGGCGCGAAAAAGGCGGACCCGATTTCTCAGGCCCGCCCTTTCGTGAGTGTCTGACGAACTGCCTAGCTGGCGGGCTCGTCCTTCTTCTTGCTGGCGCGCTTTGGCTTCGCGGGAGCTTCGGCGGAATCGGCGGCGGGAGCCTTGGCTTTGCCGCCTTTGCCCTTGGCGGGTTCCGCCTCGGGCTCGGCCTTGACCGGGCGATCCACCCACTCGATGAAGGCCATCTCGCTAGCGTCGCTGCGGCGCTGGCCGAGCTTCACGATGCGGGTGTAGCCGCCTTTGCGTTCCGCATTGAGCGGCCCGATTTCAGCGAAGAGTTTCGCGACGGCGCCTTCGTTGTGGCGCAGGTCGGCAAGGGCCATCCGGCGCGCATGAAGCGAGCCGGCCTTGGCCTTTGTGACGAGCTTTTCCACGAACGGCCGCACGGCCTTGGCCTTGGCCACGGTCGTCTTGATGCGGCCATGCTCGATGAGGCTGACGGCGAGGTTTGAAAGCAGCGCGTCGCGGTGATCCTGCCGACGGCCGAGTTTGACGGTTTTGCGTTGGTGACGCATGAGTGATGGTCCTTTCTAAGCGTGGTTAAACTTCCGCGGTGAGGCGGGTTTCCCCGAGGTTCGGGTCCACAAGACCGCCATCGAACTTCATCCCGAGCGAGAGACCGAGGCCGGAGAGCTTCTCTTTGATTTCGTTCAGCGACTTCTTGCCGAAGTTGCGGTATTTCAGCATCTCCTGCTCGGACTTCATCGCGAGCTGGCCGACACTGGTGATGTTTGCGTTGTTCAGGCAGTTCGCCGCGCGGACGGAGAGCTCGATCTCGTTGACCGACATGTTCAGCAGCTTCTTCAGCTTCTGGTTCTCCTGGTTCGTCGCCTGCGGCGTCTCGTCGAACGTCACCTGCGCCTCGTCGTAATTGTAGAAGGGCTCGATGTGCTTGCGCAGAATTGAGCTGGCCTGCTTGAGCGCCTCCTCGGGCTCGATGCGGCCATCCGTCCAGATCTCGAGCACGAGCTTGTCGTAGTCGGTCCGCTGGCCCACGCGGGTCGCCTCGACCGCGTACTTCACCCGCGTCACGGGTGAAAAAATCGAGTCCACCGGGATCACGCCGATCGGCATGTCCGGGAACTTGTTCTCGTCGCCGGTCGCAAAACCGCGGCCCACGCGAACGGTCAGTTCGGCTTCAAATTTCTGCTTCTTGTCGAGCGTGCAGATGAGCTGCTTCCTGTTCACCACTTCGATGCCGGTGACTTCCTGGATGTCCCCGGCGGTGACATTGCCCTCCTTGTTCACGGAGATGCTGAGCGTGCGCGGCTCGTGGTCGGCGCACTTGAATTTCACCTTCTTGAGGTTCAACACGATGTCCGTCACGTCCTCCACGACGTTCGGCAACGTCTGGAACTCGTGGTTCGCGCCGGTGATTTTCACATTGGTGATCGCACCACCCTCGATGCTGCTCAGCAGCACGCGGCGGAGTGCGTTGCCCACGGTCATCCCATAGCCGGCCTCGAAAGGCTCGGCGGTGAATTTCGCGTAGGTGTCGCTTTTCGTTGCCTCATCAATGATGGGCAACTTCGGTAGTTCAAAACGTCCAAGACGTACAGCCATGTTATTGTTTCTTTCTAATCAGGACGCTGGGTTACCCTCGGCGCTAACGGTTCACGGACTGACGCCCGGAACCCGAGGACCAACAGCGCGGTTAATGTGTGCGCTTCTCAGAAGGCCGCGGAGAAAAGCGGCATTCGGATGCTTTGGCAAGGGGAATATCGGGCCGGATTTTCCCGACGCCCGGGCGCGATTACCGCCAGACGCAGAAACAGAGCCGGTCAGAGTGGTGAAGTTGTGCCGTCACTTCGCGGGGGTGGATTGCGCGAGGAGGAAGGCCATGAGGTTTTGGAAATCGGCGGGAGGGAGGATGTCGGCGAATGCCTCGGGCATGAGCGAGGTTTCGGATTCAGTGCGCCGGGCGATCTCCGTTTTCTCCACGGTCAGTTCCTTTCCGGCGGCATCCACAAAAACGAGGAGCGCGCCTTCCTCGCGACGGAACAGGCCGGTGATTGCGGTGCCGTTTTTCAGCGTGACGATGCTGTAGCGGAAGACGCGATCCACGTTGCGATTGGGATCGAGGATGTCTTCGCAAAGGCGTTCGAGTCCGCGATGGCCGATGCCGTCGAGTTCCGGGCCGACGCGCCCGCCTTTGCCGTCGAGGCTGTGGCAGACGGCGCAGTGGGTCTGGAAAACCTTCGCACCTTCGGCTGCGCTGGCTCCGCTCTTCGGGAATGCGGCCTGGCGCTCCCTGGCGATCTTTTGCAGGCGGTCGGAGTTTGCCCCGATTTTTGCCGTGATACTGGTGATCTGCCCCGCCAGCCCCGGACGTACGGCGAGGAGCCGGTCCTTGATCGAACGCTGCGCGAGCAGGGATGCGGAAGCCTGCCCGTCGGCCACGCTTTGCATGAGGGCATCAGCGCCTTCGCCAGTGCCGCAGAGGGCGGTGGCAATGATGATGGCGAATCGCTCCGGGGCCTTGCGCAAACTTTGCATCAGCAATTTCCGACTCTCCGCCGAGTTGAGCCTCGCCAGCGCCTGGGCGATCTCCGAGCGACGCTCCACCGGCAGGCTGGCATCGTTCACGAACGCCTCCGCCTCGCGAAGATGGCCCGCTGCGTTCAGCAACAACAAGGCGCGCAGGCACGAAGCCCTCGCCTCCACGTCGCCGGAAGCCGCGAACGCAATGGCGCTCAATGGCTTCTCCAATCCGGTCAATTGGAGTTTCGCCGCCAGCTCCGCACCAGCTTTCTGCCGGGCGGGATTTGGGGGCGTCGTCGTTTCCAGCAAACGCCCCGCGAGCCCGCCGGCCCAGGTTTTCATCTTGTCGCTGAGTTTCATCCCGCGCTGATCCATGCCCTGTCGCATGGCTGAAAAGAGGCCGAGCTGCGTGTCGAGATCGTAGGCGGTGTTCGCGGTCAGCGAAACGGCAATCGCATCCATCCCGCCGGCGTCGCCGAATCGCGCGATGTGCCTAACCCAGTCCTGGTTTGGCTTTCCGTTCGAGGGAAATTTCGCGAGGTGCTCCGCGAAGAAAGTGGCCGCGCCCACGGATGGCAGCGCGAGGGCGACGTCGGCAATGGCACGGGCATCGGCATCGGTGAGCTTCTGTTTCCCGACAAAAGAAAAACCTTCCGCGAGCAGCAACTGATCCCGCAGGGCTTTCCGGGCTTGGTAAACAAGATGGGTGTCATTCTCGGGCGCACGCTGACGAAGGGCCAGCAGCGGGAGGATGTGCCCCGGCGCTGGATGCCGCGCCAGTCCATCAGCCGCGGCGCGCGCGACGAAGCCATCCTTGTCCTGAAGCGCGCCAAGCACCAGGGCCAGCTCCGCGGGTTTCCAGTCCGCGCGTTCCACCAAAATCCGGATGGCATGGGTGCGGAGCAGGCGGTTCTCATCCCTCGCAGCGCGGGCCAGGTCTGCGTCCGTCAGCACCCCGAGCCTTTCCAGAATCCACAGTGAGCACGCTTTCAAATCGAGGCTGGCCTTGTCGCTTTGCGCTGCCTTGCGCACCGCGCCGATGACCTCGTCGCCGCCTCGGTCCGCTAGAAAATTCAGCACCGCCAGGCGATGCGCCAGGCTCGGGTCGCCAAGCTGCGCGACCTTTTCGGCCACGGTCAGTTTCGTGAAATCCGGACGCGCCCGCAGCGCCGGCCTGCCATCCGCGCCCAGCCTCACCACGCGCCAGATGCGCCCGCTTTTGCGGTCGCGGCCCGGATGGTTCAGCGGGATTTCCACGTGCGCGATGATGCGGTTGTAAAAGTCCGCGATATAAAGCGCGCCGTCGGGCCCGAACTGCACATCCACCGGGCGGAACCACGGGTCGCGCGACTTCAGGATGTCCGGCATCTCTTTCGCCAGCTTGGTGGAACCGTGCTCCTCGATACGGTCGCGATTCACGCGGCTTGTGACCACATTTCCGAGGAAAAAGTTGCCCTGAAATTCCGCGGGCCACAGCGGCTCCTCGCACGTGATCAGACCGGAGATCGCCGTGGAGCCGTGGTTGTGCGCAAGCATTTGCGGCGCGTAGCCGAGACCGTCGTGCGGCTTGCCGAAGACAGGATAGAAGCCGCCAAAAATGTTCTGGTAGATCGGCATCGAGTGGCAGTCCGACGTGAAGAGATTGCCGAGCGCATCGAAGCAAAGGCCGAAGACATTCGCCTGCCCGTCGCCGAACTTCTGGATGCTGGCACCGTCGGGCCGGAAGCGGAACGTGCCGCCGCTCATCCGGAATTCCCGGCCGTCGCCGCCCTTGACCACGGACTTGTTCGCCACGCCCTGGCCGCCATACATCCAGCCATCGAATCCGCGGCGGAAATTGTTCGCCAGGTTGTGCGTGTCGTTCGTCGCGAACGGCCCCAGCACCACGTCGCGCCGGTCAGCCTTCCCATCGCCGTCGGCGTCCTGCAGTCGCACGATGTTCGGGATCGAAAAAACGACGGCGCCGTTTTTGTAAGGCGCAACGGCGTCCGGCATGGACAGGCCGTCGGCGAAAACCTCGTTCTTCCCCGCGCGTCCGCCGGGCTGGAAATCGGTGAGGATGCGGATCACATCCCGCGGGGTTTTGTCCGGAGCCGTCTCGATGGGATAGGCGTTCGTCTCCGCCACCCACAGGCGCCCCAGCGCGTCGAAGCTCATCGAAACCGGCTTCCCGATTTCCGGCTCCGCCGCCACCAGCTGCACCTCGAACCCTTCCGGCACGACAAAGGATTTCATTTCATCCGCCGGGCTGAGCCAGGGGGTCGAGCGCACCATCTCCGCGAAAACATCCGCCGCATGAACGGCGCTGGTGGTTGTCAGAATGATGACGGCGAAGAGTCGCTTTTTCATCTCGGGAGCAGCGCGACTGGTTACTTCACGGGTGCAAGTTCGGGAACGGTCCAGAGGGTCGTGCGGGCCCTGTGTTTTTCGCGGAGGGTGCGGACTTCTTCGGCGGTGACGGCGTCAGCCTGATTGCCGAAACTGCTGCGGATGTAGGTGAGGACGTCGGCGATTTTCTGGTCATCGAGTCCGCTCGGGGGCATGGGGATGGGGTTGCCGGTGCCGTAAGGTTCGCCTTTCACGGTGATGGGGCCGGAGAGGCCGTGGAGCAGCATCTTAATGAGCGCGGCTTTGTCACCGGTGACCCATTCGCTGCCGGCGAGCGGCGGGTAAATGCCGGGGAGCCCCTTGGCGTTGGGCTGGTGGCAGTTCATGCAAAGCGCGTCGTAGGTGGCCTTGCCGGGGTGCTCGGGCGGCGGGATTGCGCCGCCGATTTTCACGACGAAGTCGCGCTGCGCGGCGTCAGCGAATTTGAGTGATGCGAGCGCGGGCTGCCACTGCGGCTTGAGCGCGCGGATGCTTTGCGTGAGCGCGTAATCAATGAATTTGTCGCGCGGCTGCGTGGAGGCGATGGCGGGGATTTCCACGGCCTCGGGCGTGGGGAGGTAAGTCGCGGCGACGATGGCTTCCAAGCGCACACGGGCGTCGGGGTCAGCGGCGCTGGTCTTTAAGTACGCGACAGCCTCGGGCACCCGCTCCGACCACATCCCAGCCATCCGCGTGGCGTAAGCGCGCACGCGCGCGTCCTTGCTGGCGAGCAGGCGCTTGAGCAGTTCGGGCCGCGCTGTCTCGTGCGCTTCGTAAATGCCGAGTGCCCGGCGGAGCAGCGCCTCGTCGGTGACCTTCGCCGTCCACGCATCGAGCGCTTTCACCACCTCGTCCGTCGGTTTCCAAAACAGGAGCCGCTGCGCCTGATAGCGCGTCCAGCGCTCGGGCGCGCTGAGCTGCGCGAGCAGCCCAAGCGTGTCCATCGCCGCGAGGTCCGGCTGCACCACGGGCGCGCGGCCTTTGGCGCTGATGCGCCAGATTCGCCCGTGCGTCTTGTCGCGTTTCGGGTCGCGGTAGCTGGCCTGGTAGTGGCCGATGATCGGGTTGTAAAAGTCGCACACGTAGATCGCGCCGTCCGGCCCCTGGCTCACGTCCACGGGGCGGAAGGCGTTGCTCGACGAGCGGAGCAGCAAGGGCAGCAGCTCGCTGCCAAATCCGGAGCCGTCGTCCTTGAGACGGTGCAACTCCACGAGGCTGCCCATGAAGCCCGCGATGACGGCGCATCCCTGCGCGTCGTCGGGCAGCGCCTTGGATCCCAGCAGGTCAATGGAAACGGTCTTGATGTTGCTCTTAAATATCCCGCCGATCCCGTGGTAATCGCCGGGCGTGAATCCGGTCGCCGCGCGCACAAGGCCGGGCTGGGAATAGTAGCCATGCGGACGGTCGCCGCCTTTGTGGAAGATGTTTCCCCAGTCATCCGTGACGACGCCCCAGCAGTTCGCTGCCGACCTGGCGCGATTGAAAAATCCATCCAACCGCAGCGTGCGCGGACGCAGCCGCCAGACCGCGGCCTGATCGAGCCGCGCGATGCCCCACGGCGTCTCGACGTGCGACAGGACGTGCAGCCCCTGCGCAAACCACAGCGATCCGTCGTCGCCGTGGTTGATCGAATTGATGAGCTGGTGCGTATCGCCGATGCCGAAACCGGAGAGAACCACGCGGCGAATGTCGGCGCGCCCGTCGTTGTCCTTGTCGCGGAAATGGAGCAACTCATCGTAGTCGCAGACAAACACGCCGCCGTCTCCCGGCTCCATGCCGTTCACCATCGTCAGCCCGTCGGCGTATTTCCAAGCCTTGCTCACCTTGCCGTCCTTCATCTCGCACATCAGCACGAAATCCTGCGGCGGCGCGCCGACTTCGAGATGCGGATAGCCCGGCGAACAGGCCACAAGCATGCGCCCGCGCTCGTCCCACGAAATCTGGATCGGCTTCACCACGCCGTCCTTTTCGGAAGCGACGAGCGTCACTTCGTAGCCATCGGCCACGGTGAAAGTGGCGAGCTGCTCCTCCGGCGTGAGCGCCTTCTCGTCCGTCGGCGGAGCGGGAGCGGGCCGAGGCGGCGGCGCTTTCTCGCCGAGGGCGAGCGCGGCGATGCGGGCATCGGCCTCGGCGAGCAGCACGCGATGCCGGGCAAAAGTCGTCTTCAAGTCCGGCTGCCCGCCAGCGGGCTTGCCAAAATCCGTATTCGTCCGGTCGCCATACGCGAAGCTCCAGTTCGCAGGCCGCCAGCATTGCGACCACAGCCGGTTCTTGGCGACGATGGCGGCGTGCAGGTCGGATGGCGCTTTGTAGGGAAAATTGGGATTATCGAGGCGTGCAGTCTGTCGCTTTGGAAATCCAGGAGATCCGCCCATGAGGCTCCACCCGATCTGCTCCGCGAAGTGCTGCTGCCCTGCGTGAGCGGTCAGATGAATGCCGTTGTCCGTCAGACCACCGGGCGCCCATGCGACGCCTTGGTTCATCTCCAGCAAATCCACAAACGCAGCACCGCGCTGTTTCGCAATCGTTCGCACCGCCTCGGAATACGCGCGCACGTCGGCATTGCGCTTGGTGAGGTCCGGCAGGTGCGGTGTCGGTGGTTTGTCAAAAAGCATCGGCGAGACCAGCACGAGGCGCACGGTGCGCGCGGAAAACTCGTCGAGCAGCCGGTGATACGCGGCCACGAATTCCGGCAGCTTCGCAACGCCATCGAGCGCCTCCATCTGCCCGAACTGCGCGATCACCACCGTGGCTCCGACCGCTTCGAGTTGCTGCCGCCAAGTGCCGAAATTCAGCTCGCGCTCCTGCAAATAGACCGTATCCGCATCCACCGCCATTGAGCGGAAGACCGGCTTCTGCTTCGCGAACGCCTTCGCCAGCAACGCCTCGAGCTCGCCCGACTTCGCATCACGCACGAAGTTCGTTCCGCCCGTGAAGACCACCGTCTCATTTTCCCCCAGCGTGAACTTTCCGTCCGGGAAAGGCGTCGTGACGGGCGGCACGATGGCATCCGGCGCAAAGCGATTCAGCGGCGGCGCAGGCTTGTTTGGAATGCGCCCCGGCGCCGTCTGTGCTTCCTCCCCCGGCAGTTCCTCGATCGTGATCGCGCGGAACGAAATCTCAGCCTTCGCCGCCCCATGGATTTGCAGCGCGATCAATCCGTCCGGCTCCATGCCCGCGTCCTTCTCCGTGAAATCCACCGTCTGCGTGCCATTGAGCGTGAGCCGGATTCGCGGCCCTTCGCAGCGGACTTCGTACACGTTCCAATCGCCGGGCTTCTCCAATTTTTCGATCAGCGCCTTGTCCGCGTGCAGCAGCACCTTGTTCCGCCGCGATTCATCGTAAAGCGAACCGGAGTACCCCGCTCCGATGTCCGCCTGATAGCCGCGCATTTCGTTCGGCGGCTTCTTCGTGCGCTGGCTGCGGATCTGCACCCCGCCATTGATGAATCCGGAGGTGCCGACCAGTTTGTATTCCAGCCGCAGCACAAAATTCCGGTAGCTCTTCTTCGCCGCAAGAAACTCGTTGCGCGGATTCCCGTCCATTGACCCGCCGACGATCACCCCATCGTGCACCCGCCACACCTTGGTGGTTTCCCCCTCCCAGCCGTCCAGCGTCTTGCCATCGAAAAGCGGCACCGGTGCCGCGTGGGAAAGCGAAGCCGTGACAAGGAGGACGAGCAGGTGAACGGCGAGGTCGCGTTTTCGTGAAGTGGACATGGCGGCAATCATCAAGCATGCGGGAGGGCGTCTGCCAAGATGCGAGAGCAAATGCGTCCGGCGCTTGGAGCGCGGGTATTTTGGGCCAGCTCGGTGATTAGGGTTTGATGGGGATTCGGCTGTTCCCTACCACTGGATAATCTCGAAGCAAACTTCCGCACAGTGGACGCGCGGCGATGTGGCACAGGCTTCCAGCCTGTGAGGCCAGCGGGCGTCCCGCCCGGTGATTCCCAAAGAGACCGGGCAGGATGCCCGCCAGCCCCACAGCCATGATGGCTGTACCACGGGCGGGCAATGTTCGTCCTCGCATCCGCTGCGGGAACAGTGCTAATTTCTCCCCGCATCCGCCATTAAAGTAGAACACAACTCTCCACGATCATGATCCGCATTCCTGGACAACCCGGCCGCGACCTTTGCGACAACCACCTCGGCATCACCCGCCGCGACTTGCTGCGCTTCGGCGGCAGTTCGATCCTCGGCCTCACGCTGGGCTCGATGTTTTCACTCAAAGCCCGCGCGGCGGCCACGGGCGGGGCGGGATGGGGGAAGGCGAAAAGTGTGGTGATGGTTTACCTCCAGGGCGGGCCCTCGCACCTCGATCTGTGGGACCCGAAGGAGAACGTGCCGGATAAAATCCGCAGCCCATTCAAGAACATCCCGACGAAGATCCCGGGGATCAATTTCACCGAGATGCTTCCGGGGCTGGCGAAATTGAACGACCGGTTTTCGATGATCCGCTCGATCAGCTACACGCCAAACGGGCTCTTCAACCACACGGCTGCGATTTACCAGCTCATGACCGGGTACACGACGGACAAGGTGAGCCCGAGCGGGCAGCTCGAGCCGCCGAACGCGAAGGATTTCCCGAATTTCGGCAGCAACATCGTGCGCCTGAAGCCGCCGACCGAGCCGGTGCTTCCGTTCGTGATGCTGCCGCGGCCATTGCAGGAATCCGGCGTGGTGGGCAAGGGCGGGGCGGCCGGTTTTCTTGGCAAGGGGTTCGATCCTTACACGCTGTTCCCGGAAGGCGACGACATGGACATGACGAAGATGAACCGCGTGAAAGTGGATGACCTCAAGCTGCGTCCGGATGTCTTCGCGCAGCGGCTGGAGCGGCGGGCGCGGCTGCGCGATGCGATCGAGGACGGGATGCCGGAGATCGAGAAGGCGGTGGAGCAGTATCACCTCGACGAATATTACAACAAGGCGCTGAACCTCATCACACGCGGGAAGGCGCGCGAGGCGTTCGAGATTGATCGCGAGGATGTGAAGACCCGGGAACGCTATGGGATGAACACCTTTGGCCAGTCGCTGCTGCTTGCGCGCAGGCTGGTGGAGGCTGGCACGCGAGTGGTGGAGGTGATCTGGCCGAAGGTGGCCAACAGCGACAATCATTCGTGGGACATGCACACGGGCCTGACCGACCGGATGAAGCGGCAGGCGGCGCCGATGTTTGATGCGGGTTTCTCGGCGTTCATCGAGGACATGGATTCGCGCGGATTGCTGGATGAGACGCTGGTGGTGGCGATGGGTGAGTTCGGGCGTTCGCCGGAAAAGGGCGTGAGCACGAGCGGCAACTCGAACAGCGCCGACGGGCGCGATCACTGGCCGTATTGCTACACGGGAGTCGTGGCCGGTGCGGGCACGAAGCGCGGGTACGTGCATGGCGAGAGCGACTCGATGGGCGCATCACCGAAGACGGACCCGGTCCACCCGACGGAGCTGCTGGCAACGATCTACCATGCTTTCGGAATTGATCCGGAGTCACTCGTTTACAACCACCTCAACCAGCCGCGCGAACTGGTGAAAGCGAAGGCGCTGACGCGGCTGTTTGCCTGAGAGACGGCTAAAGCGCGGCGCGCGCTGAAGCTGCGTCGTTGGCGATTTGGGCCTTCAGCGCGTCGAGGGACGGGAATTTTTCCTCGGGGCGCAGGAAGCGGACGAAGTGAACCTCGATGTCTGCGCCGTAGAGGTCGCCGGTGAAGTCGAAGAGATGGGCTTCGACGACGGGCTCACTGGTTGCCTGCGCGACGGTGGGGCGGACGCCGATGTTTGCAACGCCGGGTAGCAGGTCGCCGTTGATCGCGATGCGGACGGCATAGACGCCGTTTGGCGGGAGTTGCTCGCATTCGGGGCGGAGATTGGCGGTGGGAAAGCCGAGGGTGCGGCCAATTTTTTTCCCGGCGATTACGGTGCCGAAAACGCTGAAGTCCCGGCCAAGCAGGCGTGAGGCGGCGGTGAGATTGCCAGCTTGCAGCGCATTGCGAATGGCGGTGCTGCTGGCCGGCTGGCCGTCCACGGCGAAACTGGGAATGCCGATCACGGCAAAGCCGGATTTCGATCCGACTTCGCGCAGCAGGGCGAGGTCTCCGGAGCGGCCCTTGCCAAACGCCCAGTTCTCGCCGACGCAAATGGTGCCGAGCGGACGGCACGCGGCGGCCAGTGCCGCGATGAATTCCGCGGGTGGGGTTGCCGCGAATCCGAGGTCGAAAGGAACGACCAGAGTGTGCGTGACGCCAAGAGCCGCGAAAAGGCGCAGCTTGTGGCGCGTCGAGGTGAGAAGTGCCGGGGACTGGCCGGGCCTGAGCACGGTGGCCGGGTGCGGATCAAATGTGACAGCCACCGCGGTGCCGCCCTTGTCCGAGGCGCGGCGAAGCGCGGATTCGATGACCGCGCGATGCCCGAGATGGACGCCGTCGAACACGCCGATCGCAAGATGCACGGGGCCGGGCAGGGCGGCAAGCTCACGGATGGTGCGGAGGATGTTCACGCCGGCCTATGCGCCACGCAGGATGCTCACCTGCGGAAGGGTGAGGATTTTCTTTGTCCACTCGGAGGGATTTCCATTTTTGATTTCATCCACGGTGACCGCGAGGTCCACGGAGAATTTCCCGCTTTTTGTCCGGCGCAATGCGCGGAGATGGGCGCCGCAGCCGAGTTCCTGGCCGATGTCGTGCGCGTACGTGCGGACGTAGAAACCCTTCGAGCACACGACGCGAAAATCAATCTCCGGCAACCGCACGGCCTGGATTTCATGGGCATACACATGCACGAACCGGGGCTCGCGCTCAACGGTCTGGCCCTTGCGCGCGAGCTTGTAGAGTGGCACGCCTCCTTTTTTGATCGCGCTGACCATCGGCGGGGTCTGGTAAAAATCGCCGTGGAATTTCGCAAACGCCGCGTCGAGCTGCGCGCGGGTCAGCTCCGGGACGGGTTTGGTTTCCGTGATTTCGCCATCGGCGTCCTGGCTGTCGGTCACCTCGCCGAGCTTGAGCGCGCCGACGTATTCCTTGTCCTCGGCCATGATGAGATCCTGGATTTTCGTGCCGCGCCCGATGGTGAGGATGAGCAGGCCGGTCGCGAGCGGATCGAGCGTGCCGCAGTGGCCGACCTTCTCCACGCCCAGGCTGCGAAGCTGCCGGCGCGCGATGGCGACGACGTCGTGGGAAGTCATGCCCGCGGCCTTGTCGGCCAGCAGGACACCGTCAATTTGCTGCGAGTGATTCATCTATGGCTTTCAAGACACGTTGTTGCGCGAGAGCGAGTGGGCCTGGCATGCGGATGCCAGCGGCGAGCGAGTGGCCGCCGCCGCCGAATTGTTGCGCGATTTTGCACACGTCATAACGCGGATCCTTGGAGCGGAGTGACACGCGCACTTTCTCACCCGCGAGTTCCTCGAAGAATACGGCCACTACCACACCCTGCACGGCGCGGATCGTGTCAATGAGGCCCTCGTTGTCGTCGGGGATCGTGCCGAGCGCCCTGGTCGTTTCCTGCGTGAGTGCGAAGCTCGCGACGCGGTCGCCGCTGGTGAAAGTGAGGGCGTTGAGCAGGGACTTGAGCAGCTCGATCCGGCGGCGCGGGTAGCTCTCGTAAAGCCGCTGGGAGAGCGCGCCGACATTGACGCCCATGCGGACGAGCTCCGCGCCGATCTCGTAGGTGCGCGCGGTGGTCGAGGGATATTGGAAGCTGCCGGTGTCGGTGCTGATGGCGACGTAGAGGTTGTCGGCCATCTCGTAGGTGACGGGCAGTTCCATTTTGCGGAACAGTTCAAACAGGATCTCGCCGGTCGCAGGCGCGGCGGAATCAATGTAGTTGAGGTCGCCAAAGCGGGGATTGGAGATGTGGTGGTCAATGTTCACCCACGCGCCGGCCTTCGCCACGGCGGGGAGGCAGGCACCGACGCGGTCGCGGACGGCGGTATCGAGGACAAATGCGACGTCGAAGGCTTGCGGCTCCGCGGGCGGCTTCCGCACAAGCTCGGAGCCGGGGAGGAAGCTGAATTTTTCCAGGCACCCTTCCTCGTTCCACATCGCGACTTCCTTGCCGAGCTGCCGGAGGCAGAGGCCCATCGCGAGCGTGCAGCCCAGGGCGTCGCCGTCGGGCCGCACATGGGACATCACGACGAAGCGGTGGTTGTCGCGGATGAGTGAGGCGAGCTGGGCAGGCGTGCAGTTGTCACTCACAGGGTTCGTCCTCCGTCGGCGGGGTATTGAGGCCGAGTTCGTTGAGAATCCCGATCACGCGGTCGCCTCGCTCGCCGGTGTTGTCGAGTTTGAAGTGGAGCTGCGGGGTGTACTTGATGACCACGCGGCGGCTCATCTCGTGCTGGAGGCGCTGGCGCGCCTCGTGAAGCTGGGCGATGGCGGCGTGCTGCTCCTGCTCCGTGCCAATCACGCCGATGAAAACGTGCGCGTGCTTGAGATCCGGCGTGATGTCCACCTGCTGCACAGTCACGAGCTTCGCCTGGAAGGTGAGTTCGCGGCGGATGAGTTCGCTCAGCTCGCGCTTGATGATTTCGTTGACTCGGTGGAGACGGTTTTTCATTGCTCGAAGGCCGGGTGTGAGCGCCGCAGGACCTGGCATGCGACTGCACTCCCCGGCGTGGCGCTCACAGTGTCTGCGGGACTTTCTCGAGGACGTAGCACTCGATGATGTCGCCTTCCACGTATTCGTCGAAGTCGCCGAGCTTGATGCCGCACTCGAGGCCGCTGCGGACCTCCTTCACGTCGTCCTGGAAGCGGCGAAGCGTGGCGAGACCGCCATCGTAAATGGGCTGGCGGTTGCGGAGCACGCGGGCGCGGGCGGTGCGCAGGATGCGGCCGTCGTTGACGTAGCAACCGGCGACGGTGCCCTTCGTGAGATCAAACACCTGCCGCACCTGCGCGTGGCCGATGACTTGTTCGCGCGACTCGGGTGCGAGCAGGCCGGCCATGGCCTCCTTCACCTGGTCAATGAGTTCGTAGATGATCGAGTAGAGCTTGATCTGCACGTTCTCGCGTTTGGCCGCGATGGCGGCGTTGTTCTCGGTCTTCGTGTTGAAGCCGATGATCACCGCGTTGGACGCCGCGCAGAGCAGGATGTCGGACTCGCTGATCGGGCCGACGGCGGTGTGGACGAAATTGATGTCCACCTTTCTATGATCAATCTGATTGAGCGAATTGATGATCGCCTCCATCGAGCCCTGGACATCGCCCTTGACGACGACGTTGAGGACCGGCTTCTGCCCGTCGGCGATGGTGTCGAAAAGATTCTCAAGCGTCGCGCGCTTTGGCTGGGTGAGCTTTCCAAGGCGCTTCTCCTCCAGGCGTTCCGTGCTGAGGCTCTGCGCTTCGCGCTCGTTTGCCATGACGATGAGTTCGTCGCCCGCGTTCGGCATCCCGGCAAAACCGATCACTTTCGCGGGGGTGGCCGGCCCGGCCTCCTTCATGTTCTTCCCGTACTCATCCACGAGCGCCTTCACCTTGCCGGAATAATCGCCGCAAATGAACGGCGCGCCGATCTTCAGCGTGCCCATCTTCACGATCACGGTCGCGGTCGGGCCGCGGCCCTGTTCCACCTGGGCCTCGATGACCGTGGCGCGCGCGGGTGTTTTCACGCTGGCCTTGAGTTCCAGCAATTCGGACTCGAGCAGGATCATCTCGAGCAGTTCGTTGATGCCGGTTCCCTTGATCGCGGAAACGGGCACCATCACGGTGTCACCACCCCAGTCCTCGGCCACGACTCCCTTTTCCTGGAGCTGGCCTTTGACCTTGTCCACGTTCGCCGAGGGCATGTCTATTTTCGTGATCGCAACGATGATCTTCACCTTGCCGTTGCTCGCCTTCACTGCGGCGCGTGCGTGGCTCAGCGCCTCCATCGTCTGCGGCATCGGGCCGTCCGTGCTGTCCACCACGAGCACCACGATGTCCGTCACGCTCGCCCCACGTGCGCGCATCGAGGTGAATGCAGCGTGGCCAGGAGTATCGAGGAAGGTGATGCTGTGGTCCTTGCCGTCTTTCGCCCGGTGTTTCACGGAATATGCACCGATGTGCTGCGTGATGCCCCCAGCCTCACCGGCGGCGACGCGCGTCTTGCGGATGGCGTCCATCAGCGTCGTCTTGCCGTGGTCCACATGACCCATGAAAACGACGATCGGCGCGCGCGGGTGGAGTACCTCATTTTGATCCTTTGCGTCATCCTCGATCTTCGGTGCCGCAGGGGCCTCGATCTTCTTTTCATCCTTGTGGACACCGGCGCCCTTCTCCCGCTTTTCCTTCTCAAATTTCCAGCCGTGCTTCTCGCAAATCTTCGCGGCGACTTCGATCTCAATGCCCTGGTTCTGATTCGAGAAAATGCCCATCGCCATCAGGTCGCCGATGACCTGGAATGGCTTCAGTCCCATCGCCAGCGCAAGGTCTTTGACAATGATCGGGGGCTTGATGTGCAGGATTTTCTCCCCGCTCGCCGTGAGCTCCGTGGTCGCGTTCGATGGCATCTCCGGCTGGACGGGCGCGGGCGCGGGCGCAACACGCAGGTCCGGGGCGACGATTCTCGAGATCGTGGGAAGCACCGGGGTTCCGATCTCCGAAGCTCTGCGCGGCTTCCGGACCGAGCGCTTCAGCTTCCCATCGTCGTCAATGAGCGAGACCACCTCCTGTGGCGTTTCCGGCTTGGCTGGTTTGGCCGGCTTCTCTGATTTTTCCGCGCCTTTCTTGGCAACCGGCTTCTCCTCGGGCTTGGGCTTGGCGGGTGCCTTTTTCCCGCTGATGGGTTTGAGGAGCGACCTTTTCGGGGTTTTATCGCTTTCGGTTTTTCCTTTGCTCTTCGTCGGCATGAAATTCTTTGGTGGTTGTCATGGCCCCGCGATCATTGGGAAGCCGATGCTGTTTGTTGGATGCGCGCCACGATCTGCGCGGCGATTCCAGGGTCAATGCCTGCTGCGCCGACAATGTCGTCGGCCGAGACGCCGGCGAACACGTCAATCGAATTCAAGCCCGCCTTCACAAGCGAGGCCGCGACATCTTCCGAGACGCCCAGCGCCTCCGCGAGGCCTCCCGCGGCGCCGCTGACTTTCTTTTTCATCTCGTCCTTCGCGCTCGTGTCCTCCTGGATGTTGATCTCCCAGCCGGTGAGGCGCTGCGTGAGGCGGGCATTCTGCCCGCGCTTGCCGATCGCCAGCGAGAGCTGGTCCGCGTCCACGCGCACTTCCACGCGCTTTTTTTCCGGGTTGAGTGTCACCGAGCGCAGCCTCGCGGGCTTGAGCGCCTCATTCACCAGCTCCGCCACGTCCGCGGACCAGCGGATGATGTCCACTTTCTCGTTGTTCAGTTCGCGGACGATGTTCTTCACGCGCGCCCCCTTCATGCCGACACAGGCGCCGACCGGGTCCACCTTCGAGTTGGCCGACCACACGGCGACCTTCGTCCGGTAGCCGGCCTCGCGGGCCAGCGCCTTGATCTCCACGGTCTGATCCGCGATTTCCGCCACTTCATTCTCGAAAAGGCGGCGGACAAAATTCGGGTGTGAGCGCGAGAGGATGATCTCCGGCCCGCGCGGCGTGTTCTCCACCGCCACCACGTAGGCCCGCACGCGGTCGCCGATGTTGTAATCCTCCGTCTGCACGCGTTCGCGGTTCGGCATGATGGCCTCGAACTTCCCGAGGTCCACCTTTACATCCTGCCGCTCGAAACCGCGCACCTCGCCCGAGACGATCTCCCCGGCGCGATCCCGGAATTCCTCGAAAATCATCTGTTTCTCCGCCTGCCGGATGCGCTGCATGATGGCCTGGCGGGCCGTCTGCGCACCGATGCGACCAAGGTCCTTCGGCGTCACGTCCACCCAGATCTCCTCGCCGAGAACGGCGTCCGGCTTGATGGGCGTGGCTTTCGAAAGGGCGATTTCGTCGTGCTTGTTCTGCACGCGGTCCACCACAAGGAGCTGGGCCTGCGCCGAGAGCGCGCCGGAGTGCGGGTCCATGACGATCCGCAAATTGCGGCCCGCCTCCACGGACTTCTTGGCGGCACTCAGGATGGCCGTCTGGACAGCATCAATGAGCACTTCCCGCTTGATCCCCTTGTCTTTCTCGAAGTGTTCGAGCATCGCGATAAATTCAGCGTTCATGTCGTCGTAAGCAGTTTCATCCGGGGAATAAAAAAAGTGGGTTGTATGAAACCCACTTCGCAGTGTTCACCGGAAATGTGAAAAAGACCCTAGGTAGCCCCCCCTTGCTCGTCAACTGGGGATTTGAAAGTGGCCGGGCAAAGGGAATCCAGAGACCGTGCGACGCGGGCTGGGGAAAAACTCGATCCCAATCATCCCCGGCGCTTGTGGCGATCTGCGCCTACCTCACCCGCGTGAGCGTCGAAGCGCAGGAGGCTTTCAACTTTCCACCCTCCCAGCTCGTGCCTGCGCCGGTCAGCTTTTGCGGACCTTTCCCGGACGGGAGCATGAGCGTGAGGCTGTGCATGTGCATGTCTCTTCGCGGATTCAGATTCGTGCCGCCGTCGAAATCGAACACCAGTTCGCGGGCGGTGCTCTTGCGCGCGTTGAGTTTCATCCGCGGCTGGTTGCCGAGCGCGCAGTAGTGGGTCATGAGGAGATTGCCCCTGTCCATGTGATAGACGGACACCATTTCCATCTTCGTGCCGGGAAAAATCGTCTCCTGCACGGCGCTGCCGCCGGCGGTGACGCGATAGATGGAATGCCCCGGCGGCATGCCTTTCATCATGGCGGGGCCGCGCCATTCGCCGTGAAGCTTTTTGATCGCGGCAAATGCATCCGCGGAGGTGATGGAAGGTTCCGCGGCAAATGCGGTGGTGGTGGCAAGTGTAAGAGCGAGGAGCAATTTCATGCCCCGTTTTCTGATGCGTCGCCGGACGATTTGCAAGACGGGGCTTCATCCGCCGCGACTGAAAGCGTTTGCGCTCCCGGTCAAAATTCCGGGTGCCGGCTGAAGGATCAGCCGACATTTTTTTCATCGCCAGGCGGCGCTATTTCGCCGGCGCGGCCTTGCTCTTCGCGAGCGCGAGGCGTTCCGTTTTCCTGCGCCGTGCGGCGCGTTTCCTGACGTTGTCTTTGCCTTTGCAGTTTCCCATAGGGCCGCAGCACACACATTCCGCCCGCCTGTACCAAGCTGTTTCGCAGCGCCGGAAAAAACAGGCCGGCGCAAAACTACCTGCTGGCTGCGCCGGATTGGGAGTCGCCTGGCACTGTATCAATGCGCAACGGGGCGAGTTCCTTCTCCAGTTCATCGAGATACTCGGTGATGCGCGGGCTGGTCGGGATCACGGGCTCCGAGTTCCTTCGTTGCGCCTGGGCCGCCTTCAGGAATTTCTCGAAGCCGCCCGCGCGTGCGCCGGGTTGCGTGGCTTCGTACCAGTTCAGGTAGTCGGTGATCGCCCCCATGCGCTGGATGAGGTTGAGGCGGTAGGTTTCGATTTCCGTGATGCGTTTCGCGATGCCCCTGGTTTTGCGGGCGCTCAGCGCACCGGCGATGGCCTCGTATTCCGTGAGGATGGGCCGGAAGAGCGGGTTTGCCCTCGTGCTGAGCGTGACAATTTTCACCTGGGCGACCTGGAGCGCGGGGCGCGCACCGGGGAGCTTTGTGTATTTTTCAAAATCGGCGAGCTTGAAGGATTCCATGCGGCCTTTGCCGTCCGCGTTGATGGAAAGTTCGAGCGCAGCGGTGAGTTCACGGTCGGTTTCGGCGAGTGTCTGGCCCTGCCATTGGTCGCTCTTTGCGAAGCGTGTCAATTGCAGCGCCCACCATTTGGCGAGTGTCTGCCCGCTTTCATTGAACTCGGGGAAATGCGTCCGCAGCGCGGGCATGGTGTCGCCGTTCGCTTCGGGCCAGCGGAGCAGAAAATTGGTGGTTTTTTTCTCGCCGCCAGGCATGGAGAGCAGCGCCTCGACAAGGCACAGCGCGCACGCGCGATCCACGCTTCCCGCCGTCGAATCCAACTGCCTCGGCGGGCGGTCGAGAAAGCCTTCGAGCGCGGGAAGTTTGTCCGCCTTGACGATGCTTTTGAAAGTATTTGAGTCCACCCCGTCGTCGCGCCGGCGGATGATCTCGATGATCCCCTGCACGATCCACCATGGCGCCTCGACATAATGCTCGTCAGGCTTCAACCGCGGGCGGTCGCGATACATGAACTCGAGGAGCACCGCGCGGATGATGTGACGCTGGAGGAACACATCGGATGGGTCAGCGCCAAGCCGGACGACGACATCAATCTTCGGGCCCGCGACGGTGTTCACGAGTTGCACGGTGACGGGCTGCCGCGCCTCGCCGGGAGCGGCTGCATCCATCGTCAGCACGATGGGCATGGTCCACGCATCCCGGAGACGAAGGATGCGGAGGATGTCGGCCTTGGTTTCCTCGACGAATGTGGTCACGCGCCCGCGAAGCGGACGGTCGTCGCAATACACCACAAACTGCCCCGTGCTGCTGGTGCTGCGGTTTTTCAATTCCACCGCGGCACTATCGGCAGCGAGGAGGATGAGAAATGCAGCCAGCCAGCAACGCTGCGCGTTCACTTCCTCGGTCTGGAGATGAGCGTGATGGAGGCCTTGCCCACCTTCACGTCGGCGAGGCGGCTCAAGTTGCTCTTTTCCTTTTCGAAAGCCTTGAACACGCTCCCGATGGAGAATTCGCCCGCAAATTTAAGCGCCGGGTGCAGGCCGAGTTTGCCGAAGCGCACCCCGACTACTTCCACCGCGAGTTCGTTGTCCGCCGTAGCGCGGTAGGAGTAGGACATGCTACTGAACATCCCGAAACCCCACATCTCGCGCTCGACAGTCAGCGTGAGCAGACCCGGCTCAAGCTTCACGAACGTGCGTTTGAACTTCACACCCGGCACCGCGCTCTCGACAGCCTTGATGCTTCGCTTGAGGTAATGGTTCAGTTCGTCCTCGGTGAAGGTCACCGACACCGCGTTGGGCGCGCTCATCATCCGCTGCCACAGTTCGCCGACGTCACGATCCGGGATGGCATCTGACTTTTCTGGCGGCACGCCTTCCGGGGTCTGCCAGAAAAGGAACATCGCCGCGACGGCAGCGGCGAAGATGAGCACGGATACGCCTGTCTTCAAGTCCCGCAGGAACGAACCGCGGACGGGGCTCATCATTTTTTCGACGTGCTTGTGCGCCTTCTCGTGCTCCTCCTGCTCCTTTTTCGGCTCGAGCGTGGGAAGGACGGTCCGGTCGAGCTTCTGTCCGCAATTGTGGCAGTACACGCGCTCGGGCTCATTCTCGTGGCCGCAGGCGCCGCATTTGAGTGGTGGTAGTTCGGTGGCCATAATTTATGCGTGGGTTCGGGGCGAAGTCATTCGCTCTTGGAAGTGGATGCGGGTTTCGCCCCGGTCTTGGTCTCGGTCTTTTTCGGGGACGACGCATCACCGGAGTCCTTCTTTGCCGCACTCTTGTAGCCGTCGCTCCGGTAGTCGGTGATGTAAAATCCGCTGCCCTTGAAGATCAGCCCCGCGCCGCCGCCGAGCAAGCGGGTCACCTTGCCCCTGCCCCATTTTTTCATGCGGCAAAACTCCTTCGGGCACGTCGTGAAGCCTTTGTCCTTCATGGACTGGTGGCACTCAAACGTCTTCCGGCACTTGGCGCATTCGTACTCGTAGGTTGGCATGAGTTGTAGGTTTCAGGAAATTCGCTGAGGGCGTATAGCAAAGCGCAACCTGTACCGCAATGACAGCCGCAAAGCGCAAATCACGGCAACGTCATCCTTGGCGATCAGCAACCGAAGCCCGCTGCCGCCGCTTGCCGGGCGCGGCGGGGTGTGTAGCCTCCGCTCCTTTCCATTATGGCTAGCGAACGCAAACGCATCGTCCTGAAACTCGGCTCCGGCATCCTCGCGACACCGCGCGGGACGAACCTGGACCAGCGCCAGTTCGCGAGGATCGCGCGCGAGGTGTCCGCGATCGTCGAGAGCGGCAACGAAGTGCTGGTGGTCTCCAGCGGCGCCGTCGCAGCCGGCCTCGGCGCCATGGGGTTGAAGGCGCGCCCGGATGAACTTGCGGCCCGTCAGGCGTGCGCAGCGGTCGGCCAGGGGAGGCTCATGGGCGCCTACACGGAGCACTTTTCACGGCATAAAATCACGGTCGCCCAAGTGCTGCTCACCTACGCCGACCTCGACAGCCGCAGCGCCTACGCAAACATCCGCACCACGCTCCATCGTCTCCTCGCGGGCAACATCGTGCCGATCATCAACGAAAACGACACCGTCTCCGTGGACGAACTCAAATTCGGCGACAACGACCGCCTCAGCGCCGAGGTCGCTATCCTCGCGGATGCGAACCTGCTTGTCCTGCTCACGAGCGTGGACGGCCTGCTCGATGCGAAGGGCCGCACGATTCCCCGCGTGGATGATCTCGCGAACGTGCAGCGTTTCGTGCGCGAGGAACGCGGGCGGCTGAGCGTGGGAGGCATGGCCTCGAAGCTCCATGCCGTGCAACTCGCGGTGCAGGCGGGAATCCCAACCGTGATCGCGAGCGGGCGCAAGGCGGGCGAATTCGTCAGGGTTGCCGGGGGCAAGCCGTGCGGCACCTACTTCCCGCCGCTTGTGCCGCTGCGGGCGCAGTAAAACCACACAGAGTTTTCCGATGACACTTACCGAACAAATCCACGACTACGGCCGCCGCGCGCGTGCCGCCGCGAGGCTGATGCGGCAATCGGGCACGGCTGAAAAGAACGCGGGCCTTGTGGCGATGGCGGACGAACTCGCCGCGGCTGAGGCGGCGATTCTTTCCGCAAACGCGCAGGATCTGGAAAAAGCGAGAGCCTCGGGGCTTTCGCCAGCGATGATTGACCGGCTGGCGCTCGATCCCAAGCGCATCACCGCCATGGCGGATGGAGTCCGCGAAGTCGCGGCGCTGCCCGATCCGGTCGGCGGGATCATCCGCGAGTGGACGCGCCCGAACGGCCTCCGCATCCAGAAGAAACGCGTCCCCATCGGCGTGATCGGCATCATTTACGAATCCCGCCCGAACGTCACCGCCGATGCCGCCGTGCTCTGCGCGAAGACGGGCAACGCCACGATCCTGCGCGGCGGCAGCGAGAGCATCGCGAGCAACGTGGCCATCGCCGCGGCCCTCTCGCGTGGCTGGTCAAAAGCTGGGCTGCCCGCGGACGCGATTCAGCTCATCCCCGTGACCGACCGCGAGGCAGTGCGTGTGATGTGCGAGATGGATCAATTCATGGACTGCATCGTGCCGCGCGGCGGGAAGGGACTCATCGAAGCAGTGGTGAGCCATGCGCGGATGCCGGTCATCAAACACTACGACGGCATCTGCGCCATGTATGTGGACGAAGCCGCAGACCTCGCGATGGCCGGCGCGCTCATCGTGAATGCAAAATGCCAGCGGCCCGGCGTCTGCAACGCGATCGAGACCGTGCTCGTCCATTCCGCGATCGCGGAAAATTTCTTCGCGACCACGGGCCGCGTGCTGCTGGAAAAAGGGGTCCAGCTCCGTTGCGACGAACGTGCGTTCGCGCAACTGGCGGCGTCCGGCTCCGCGCTCGTCACGCATGCAACCGCCGAGGATTTCCGCACCGAGTTTCTAGACCTGATCCTTGCCGTGAAGGTCGTGGATTCGCCCGGTGAGGCGATCGGGCACATCGAGGCGAACGGTTCGCATCACAGCGACTGCATCATCACGCGCGACGAGCCCACCGCCGAGCGCTTCCTCGCCGAGGTGGACAGCGCGACCGTGTATTGGAACGCGAGCACGCGGTTCACCGATGGCGGCGAGTTCGGGTTCGGCGCGGAGATCGGGATCTCAACGGACAAGCTGCACGCGAGGGGCCCGGTGGCGCTGGAGGAACTGACGACCTACAAGTACGTGCTTCGCGGCACCGGCCAGGTCCGCGGCTGAAACGTCCGAGCACCTACGATCTCGAAACGAAAAGTGGCGCCGACCCGGAGGTCGGCGCCATTGATTTCAGAAAGCCAGTTCCCCGCCTGGGCTACTTGCTTGCGATGACCTTCTGCCATTCGAGGCTCTTTTGCAGGTGCGTGCGAAGGCCGGGCAGTGTGTTGTTGGCGAATTCCTTCAGTTCCGCGCTCTTCGTCGTGCGCGCGAATTTCTCGAACATGTCCACGGCCTTGCGGTGCTCTTCCACCATCGTGTCAATATACACGCGGTCGAACTCAGCGGCGGGCGCGGTGATGATCTTATTCAGCCATACTTGATTGTCGGGGCCCGGATCCTTCGGCAACTCGATCTTCATTTTGTCGGTGATCGTCTTGAGGTTCTTGTTCACGTCCGTGTGATCCCGGATCATCATGTTGGCGAAGTCCTTTACGTCGTCGCGCTTCGTGGTCTCCTTGGCGACTTCGGCGGCTTTGATTTCAGCGAGGTTGCAGCGGAAGACGGCATCCATGAAGAGCCCGTCTGCGGCTTGTTCACTCTTGGTGACCTCCGTTGTTGCACCGTCCGCAGCGAAAATCGCTGGAGCGGTGGTGAAGGTGAAGAGTGCGGTGGCGATGGTGGTAACGAGTATTTTGTGTGTTTTCATACGTCAATGGTTCGTGCGCGGACGGAGTCTGGCCGTATCGGACTCCGTTTTTGTGGGAGCGAGGCCGCCGCCTATCCCGCGGCCCCAAGGCTTGCGCGACTCCCAGCGCACAGCGCAGAGTCCGCGCGTCATGAAACTCCTCGCCTCACTCCTCGCCCTCTCGCTCCTCGCACAGTCGCCGCTCTTCGCCGAAGAGCTTTCCTTTTATATCGGCACCTACACGCGCCCCGGCGGCAGCGAGGGGATTTACCGCGGCGTGCTGGACACGGACACCGGCAGCGCACGGATCACCGGACTCGCGGGCGTGGCGAAGAACCCGTCTTTCCTCGCGATCAGCCCGGGTGGCAAATTTCTGTACGCGGCGATCGAGGACGCTGGCGGCATGGTCGGGGCGTTCGTCATCAATGCGGACGGCACGCTCAAGGCGCTCAACAGCGAGTCGTCGAAAGGATCGGGCAACTGCCACGTGTCTGTGGATGATTCGGGCCGGAATGTCTTCGCCGCAAACTACGGCAGCGGCACGATCGCCTGCCTTCCGATCAAGGCCGATGGCTCGCTCGCGCCCGCGAGCGCCTCCATCCAGCACGAGATCACCTCCCCGGATGGCCTCCGGAAAAAGGCGCCGCACGCCCATGCGATCTGCCAGAACGGGGCGTTCGTCTATGCGTGCGACCTCGGTGCGAATCAGGTTTTTATTTACAAATTCGACGCGTCCAAGGGCGTGCTGACACCCAACGACCCGAAGAGCGCACGGCTCCCGGAGGGAAGCGGCCCGCGCCATCTCGCCTTTCGCCCGCAGGGCGGGTTCGCATTCGTGAACAACGAAACGACATGCGAGATCACCTCGTTCGCGCATGATGCGGCGAAGGGAACGCTCACGGCCGTCCACACCCTCAGCACGCTGCCTGTGGACTACACGCTCACGGGGAAGGATTCGACCGCTGAGATCCAATGCCACCCAAATGGCCGGTTCGTTTACGTCTCGAATCGCGGCCACGACAGCATCGCGGTTTTTTCAATCGCCACGGACGGAAAACTCACCCGCGTCCAGGTCGCCGATGCGCACGCAAAAATCCCGCGCGGCTTCGCGCTTTCACCGGATGGCAAGTGGCTGATCGCGGCGGGACAGAGCAGCGACACTCTCGCGCTGCATCAGCTCGACCCCGCCACCGGCCTGCTCACTTTCAAAAACATCATCGGCAAGGTCGGCGCTCCGGTGAACGTGGAATTCCTGAAACCGTAGGGCTCATTGCGGGGCAGTCTTCCGCAACGCTCGCGACACACTCGCGCAAAAGGAGCCTTGCATCGCGCCGCCGCGTGCCCGGAATTGACAGCGCGCCTACGCCGCCTGTTCCGCGACTTTTCTGCCGAGCAGCCTCAAAACCTGCTGAAGATCCGGGACGCGCAACGGCTTCCGAAGCATCGCGACCGGGCCGAGTTTGAGGATGTTTTCCATCATCTGGCTGTCTGGATAACCGGTGATGATGACGACCGGAAGTTCGGGCTGGAGCTTGCGGGCTTCCTTGTAAATCTGGTCGCCGGTGATGTCGGGAAGCTGAAGATCGAGGAAGCAAAACTCGAACTTCTGCTTCTTCAGCGCAGCAAGCGCGTCCTTCCCGTTCCCCACGATCACGCGCGCGAATCCCTGCTTTTTCAGGAACAGCTTGAACATGGCCTGCAGCCCGGTGTCGTCGTCCACAACGAGCACCGTTGGCGGGCCTCCGGCTTCTTCCTTCCGCAGAATATCACTGTCGAGAAGATCCTTTTTCACGCGCCAACGGCCACCGATTTGGACGGCGGGGAGCTGTCCCCGTTGGACGAGGTAATAGACTGTCGGCAGCGGGATGTTCAGATACTCCGCCGTTTCTTTCACAGTGATCAGGTTGTGCGGGAGAGGTTTCATGATTGGGCAATGGCGTGGGCGAATTTTCGCCGTGTGACATTGGATGTGCCGGAACCCAGCCGGGCTGTCAATTCCCGATTCTGGAAATTGTAATGGTTGGAGCGGGAAACACCTTCCTCCCAGCCAGGCACCCGGCCACAGAGGATCCGCCGCCCCACCGTCGCGAGGGGTGCATCCACACGATGGACAGCGCGCGTGCTCGCACCTTAGCCTCTCCCGCATGTCCCGACACGATGGCAGGCTGCCAGACCAAATCCGCCCAACTTCCTTCACACCCGGCTTTGCACCAAACGCCACCGGCTCCGTCCTGGTTGCCACTGGCGAGACACGCGTGATTTGCTCCGCAATGATCGAGGAAAGCGTCCCGCGCTGGATGAAGGATCAGCAGGTGAAAGGCGGATGGGTGACCGCCGAGTACTCGATGCTCCCCTACTCCACCGCCCAACGAAAAGCGCGCGACATCACCAAGGGCAGGCTCGACGGACGCTCGACGGAGATTCAGCGCCTCATCGGGCGTTCGTTGCGGGCGGCGATTGACCTCGAAAAACTCGGCGCACGCACTCTCTGGATTGATTGCGATGTCCTCTCTGCCGACGGCGGAACGCGCACCGCGAGCATCACCGGCGCGAGCGTCGCCGCGGCGCTGGCCTGCCGCACGCTGATGACGGCGGGACTCATCAAGCAAAACCCGATCCGGCAGTTTGTCGCAGCCGTGAGCGTGGGCGTGGTCGGCGGCATTCCGCTGCTGGACTTGAATTACATCGAGGACCGCGATGCCGCCGTGGACATGAATGTGGTGATGACCGAGCACGGGCACTTCGTGGAAGTGCAGGGCAGCGGCGAGGAAACCACCTTCAGCGGCCCCGAACTGGAATCCATGCTCCTGCTCGCGCGAAAAGGCATCGCCGATCTCCTCGCGGCGCAGCGCGCGTCACTCGCGGACTGATCCCACCACGCCGCACCTCAGCCTTTGGCGCCGCGGGCCTCCCGCTTCAGCCGCTTGAGCAGCTTGAAAAATTTCAGCGTGTCTCGAACCGGATGAATCTTGCTCACCTCGTCCCCATACACCGTGCTCACCGGCGCGGCGGCGATGGCGCAGCCTTTGCGGGCGGCGATGGCGAGCATTTCCGTCTCAAAGTCAAACGCCGCGCTCTCCGTCGCGATGAACTCCGCGGCAAGCGACCGGTGGAACATGCGGAAGCCGCATTGCGTATCCGGCACGCGCTGGCCGATCACGCGGCTGATGGTCCAGCTCATGTAGCGGTTCGTCATCCTCCGCACGGACGGCATGTCACGCACATCCCCCATGCGGTTGCCGACGATCATCGGCGCGCCAGCCTCGTTGGCAGCTTTGAAAAACGAGGGAATTTCCTCCGGCAGATGCTGCCCGTCCCCGTCGAGGATCAGGACAAACTCCACCGCGTCCCTCGCCAGCAGCGTGCGCAGCCCCGTCTTGATCGCCGCGCCCTTGCCCGCATTTTGCTCGTGCTTCACCACCTCCACGCCCGTTGCGCGCGCCTCGTCACTCGTCCTGTCCGTCGAGCCGTCATCCACCACGAGCACGAGATCGAGCTGCTTCACCGCCCGCCCGGCGACATCGCGAATGTGCTTCTCCTCGAAATAACACGGGATCAAAGCGGCGACATTGGCGCGACTGGCTGCGGGCTGCGGCATCACCGGGCCGAGTAGCTGGCGGCATGCCGAGGAGCAAGCCGGCAACTCGCGAACGATCCAGAAAGCGTGGGAATGGCACATCGGTCAGCCGATACTTCGCGGGCAAGGATCAGTCCCTTTGCCATCGGTGTGAGCTGCGGCACTATCGGGGGAGAAGAGAACGCCGGGAATGCAGCGGTGCTCGCCAAAGCCACATTTTCGTTGGCCGAGGGGTTCATCCGCGGGCATTGCAACGGTGTGTGCGGGGACCATGCGGCTGCCTGCACCCGGCCGTTCCGAGAGGCCAGTTGTGGGAGAAACAACACTTGCGAGCTGCTCGGCGCCGAATAATTCAACTCCAACGACCCGTTCCGAATGCGGCACATTTTCAAGAAGACCACCTCCGCCCTGCGCATCCTCACCGGCTGTGTCATCCCATGCCTGCTCGCCGCGCATTCCGCGCAGGCCGCCACGCTCGTGTGGAATGGTGCCGACGGTGGCAATGTGCTGTGGTCCGACGTGGACAACTGGGTGGGTCCTCCGGCTGCCGCGCCCGGTACCGGCGATGATGCTGTCTTTGACAACGCGGGTGGCGCGAACGATTTCATTGACCTCAGCGGTGGCGTCACGATCAGGAACATCCTGTTTGACGCTTCGGCGGACGCCTACACGATCGGCGCGGGCGGGGCAAATTTTCAGGCCCTCGTGGTGAACCCCGGCGGGGCGATTGCGATGAGCGACACCGTTGCCAATAACCAATGGATAGACGCGGGTGTCACCAATTCAGGCACCCTCATCCTCGGCAACGCCAGCGTGTCGAGCACGCTCACGCTTGCCGGCACTCTCGCTTCCGCATCCCTCGACAAAACTGGCACCGGTCTCGTTGTCCTCAGCGGCGCCTCCACTGTGAGCGGAGCGACCACGGTCAGCGGGGGAACTCTGCAATACAGCGCCAGTGGGAGCACCGGCTCGGTCATGCTCAACGGCGGGAACATCACCATTGATGATTTCCGCACCGTGATCTCGGGCAGTTTCATTTTTTCCTCCTCCAACAGCATTTTCAAAACCGGTGGCTCCGGCGGAAGCGGGGTGATCGCGAGCACCGGGGCCTACGCTTTCACGGTGGCCGCGGGTCGGATCGCCACCATCAATCCGAGTGCCACCTATGTTGCGAATGTTGACGAGAACACCCCCGGCTGGACCATATCGGTGGGCGTCGGCGGGACTTTGAACCTCAATGGGAGCTACCTTCCCCAGAGCACATCGAGCCAGAAGGGGCTGATCACGATCAACGGTGGCGGCACGACGAATGTCGCGGGCATCCTGAGCAACCACTACACGGGCACCAACGCGCAGACCGACAAGCTGCGCATCGGCAACACGTCGGCCAGCAACACTGTCAATGTCACCGGCAAGCTGCTGAGCAACACCATCACACTCGGCGAGGGTGCCTTCGGCGGGAACAGCCTGGTCGCCACGCCGACGGTGGCGGGGACGGATGCCGACCCGACGATCCGCGGCTCGGGCAGCAACATCAACTGGGTGATTGGAGGCGCATCCTCGGGCAACAGCATTACGCTCAACGCGGGCGCAGTCATGAACAGCGCCAAGGGCAGCGGCACCAACTGGGTCGCCCTCGGCAAGGATGTCGGTGGGAACAACAATTCGATACTCGTCACCGGAGCCGGCGCGCGGTGGGTCGGCACCACCGTCAAGCTGGGGATCAATGGCAACAACAACTCGGTGACCATTGCCAGCGGCGGTTTCTCCAGAGGGGAAAAGTGGCTCCTTGGCACGGAGACCAGTGCAGGAGTTGGTTTTGGAAGCGGCAATTCAATCCTCGTCACAGGTCTTGGCTCGAGATTGGAATCCGAGTCTGGAAATAACGGTCATACCAGTGTCGGCATTGCCGCCAACGCCTCGGGCAACAGCATCACGGTGGCAGGTGGAGCCAGCGCGCAACTCACTTGGAGCAGGGTCTCTTTCGGCTTCGCCATCGGGCAGAACAACGGGTGCGACAACAATTTCGTCAGAGTGACCGGCGCCAGCGGCGGCACTCCATCGTCGCTGGTGAGCGGAATTGGCACGCCCATCACGCTCGGCGGCGTGAATGTCACTGCCAACTCCGGCGGAGTGGACAGCACTGCAAGCGGCAACCATTTCGACGTGTATTCCGGCGCCACGGCGACGATCAGCCAGCCGATCCATTTGATGGGCACGAACTCGGCGCTGAATCTCGGCGACGGCATCGGCACCAGCACATTGGTGGTCGGCGAAAAAACGGGGTTCACGTCCGGCGTTTATTTGCAGAAGGCGTCTGCAACTCTCAATTTCAATGGCGGCAGACTAAGGGCAGGAGCAGCAGGTGCGCTGGTTTCCGGCCCTGGCACTGTGAACCTCAACGGCCCGGCCATTTTCGACACGGGCGTTTTCGTGAACTCGGCTGACAGCGTGATCGCGGGCACCGGCAGCCTGAGCAAGGAGGGCAATGGGACGCTCGTTCTCACCAACTCCAACACCTACACCGGCGACACCACCGTGCTGAGCGGCACGCTCCGGCTTTCGCAGAACTCCCTGGCCGACGCCTCCACGGTGACGATTTCTGGAGGGATCCTGGATTTGAATTTTGCCGGCATGGACAGCGTGAGCAAACTTTTCATCGGCACCGAGCAACAGCCCGCGGGCACCTACGGGTCGAGCCTGTCGGGAGCAGAGAACGTTGATGACACGCACTTCGCGGGCAGTGGGACGCTCACGGTGACATCGGGCTCGGTCTCCGCGTACAATGCCTGGGCTGCGGCCAAAGGCCTGACCAACGCAAACAAAGGCTACGGCGAAGATCCGGATGGGGACGGTGGCAACAACCTCGCCGAGTTTGCATTCGATGGCGATCCGCTCAACGGATCGGATGTTGGAAAAGTCTTCGCACTGACGGAGGACAGCGACTTCGATGGCGATGCGGACAAGGAACTCATCCTCACCATCGCGGTGCGTGCCGGCACGCCGCCTTTCAGCGGGGTTATTTCACCCACCGCTTCGCATGAGGGCATCACCTACATCATCGAGGGTGCCGCCACTCCGGGTGAACTCCTCAGCGACGCGTCCCCCGTCCTCATCATAGTCAATGTCGTCGCTCCGGTGGTTTGAGGTGGACCCCGTTTTCCGGCCAGAGTTGATAGAAATTAAGCTATGGCGGAGAGGCGTGCGTTGGTGATGGATGGATGTGGTTTGGTGGTCAAGGAGGAAGACGTGACCGACTCGGGAAGCCCCGATATTTTTGCTCT
>CAMAUI010000037.1 GCA_945861385.1 Prosthecobacter debontii
ATACGGGCGTGGATTTCAACCACACGGACCTCCAGCCGCTCGGCAGCGCATCATTTTCCGCGTTTGGCGGGTCGGCGCAGGACGACAACAGCCACGGCACGCACGTGGCCGGCACCATCGCGGCGCGCAACAACGCGAGCGGCGTCGTAGGCGTGGCCCCTGGCGCCACTATCTATGCGGTGAAGGTGCTCGATGCCGCAGGCGGCGGCAGCGACGCGGGTGTGACCGCCGGCCTCGACTGGGTGGCGGCGAACGCGGCGGCCGTCTCTCCGCGAATCCGCGTGGTGAACATGAGCCTCGGACGCGCCGGCACGCTCGGAGATAATCCGATCCTCCGCGCCGCCGTGCAGAATCTCACGAGCAACGGCATCGCGGTCGTCGTCGCAGCGGGCAATGACGCGTCACTCGAAGTCTCCCAGCAAGTGCCCTCGACCTATCCCGAGGTGATCGCCGTCGCGAGCACCACGGCGCTGGCCGGCACGAACCAGTACCGCTACTTCAATGGCGTCATCCGCGCGGACACCGCTTCGTATTTCACATCGGACGGCGCGTTCAACCCCACCACGAGGATCGGGGTGAGCATTTCCGGCCCTGGCGAAGACCAGGAAAACATCAGCAGGACCGGGAGCATCCAGTCCGTCGGCATCCTCTCCACCAAGCTCGGCGGCGGCACCACGCGCATGTCCGGCACGAGCATGGCATCGCCTCACACCGCCGGAGTGGCCGCGCTCATCTGGCAGAAGGCGATTACGTTTGGCCAGAGTGTCACCTCCGAGGACATTCGCACGCGCATCCGCACAGGTGCCTCGAATTTCTCCGCCCCGCTCGACAGCCCCACGACTGGTTACACATTCGACGGCGTCCGGGAAGGGGTGCTCTCCGCTCCCGGCGCGCTCGCGCCGTAGCGCGGCACCGGGGAACAGGCGGGGCCTGTGGTGCCAACGGACTGTCGCCCACCGATCCTTGCGGTGGCACCCTCCAGCGCAAGCGCAGCTTACATCGCGGCGGAAAATTTCACGTGCGATGGCTCCGCAGCGGCCCCGACCAACGCGGGTGGCTACCGGGGACGCTTCGCGGCGGGGATCCGCACGGGCAATCGGCGGCGGGAGAGCTGGGTGACCATGCTCTCCAGCGCGGCGAGCGCGAAGCTGATCTTTTTGAAAAATGACGGGTTGTGCGGGATGAGCGAGAAGCGTGGATGGCGTGACCAGAGCTGGCGCAGGCGATGATCGAGCCGCACGGCTTGATCGAGCGTTTCGCTGCGGATGGGGTTGCCGCCCTCGATTGCGGAGCCTCCGACGGCTGCGGTCTCGAAAAAGATGACGGCGTCGTAGCGGGCCAGTTCGGCTTCCAGTGTCGTCTCGAGCGCATTGAAGAACTCGTGGGGTTTGCCGGGCCAGTACGCCGCGCCGTCCACGGTGCCACGGTCGCAAAGCAGGATGCGGCCGGGGAAGCTGGCGGACTGCACGTCTTCGAGATTGCGCTGCACGTGGTAGATCGCGCTCTGCGCGGCACGGTGGGCGAGCGCTTCTCCCGATCGCGGAAATCCGCCCATGAAGAGCAGCGTGGCGGCCTCGGGCACGATGACGACACGCTCGCCGATCTCGCGGCGGAAAAGGTCGGCGGCGGTGGTTTTTCCGCCGCCGGGGCCGCCGGTGAGGACGATGCGGCAGCGGCCGTTGGTGTGCTTTTTCATGCGGGGAGTGAGGCAAACCGTGGCGCGGGAGGCAATCGTTTGCTTGTTTCGCCGGGGAGGGCCGCGCACACCACGCGGCGCATGAAACTTATTTCCTGGAATGTGAACGGCATCCGCGCGGCGCTGAAGAAGGGGTTCCTCGATTTCCTCGGGGCAGAGCGTCCTGATGTGATGTGCGTGCAGGAGACGAAGGCGCGGCCGGAGGACGTGGAGATCGAATGGCCGGGCTATGAGGCGCACTGGAACTGGGCGGAGAAAAAGGGCTACAGCGGCGTGCTGACGCTGACGCGGAAGCCGCCGGCTCGCGTCGAGCGCGGGATCGGTGTGGCGATCCATGACCGTGAGGGCCGCGTGCTCGCGACGGAATTCGCGGATTTTTCCCTCGTGAATGTGTATGTGCCGAACTCGCAGCGGGAGCTGACGCGGCTGCAGTACCGCCAGCGGTGGGACCGCGATTTTCTCGCGTGGCTGCGCAAGCTGGAAAAACGGAAGCCGGTCATTTTTTGCGGCGACCTGAACGTGGCGCACACGGAAAGCGACCTCGCCCGGCCGAAGGACAATGTGAAGAACCACGGCTTCACGCCGGAGGAACGCGCGGGCTTCAGCGCGCTGGTGGCCGCGGGGTTTGTGGACACGTTCCGGGAGTTTGAGAAAGCCGGGGGACATTACACGTGGTGGAGCCAGATGAACAATGCGCGCGCCCGGAACATCGGCTGGCGGATTGATTACTTCGTGTGCTCCGGCGCGCTTCGCCCTCGGCTGCAAGCAGCCCGGATTTATCCGCACGTCACCGGCTCGGATCATTGCCCGGTGGGGCTGGAACTGAAGCTGTGACACGCGCAGCGGCGCGCGACGCTCACTGCCTCTTCGCGAGTTCAGCGAGCTTCTGCTCGAGTTTCTGAACGAGGTGCTCGGCGGCCTCCCTTGCCCGCCGCTCCACATCGAGCCGGGATTCCAGTTCCCGGATTCGCTGCTGCAGATTCACCTTCACGCTCGTGGAAATGCGCTTCTGCCCGGGGTTGTTTTGTGGTTCGAGCAGTTCCTTCACGAGGAGCTGCGTCGTGTCCTTGCAGTTGGTGATTTTTGTGTCCAGGGTGACTTCGCCCTGGATGAGGAACTCCCTCAGCGCGCCGACCGTCGTCGGCCCGTAGTATTGGTCTTCGCCAACTTCGATAAGGTAATCCATTTCCAACTGAGGCACCATCGGAGCCTTCACCCATGTGACCCGGTCGGTGGAGACACGATCCATTGGCGCGACCTGGGCCTCCCCGGCCCACTCGCGGAGCTGGGCAAATGGAACGGGCCCAAACTCAGAGTTGTCGTGCGCCTTTCGCAGATACCACTTGGTCTCGTCCACGGCTAGCGCCCCCCCGGGGTTGCACCGGCTGGCGCCGGGGTGGAATTTGGCGGCAGGATGATCTGCTGGCCGATCTGGATCTTCTTCGGGTCGGTGATCTTGTTGAGCTTGAGCAGCTCGGCGACCGTGGCGTTGTAAGTGCGCGCGATCTTGTCGAGCGAATCACCCTTGACGACGATATGAACATTCGCTGGCGGAGGTGGTGGGGCGACCGGGCGCGCGGCGGGGGCGACGAATTCCGCAGGCCTCGGCTGTCCCGCCGCCGGTGCGAGCACGGCACGGTTATCGAGCTGCAACGCGAGGCGCGCGACCTGGTCCGTGAGGATTTGGATTTGCTTGGATTGCTGTTCGACGAGCTGGCGCAATGCCTGGATTTCCTCGTGGATGGTGCCACCCGTCCGGGCTGCGTCCTGCCCCATGGAAGGGGACGGAAAAAATGCGGTGCTGGCGATGGCGATGGTGGCGAGGAGTGCGTTGCGGCTGGCCGTCATGCGCTGGTCTTTCGCACTTTCATCCGGGCAAGGCAAGGGTGTGATGCGGCGGGGTGAACTCCGCGGGGAAGGGCGGCGCCGCGCTACTTCGGCTTCCCGCAGCAGTCCTTGTATTTCCGGCCGCTGCCGCAAGGGCACGGTTCGTTGCGGCCCACTTTCGGGGTTTCGCGGCGGATGGGCTCGATTTTTACATCGTCCTCGGGCTGCGGTTCGGGGGCGGCCATGCCGCCGGCGATCACGCTTTCATCGGGCGCGCTGAGGTATTGCGGCAGGTTCGCGAGGAATTGCTCGAACGCCATGATGTTCGATGTGCTGCGGAAGAGATTGTGCAGCACCTCGTCCTTGATCGCGGCCATGAGGACCTCGAACATTTTGAAGGCCTCCTGTTTGTACTCGATGAGTGGGTCCTTCTGGCCGTAGGCGCGGAGATAGACGCCTTCGCGGAGGCCGTCCATCGCGTAGAGATGCTCCTGCCAGAGTTTGTCAATGGCGGTGAGCGTGATGTAGCGCTCGAGGCTCTTGATCGCGTCCGGCACTTCGTGCTGGCTCTTGAGTTCGTAGGCTTTCTTGACGCGCTCGCTGATGTAGGCGGCGGCTTCATCGAGGCTCTTGCCGGTGATGGCCGCTTGCTCGGCTGCGACGGGAAATGTGGTGTTCACCCACGCGATGAGGGAGTCGAGCTGCGGGTCTTCGCCATCGGGGAAAAATTCCTCGCACTTCTCGGGGATGCGGTCGTCAATGACATCGTAAAGCAGGGCGCGCGGGTCGTCGCTGCGGATGGCTTCGTTGCGGAGGCCATAGACGACTTCGCGCTGGCGGTTCATCACGTCGTCGAAGTCGAGCGTGCGTTTCCGGATGAGGTAATTGCGCTGCTCGACCCGCTTCTGCGCGGTTTCGACGGACCGGTTGAGCCACGGGTGCTCGAGGGATTCGCCCTCTTTCATGCCGAAGCGCTCCATGAGTTTCGTCATGCGTTCGGCCGCTCCGAAATTGCGCATGAGGTCATCCTCGAACGACACGAAGAAGCGCGAGTAGCCGGGGTCGCCCTGCCGCGCGCCGCGTCCGCGGAGCTGGCGGTCAATGCGCCGCGATTCGTGGCGCTCGGTGCCGAGCACGTAGAGGCCGCCGGCCTCGGTGGCGCCGGCGCCGAGTTTGATGTCCGTGCCGCGGCCGGCCATGTTCGTGGAAATGGTGACGGCGCCGAGCTGGCCGGCGCGCGAGATGATTTCCGCCTCCTGCTGGTTGTGGCGGGCGTTGAGGACGGTGTGCGGGATTTTCGCGCGCTGAAGCATGCGCGAGACGAGTTCGGACGCCTCGACGCTGGCGGTGCCGACGAGGACGGGCTGGCCCTTGGCGTGCGCCTCGCCGATTGCAGTGATGACCGCGTTGTATTTCTCGCGGCGGGTTTTGAAAATGAGGTCGTTCGCGTCCTTGCGGATGTTCGGCCTGTTCGTGGGGACGACCGCGACTTCGAGTTTGTAGATGTCGTGGAATTCGTTCGCCTCCGTCTCGGCAGTGCCGGTCATGCCGGAGAGTTTCCGGTAAAGCCGGAAGTAATTCTGCACCGTGATCGTCGCGAGGGTCTGCGTCTCCTTGTCAATCTGCACGCCCTCCTTCGCCTCGACGGCCTGGTGGAGTCCCTCGCTCCAGCGGCGGCCCGGCATGGTGCGCCCGGTGTTCTCGTCCACGATGACGACCTTGCCCTCGGCGACAATGTAGTGGACGTCCTTTTCGTAAAGGCAGTAGGCGCGGAGAAGCTGGGAGATGTTGTGAATGCGCTCGCTCTTCACGTTCATCGCCTCCTGGGCCTTGGACTTCGCCTCGACCTTCTGCGCGTCGGTGAGCGTCTTGTCCTGGTCGAGGATCGCGAACTCCGTGATGAGATCCGGCAGCACGAACGCATCGGGATCGCCCGGCGACATGAACTGGCGGCCCTGCTCGGTGAGGTCGGCCTCGTGCTGGCGCTGCTCCATGGTGAAAAACAGCTCCTCCTTGAGCCTCCACATCTCCTCCTTTTTCGTGTCGGCGTAAAAAGAGAGTTCCATCTTCTCGATTGCGCGGCGCTTGTCGGGATCCTCCATCGCCTTCAGGAAGCCCTTGTTCAGCGGCTGGCCCCACTTCACCTTGCACATGAGGCGCGCCGCGTCCTCGATCCTGGCCTGGTCCTCCTTGGTGCTGGCGGCCTTTCCCTGCTCGAAAAGCTGGTGCGCCTCGCTCGCGAGCCGGTTCACGAGCATCGCCTGCTTTTTCACGATCTGCTCGACCATCGGCTTGTACTTGTCGAACTGGTGCGTCGAAACTGTCACCGGGCCGGAGATGATGAGCGGCACCCGCGCTTCATCAATGAGGATGGAATCCACCTCGTCCACGATCGCGAACGCGTGCCCGCGCTGCACCTGCTGCTCGGCGCTGGTGGCCATGCCGTTGTCGCGCAGGTAGTCGAACCCGAACTCCGAATTCATCCCGTAGGTGATGTCACAATAATACTGCTCGCGGCGCAGATCGGGATACTGGTCGTGCTGGATGATACCGACGGTGAGGCCGAGAAATTTATAAAGCTCGCCCATCCACTCGCCGTCGCGGCGGGCGAGGTAGTCGTTCGTCGTGACGAGATGCGCGCCGCGGCCCGTGAGCGCGTTGAGGAAAAGCGGGAGCGTCGCGACCAGCGTCTTGCCCTCGCCGGTGCCCATTTCCGCAATGCAGCCGCGGTGCAGGCAGATTCCGCCGACGAGCTGCACGTCGAAATGCACCATCGCCCACGGCATCGGCTGGCCGCAGACGGTGAACTCATGTTTCCGCTCGGAGAGACGCCACGCGGCGTTCTTCACTGCTGCAAAAGCCTCGGGCAGCAGCTCCTCGAGTTGCTTCTGCTGATCCTCCCACGGCTTGTCCTTGAGGTCCGCCTTCCACTTCGCGACTTTCTCGCGGAGCTGATCGTCTGTCAGCGCGCGGAATTGCTGTTCGAGTTCGTTGATCTTCGTGACGACCGGGCGCAGGGATTTCACCATGCGCGCGTTCTTCGAGCCGAAGAGTTTTTTGAGAATCCAGCCGATCATTTGAAAAACGAGTTCACTTGCTTCCGGGCTTCACCGCCGGGGTTGCCGCCAGGTCCGGCGGAAGTTTGCCCGGCTCGAAGGTCTCGACATTCAGCTCCACCAGCGAGACGAACGGCGCGCCGAAATCCGGACGGTTCCCGCCGCTGCGATCCACGAGCGTCGCGATCGCCGCGACTACGCCGCCACCCGCGCGCACGATGTCCACCGTCTCCTGCACGCGGCCGCCGCGGGTCACCACGTCCTCGGCCACGATAAAGCGCCGGCCCTCCCCGATCTCGAAGCCCCGCCGCAGCACCAGCCTGCCCTCCTCCTTCTCCGCGAAAATATGCGGCAGCCCGAGCGCGCGCGCCACTTCATGTCCGACGATGACCCCGCCGAGCGCCGGCGAAATCACCGCATCCGCGCCGATGCCGCGCACCTTGTCCGCGAGCGCGGCGCAGATTCTCGCGGCGATGGGCGTCTCCTTGAGCAGCAGCGCGCATTGGAAAAACTGCCGGCTGTGAAGCCCCGAGCGGAGCAGGAAATGTCCGTCGAGCAGCGCGTTGGTTTGCCGGAAAAGGCTGAGAATTTCGTCCTGTGTCATGCCTGCCTCGCTGCCGTCACTTCGATCTCCACCTTCGCCCCGCGCGGCAGCCCGGCCACCGCGATGGTCGAGCGCGCGGGAAACGGCTCGGGGAAATGCCGCGCATACACCGCATTCATCGCCGCGAAGTCTTCCATCGTGGTCAGAAAAACGGTCGTCTTCACCACATCCGCCAGCGTCATCGCGTTCGCCGCGAGCACGCCCCTGATGTTCTCGCACACGCGCTCCGTCTGCGCCGCCACGTCCGCGCCGGTGATTTCACCGCTCACCGGATCGAGCGGGATCTGGCCCGCGCAAAACAGCAGATCGCCTGCTGCGACGGCCTGCGAATACGGGCCGACCGCCTTGGGTGCTGCGTCTGTTGCGATGATTCGTTTCATGAAAAAGGGGCGCGAAGCTATCAGTGGCCCGGGGGCTGTCAACCTGTCGGGCGGGCGACCGCCCTTGCCGCGACGGAGGGCATCGCTACACTGCGCAGCCCGCATGACATTTCGCACCGCATTCTGTTGCTTTCTCACGCTGGCATCCGCTGCCTTGGCGGCCGCAGGTGGCAAGGCACGCGGGATCCCTCCTGCAACCCAGCCCGGTCCTCCCGCCAATTTTCTCACAGCCGCGCAGCAGTGGAAGGTGGAGAGCGGCGCCTGGAAAGTGGATGCCGCGAAAGGCACGGCATCGGTCACCGCGGATGACACCGTGGCGGAGCTGGCCGCCACGCGCGGCACAAGGCTGGCAGGGCGATGGCTGTCGCTGAAGGTCGTCCTCACCGGCGATGCCGCACGCGCGGGCTTGCGCTTCTCCGGTCTGCGCGATGACGCGGAGCAGACGCTCCGGATCGTGCTCGATGCGGCGGAGGGGGGCCTCACCAATGGCCGCGCAAAGACACTCGCACCGCTCCCCGCCGGCGCGTTGCAATCTCCCGTCGAGATCATCCTTACTTTTTCCAAGGACAGACTTCTGATCGAACACGCGGGCGTGCAGGTGGCGGAATTGGCGGTCAAGTTCGAGGATCAGCAACCGGCCGTGAGCCTCCTGGCCGAGCGCGGAACGGTCGTGTTTCGCGAAGTGATCCTCTCGGGCCAACCCGTCCTCGTGGAAGTCCCGCCGCGCAAGCCGCCGGAGCCAGGGATCCCGCCCGTCAGGCCGGACAAGGTGGAACCTGCGCCCGAGCCAGTGGCGGGGCCGCGGGTCGCGGTGGATTTTACGGGCGCGGACATGCGCACGCTGAAAAGCGGGTGGAATGATTACTTCGGCGTCCACGTGGACACCGGACCGGGCCCGTGGAAAACGATCCGCCAATATGACGGCCCAGGGTTCGGGATGCCGCCCGGCGACAGGCACACGGGTGCAGTGAAGACACTGGACGGCCCGTTTGCAAAAATGCCGGTGCAAATGTCCCTGGGCGATTTCGGCGACTGGAAGCGCAAGGACGCCGGGAGGCTCGACAGCCACATCAAAACGCTGGCCGATCAGGACCGGTCGGCCATTTTCATCGCGCCCTGGGTGCAGCCGTTCACATTCGTACAGCAGGATCAAGTGTGGGCGTTCATGAAGCTGCTTTACGGCGGCCACGTCGCCGCGGAAGGGCGCATCTTTTTCCAATGGGGCGATGACATCACCTCTCGCCGCCTCGGTGCCGCCACCAATCGCAACCTCCACAGCACGACGCCGCGCGCTTCGTCCACCGGCGGACGCCGGGGCCGCGACGACACCGTCGAGGCCTACGTGGAATATTACTTTGCTCCCGCAGTCGAGGCCGTGCGTCTCGCCTCGTCGGAAGTTTACAAGGACCCCGCGCGAATCCCCGTGCTGATGGGCAGTGCCCTGCGCCCATCGGATCCCATCAACCGCGCATGGCTGATCCGTGCGCTGGACAGCACCATCGCCGGCGAAATCGCACTGTCACTCAAAGGCCGCACCGTATGCGAACTGGTGGACTACATCACTCTCGATTACCCTTTTTTCCGGGCGACGGATGCCAACGCGCTCCAGGAATTCTGGGACCGCTACGGCATGAAAGTGAAAGGCCTGTGGGTCACCTCGGAATACGGTGCGACCGGCAAAGGCCCAGCGGACCTTATCAAAAGCGCCGCGCTGTACCTCGACTGGGCCGCAAGAATGCAGCTCGACGCCAGCCGCACGCGGCTCATCTGGAATCTCCCCGAGGAAAAGCCCGACAAGCCCGCCATGCGCGAACTCGTCCGGAAACTCGGCGAATCCTTCACCGGCCCCCTCCGCGCTGCCTCACAAAAAACGGGCGAGACCGTCCTCTACCGCATCGCTGCGGGCGATTCACGAATGCTGCTCGTCAACATTCCTCCCGAGAGCAGGAGGGCAAGGAGACCGGACCCAATCCAGGAAATCACGCTGACAGTCCCCGCAGCCCAGGCAGCCAGGCAATGGACCGCCCGCATCCTGAGCGAGAAGGATCGCAAACAACCGGCTGCCGGAACCGCCGTGCCCGTGGAAAAAAACGGAGCCGGCCTCGTGCTGAAACTCGACGCCAACGCACGTGACACCTGGGCGCTGATCGTCGAGGCGCAGTAGCTGGAGGCGCCATTGATCTCGCCAGCCAGCCGCACTTGCACGACGCGGCATATTATCCTCTGAATCAATTTCCGAAACCCTGACACCATTATGAAAGCCATCCTGATCCCGCTCTTCACCCTCATCGCCCACGCTGCATTCGCCGGGGAAAAGCCCCCCATTCCAACCGCGCACACCACGCGCAATATCGAAGGGTGGACGGTGCGGGTGGACGACCGCCTGCTGAAGGGCGATGGCGCGGCGCTCGGCGAGCGCGCGCTGAAACTTCTTGGCGCACGGCTCGTCGCGATCACCATCGTCGTGCCGGAGAAAGCACTCGCGAAACTGCGCGCAGCCACGATCCAGCTCGATCTCGACTACGGCGGGCTGCACGCCATGCAATATCACCCAAACGCCGGCTGGCTGAAGAAGAACGGCTTCAGCGAAGCGCTGGCGAAATGCGTCCACATTCCCGACGTCGAGGACTTCCTTTCGCCGTTCGAGAACCACCGCATGCCGTGGGTCGTGCTGCACGAACTCGCGCACGCCTACCATGACCAGGTGCTCGGTTTCAACGAACCGCGAGTGGTTGCCGCGTGGAAAAAGTTTCGTGACAGCGGCAAATACAATTCGGTCCTCAACAGTCCCGGCAACACGCGCGAGCACTACGGCGTCACCAATCAAAACGAGTTCTTCGCCGAGATGACAGAGAGCTACTTCGGTTCAAATGATTTCTACCCCTTCGTCACCGGCGAACTGAAACAGGCCGAGCCGGAAATCTTCGCCCTCATGGAGGAAATCTGGGGCCCTCTCCCGCAGCGGAAAAAACCAAGGCCCGCCGCCAGGCCGTAGGGAGGCGGCCCGGCGTCCTCACGGGCGATGGTGCGACGATTGGAACAACTCCTCATAGCTGCTCGTGGTAGCTGTCGTGGAGAAAAAGATTCAGCGCCGTGATGCGCTGCACGAGGCCAGCCTCGATGTGCTCCCACTCTTTTGCCACGATGCTGCGCGGCAGGAGTTCCCAGAGTTGGCGGCACGGCCGCCAACTCTGGGCTGAGGGATGGAACGCCGTTGGCGTTCTCCGCCAACGCTCGTTCAAAGATCCACGATCCCCGCGGGCACTCGCTCTCCCGCATCAATCTTTCCTTGCTGGGACGCAAAGAAATCCACGGCCAACAGCTTTTCTTTCACGCGCATGATTGCCCGCATCACAGCTCTGCTCCTCACCGCCGCCGCTGCCGTCGTACGTGGGGAAACACCGGATTTCAATCGCGACATCCGTCCGATCCTCTCAAACAATTGCTTCCAGTGCCATGGGCCGGATGAGAAGGAACGCAAGGGCGGGGAACATGGTCTCCGGCTAGATACAGCCGAGGGTGCGGCGGCGGATCTGGGCGGCTATCCTGCCATCGTCCCGGGGAAGCCGGAGAAAAGTGAGCTCGTCCGCCGGATCACGACCGACGACAAAGACGATCACATGCCGCCGGCCAAAACCGGAAAAAAGCTGACCGCGCGTGAGATCGGCCTGCTGCGCGAATGGATCAAGGGCGGTGGAAAATATTCGAAGCACTGGGCCTACGAGCCGCCGAGCCGCCCGGCGGTGCCGGATGTAGCCGCGCTTGTGAAAGCGCGGGCTGATCTGCCAGCCGGGACGGCCCGCGCTCTTGCGAGCGCAGCTACGAACCCGATTGATGCGTTCATTTTGAAAAGACTCGCCGCGGAAAAACTCACGCCACAGCCCGAGGCGGATCGCCACACGCTTGCGCGGCGCGTGACGCTCGATCTCACCGGGCTCCCGCCGTCACCGGAGGAAGTGGACGTTTTCGTGAAGGACACCACGCCCGGCGCGTACGAGCGCTTCGTGGATGCGCAGCTTGCGAAGCCGGCTTATGGCGAACATTGGGGGCGGCAGTGGCTCGACCTCGCCCGTTATGCGGACTCCGCGGGCTACGCGGATGATCCGTCGCGGAAAATCTGGGGTTTCCGCGACTACGTCATCCGTTCCTTCAATGCGAACAAGCCATTCGACCAGTTCACCATCGAGCAGATCGCAGGTGACCTGCTGCCGGACGCGACGGAGGAGCAGCTCGTGGCGACAGCGTTTCATCGGAACACCATGACCAACAGCGAGGGCGGCACACAGGATGAGGAGTTTCGCAACGCGGCCATCGTGGATCGCGCGAACACGACCATGGCGGTGTGGATGGGCACGTCGTTCGCGTGCGCGCAGTGCCACACGCACAAGTTCGATCCGATCTCGCACAAGGAATATTTCAAGATGTTCGCGTTCTTCAACAACACGGAGGACGCCGACCGCCGCGACGAGGCGCCGCTGCTGAAATTTCTCGCCGAGTCGCAGAGGCAGCAGCGCGCGGCGTGGGAGCGGGAGATCGCGGAGACGGAGGCAAAATTGAAATCATCCTCGCCCGCACTCGCCGCAGCGGCGGAGAAGTGGGCGAAGGAGTTTCCCGTGAAACTCGAATGGCGCGCGGCACGGCCTGCAGCGGCCCGCTCCGCATCAGGCGTCGCACTCACGATCGGCGCGGATGGCGCGATGCTGGCGGCGAAGAACGATGGGAAGACGGACACCTACACGATCGAGGTGCCGGTCGCGCAAGCGCAGACACTGAGCGCCCTGCGGCTTGAGGCTCTCACGCATGAGTCCATCCCCGGCAAGGGGCCGGGGTTTGCGGGTGGAAATTTTGCCGTGACACGCGTGCGCGCGGAAGTCCTGCAACCCGCGACGAAGGGGCCGGCCGCGCGCTACGTCCGCCTCGAGCTGCCGGGGAAGCAGAAATTTCTCCAGCTCGCCGAGGTGCAGGTTTTCTCCGGCGGCGAAAACGTCGCGATGAAGGGCGAGGCGAAGCAGAGCAGCACCTTCATGGGCGCCGAGGCAAAGCGCGCGAACGACGGCAACACGACGCCGCAATATGAGAAGGGATCAGTGTCGCACGCGGAGCAATCGGATGACCCGTGGTGGGAGGTGGACTTGAAGTCCATGCGCGCGCTGGATCGGATCGTCGTCTGGAACCGCGCGGAGATGGGCGAGCGGCTCGACGGCTTCCGCCTCGTGGCGCTCGACGAACGGCGGCAGCCGGTTTGGGAGAAGACGGGCAACAAGGCGGCGGCGACCGTTCCATTCGAGCTTACGGGCGGGGTGGAGATCGTATTCAGCAATGCGGTGGCCGATTTTACGCAGGCGGATTTCGACGTGGCGGGTGTCCTCACGGACGGTGTGAAGACAAAAAAGCAGACCACTCAAAAAGGCTGGGCCATCGGCGGCGGCACCGGCAAACCGCACACACTCACGCTTGTGACTGCGAAACCGGCCGGCCTTCCCGCGGGCTCGAAGCTCACCGTGACCATCGAGATGCAGTCGCCGTTTGCGGCGCACAACCTCGGGCATTTCAAGATCTCCGCGTCGGGCGACGCGCGGGTTGCACAGCACCTCTCGGTGCCCGCGGATGTTTTGGCCGCGCTCGCGACGCAGGCGGATGGAAAATCACGCGAGCGCATCCTTGATTATTACGTGCATGAAATCTCCCCGGAGCTGAAAGCGGAGATCGCGAAGACTGACTCGCTCCGCAAGCAGATAGCCGGGCTGAAACCCGAGACCGTCCCCGTGATGCGCGAACTCCCCGAGGGCAAGGGCCGAAAGACGCGCGTGCAGCTCCGCGGCAATTATCTGTCGCTCGCCGACGAGGTGAGCGCGGGGATGCCGGCCATTTTTCACCCGCCCCAGCCCGGCGCGCCGATGAACCGCCTCACGCTCGCGCGCTGGCTCGTGGACGGGAAGAACCCCCTGACCGCGCGCGTCGTGGCGAACCGTTACTGGGAGACGATCTTCGGCATCGGCATCGTCCGCACGAGCGAGGAATTCGGTGCGCAGGGCGAGGCGCCCACCCATCCCGAGCTGCTCGACTGGCTCGCCACGGAACTGGTCGCGCGCAAATGGGACATGAAGGCCTTCCTCAAGCTGCTCGTGACTTCCGCGACCTACCGCCAGTCCTCACGTGTCACGCCCGACGCCGCCGAGCGCGACCCGGATAACACGCTGCTCGCACGCGGCCCCCGCATCCGGCTCACCGCCGAGATGGTTCGCGACCAGGCGCTCGCCGTGGGCGGCCTGCTCAGCGGAAAAATGTTCGGTCCCAGCGTGCGCCCCGCGCGCCCGAACGCCGGCCTGAGCGCGGCATTCGGCGGCGGCCTCGACTGGCAGCCGAGCGCGGGCGAGGACCGCCTCCGCCGCGGCATCTACACCGAATGGCGCCGCACCTCGCCGTATCCCTCGATGATGACATTCGACGCGACGAGCCGCGAAATCTGCACCATCCGCCGCAACCACTCGAACACCCCGCTGCAAGCCCTCGTGACGCTGAACGACCCCGTGTACGTCGAAACCGCGCAAGCCCTCGCCCGCCGCATCGCCGCCACCGGCACTGCGCCCGCGGAGAAAATCCGCGCCGCTTACCGTTTCGTCCTCCAGCGCCCGCCTGCGGAAAGCGAGATCGCGCGGGTCACGCGCCTGTTCACCGAGAGCCGCGACTACTTCGCGAAGGACGCGAAAAAAGCCACCGACATGGCGACACTTCCCATCGGCCCGGTGCCCAATGGCGCCGACGTCACCGAACTCGCCGCCTGGACCGCCGTGGCGAATGTGCTGCTCAACCTCGATGAGACTTTGATGAAACGATGAACCTCTGCGAACTCCAACACCAGACCCGCCGGCAATTCCTGCACAGCGCGGGGCAGTTCAGCCTTGGCGCGGTGGCGCTCGATGCGCTGCTCGGCGATGCCAATGCCGCGGCGGCAGCGAATCCGATGGCGCCGCGCAAGCCGCACTTCGCGCCAAAGGCAAAGCGCGTCGTGTATCTCCACATGTCCGGCGGGCCGCCACATCTGGACATCCTCGACTACAAACCCGAGCTGGTGAAACGCAACGGCGAGCTTGCTCCGGATCAGTTCGTGAAGGGCAAGACGTTCGCATTCACGAGCGGCACGCCGAAGCTCATGGGCACGCCGCGCAAATTCGCGCAGTACGGCAAGGGCGGCATCTGGATGAGCGACGCGGTGCCGAATTTCCAGCGGATCGCCGACGAGCTGTGCGTGGTGAAAAGCATGTGGACGGATCAGTTCAACCACGCGCCCGCCGAACTGCTGCTCTACACCGGCTCGCCGCGGCAAGGCCGGCCCTCGATGGGCTCGTGGGTGACTTACGGCCTCGGCTCGGAAAATGAAAACCTGCCGGGCTTCGTCGTGCTGATCTCGAGCGGCGTGCAGCCGAGCGGCGGTGCGAATTTGTGGAGCACAGGCTTCATTCCGTCGGTGTTCCAAGGGGTGCAGTGCCGGTCGAAAGGCGACCCCGTTTTATATGTGAGCGACCCCGCGGGGATGGACCGCGACCTGCGCCGCAAGACGCTCGACGCGCTCCGCGACCTGAATGAGGAGCAGTCGAAGGAACTCGGCCATCCCGAGACCGCGACCCGCATCGCGCAGTACGAGCTGGCGTTCCGGATGCAGACGAGCGTGCCCGAGGTGATGGACATTTCGCGCGAGCCGAAAGCCGTGCTCGAATCGTACGGCGCGCAGCCGGGCGACGCGTCCTTTGCCAACAACTGCCTGCTCGCGCGACGGCTGCTTGAGCAGGGCGTACGCTTCGTGCAACTCTTCGACTGGGGCTGGGATTTCCACGGCACGAATCCTGGCGAGGACATTCGCGACGGGCTCACGAAAAAAATGCAGCGCACCGACAAGCCAGTCGCGGCACTCATCGAGGATCTCAAGCAGCGGGGCCTGCTGGACGACACGCTGATCGTGTGGGGCGGAGAATTCGGACGCACGCCCTTCCGCGAGGGCCGCACCGCGGGAGGCGGCGTGCTCGGCCGCGATCATTTCCCCGACGCTTTCTCGCTGATGCTGTGCGGCGGCGGGATCAAGCGCGGCTTCAGCTACGGCGAATCGGACGAACTCGGCTTCAGCGTCGTGCAGGACAAGGTCCACATCCACGACTTGCAGGCGACCATTCTGCATCTGCTCGGCTTTGATCACACGAAGCTCACGTTCCGTTTCCAAGGCCGCGACTACCGCCTCACGGACGTGCATGGCAAGGTGGTGAAAGACATTCTCGCGTGATCATGCCGCGAGAACCCCGGGTGGAGCACTCCACTGGAGTGCGGTTTCCGGTGACTCGCCGGAAACACCACGAGGCGGGTGGGCACCTGGAGGCTTCCGAAAATTCAGGGGCGCTTTTCGTGTCCCACGCGCACGCTGGTGTTCGGCGCGAGTCGCCGCGAACGGCACTGATTGTCTGCTTCTTCGCCGGTCGCGCAGCGTGGCGGAAAATCGCCGGGCAACCCGCCGCACTGAAGCAAGCATCCCGCGGCGCTGATTGCCGCTGCTCCGTTGCTGACACGCTCCGTGGGCGCCGATATGCGAAAGTGATGCCTCTGCAAACCAGCCAACCATAGCCGGCGGAAGCGGACCGTTTTGCGCCGACGCGGTGGAGCATGGTCGTGGCGGCGGCGGGCGGGGATTCGACGAAGGCGCGCAGGGCGCTGGAGCACCTGTGCGAGGCGTACTGGTATCCGCTTTACGCGTTTGTGCGGCGCGAGGGGCGCGGGGCGGCCGATCCGCAGGATTTGACGCAGGATTTCTTCGCGCGGCTGATCAAAAAGGAGTGGCTCGGCGGCGTGGCTCGCGAGCGCGGGCGTTTCCGCTCCTGGCTGCTTGCGGCGCTGGCGCGAAAGTGACACAGCCCGTCCCGGCTGTGATTCGCGTTCACACAGCCCGTCCCGGCTGTGCGGACGGTGAGGCACAGCCGGGACGGGCTGTGTCACATTCCCGCGCGTTCCTGGCGGCGGAATTCCTCCAGCTCGCGGCGCAGCGGCTCCCAATACGCGCGGTCTTTCGCCTGCTCGGCGCGCGTCTCCACGTCAATGGCGGCGCGCATCGCATCGAGGTCATCGGTAAAGGCGTGCGCGAGCAGCGGGCGCGCGGCTTGCGCGGCGCGGGCCTCGGCGGGAAAGCGCGCGGCGAGATCGCGGAGCAGTTCCGGCGTGCGTGCTTCGTGGAGCCAGAAGGCGATGCGCGCGGCGGTCGGTTCGACGCGCAGTGTGTGGTAGTGGCCGGCAACGAGCGCGGTGATCATGGGCCAGTCTTTTTCGCGCTGCGTCTTTTTCGCCTGCACGAGATCCTCGACCGCGAGGAGGTCGTAGATTTCCCCGGCCTCGCCGGTGAGCGTGGTGCGACGCGCCCACAATTCCTCGAAGCTCGCGAGGCCGCGCTGCCGCGTCATCACATCCACGCGCAGTCCCTCGACGCCCGGCGCCTGGCAGCGGAAATGCACCGCGTGGCCCCGCGCGAGCGCTGCGGGATCGAAGCGCGGGACGGCGATGCGCGGCGCCTGCAAATCGGCGAGCGCGGCGTGCAGGCGCGCGAAGTTCGCGTCGTCCGCGAGGATGGTGAAATCAACGTCCTTGCTAAACTGTGCCGCGCCGTAAAACACACATGCCTGGCCGCCCATAAGCAGGGCCTGCACTTGGTGCTTCCGGATCGTAGAAAGGACTTGTCGGATCGGGGTCGGGATCAAGGCTGCCTCCCATCGTTAGGTATTGCGCGAAGAGCTGCTCGCTGCGGCGGAATCGTTCGAGCGGCGTGAGATCCAGCCACTCTTTCCATTCATCCGGCAATTGCTCGTAAGTCATCGGTTGCGCGCAGTGTAGCCGGCGCGCGACGGCGGGCAAGGCTCGCTTCCATCGCTCAAAGAAACTGCGCAGCCTCCGGCGCGCGATCCTTCTGGCCGGGGCAAACCGACTTCACACCATGATGGCCGAGACGATGATGCGCGTCATCAGCACCGACCCGGCCGCGCCGCGTGGCGGGCAATCACCGGATGCCGAAAGGTCTCCGTTCCCTCGGTCGGAGCGCCTGCCGCGTGGATGTTCGTCGCAGGCGCCGCCAATGTCGCGATGCTGGTTGCGTTCACGATGGCGTGGTTTCCCGAGGCGTCGTGGTCGCAGCATCCTTTCATTCGCACGCTCATCACCGCCATTTTTCTCCTCTACGCCGTGATGACCGCGCTCGTTTTCCGCGGCGCTTCGAAAATGCTCAATCGCGAGGACTATGCTGCGAGCCGCGTTGCGGCCATCTGTTCCACGCTCTCGTTCAACATCGTCAGCCTCCCCGTCGGCATCTCGGCGAAGCCCGGGATGAAGGAGCATTGACACGCAAAAATACCGACACCATCCCGGCGACTGTGAAACTCCGCATTCTCGCAACCATCCCGCTTTTTCTGACCGCCTCCGCATTCGCCGCATCCGCGAAGCCGCTCAAAGTTTTCATCCTTGCCGGGCAGTCGAACATGGACGGGCAGGCGGGCATCTCGACGATAGATTTTCTCGGCGCGGGTGATCGCTGCCTCCCGATCACGCCCGCCGGGGCATGTGCGCGGGATTGAAACCCCGCCTACTGCGCCGCCATGTCCTCCACGCTTGGGCATGTGCAGACGAGGTTGCGATCGCCGAAGACGTTGTCCACCCGACCGACTGACGGCCAGAATTTGAATTCGCGCAGCCACGGCGCGGGAAACGCGGCCTGCTCGCGGCTGTAGCAGTGCGGCCACGCGGCGGCGGTGACTGCGCGCGCGGTGTGCGGTGCGTTTTTCAGCGGATTGTCGGCTTTGTCCGCCTCGCCGCGCTCGACAGCGGTCATCTCGGCGTGGATGGCGATCATCGCGTCGCAGAAGCGATCAATCTCGGCCTTGCTCTCGCTCTCCGTGGGCTCGACCATGAGCGTGCCGGCGACAGGCCAGCTCAGCGTGGGCGCGTGGAATCCGTAATCCATGAGCCTCTTCGCCACGTCCTCGGCGGTGGTCAGCTTGAAACCGCGAAAATCGAGGATGCACTCGTGCGCGACGCACCCTCCGCTGCCTTTGTAAAGGACGGGAAAAAACGGGTCGAGGCGATGGGCGATGTAGTTCGCGTTGAGAATGGCGAGCTTCGTCGCATCGGTGAGGCCCTCCCCTCCCATCATCCGCACATACATCCACGAAATCGGCAGGATGCTCGCGCTGCCGGACGCCGCTGCGCTGACCGAGCCGATGCGGGCACCGGGGCCCTTGCGTGCATGGCTGGAAAGAAAAGGCGCGAGATGGCCCGCCACGCAGATCGGCCCCATCCCGGGCCCGCCGCCGCCGTGCGGGATACAGAAAGTCTTGTGCAGATTGAGGTGGCAAACATCCGCGCCGATCAGCCCTGGGCTTGTGAGGCCGACCTGCGCGTTCATGTTTGCTCCGTCCATGTAAACCTGCCCGCCGGACTTGTGGATGATGTCGCAAATTTCGCGGACGCTCTCCTCGAAAACGCCGTGGGTGCTCGGATAGGTGATCATGAGCGCGGCGAGGTTTTCGGCGTTGGCGCCGGCCTTCGCGATGAGGTCGGCCATTTCGATGTTGCCGTTTTCGTCGCACTTCACGGGCACCACTTTCATGCCGGCCATGACGGCGCTGGCCGGGTTGGTGCCGTGCGCGCTCGTGGGGATGAGGCAGATGTTGCGATTTCGCTGGCCGCGGGAATCGTGGAATTTCCGGATGCAGAGCAGGCCCGCATATTCACCCTGGGAGCCGGCATTTGGCTCGAGCGAGACGGCGGGCAGGCTGGTGATCACGGCCAGCCATTCTTCGAGCTGCGCGCACAGCTCACGGTAGCCGGCTGTCTGCTCCGCGGGCGCGTACGGATGCATGCGCCCGAACTCCGGCCACGAGACGGGGAACATCTCGCTCGTGGCGTTCAATTTCATCGTGCATGACCCGAGCGAGATCATCGAGTGGCAGAGCGAAAGATCCTTCGACTCGAGCCGCCGCAGGTAGCGCAGCATCTCGTGCTCGGTGTGGTGCGTGTTGAAAACCGGGTGCGTGAGATACGCGCTCGTCCTCGCGTGCGGCGCGGGAAAACCCGCTGCGACATGCCGCCCGAATTCCTCCACATCCAGCGCCTGCGCGGCACCGGGATTGAAAGCTCCCAGCAGATTTTGGAGATCCTCCGCAGTGGCGGTCTCGTCGAATGAAACGGCGATCGTGTTGTCCGGGAGGCTTCGCAAATTCAGCCCCCTCGCGGCGGCGGCGGCCATGACCTTCGCGAGCTTGTCCGCAGGCACCTTGACACACACCGTGTCAAAAAAAGGCCCGCTCGAAACCTCAAGCCCGCCTCCCAGCCGCGAGATGCCCGCCGCAAACGTGAGGGCCAGCCGCTGCACGCGCGAGGCGATCCGGCGCAGCCCTTCCGGCCCGTGATACACGGCGTACATGGATGCCATCACCGCCAGCAACACCTGCGCGGTGCAGATGTTCGAGGTGGCCTTGTCGCGGCGGATGTGTTGCTCGCGGGTCTGGAGCGAAAGCCGGAACGCCGGGTTGCCGTGCGAATCCTTCGACATGCCGGCGAGCCGTCCGGGCATGATGCGCTTCAGCTCGTCGCGGCACGCGAGGTACGCCGCGTGCGGGCCGCCAAAGCCGAGCGGCACGCCGAATCGTTGCGTGCTTCCCACCGCGATGTCCGCCCCAAATTCCCCCGGTGGCCTCAGCAGCGTGAGCGCCAGCGGATCAGCCACGCACACACAGAGCGCGCCGGCTCCGTGCGCCCGCTCGAAGAGCGCCGCGTGGTCGCGCACCACGCCGAGGGTATCCGGATACTGCACGATCACCGCGCACACCGGCTCCGAAAAATCAAATCCTTCCTCCTCCCCCACGATGACCTTCACGCCGAGCGGCTCCGCCCGCGTCTGCACGACCGCGATGGTCTGCGGATGGCAGCGTGCCGAGATGAAAACAGCGGGCGCGTCCTTTTTCGACGCAAGCGCCATGTGCATCGCCTCGGCGGCGGCGGTGGCCTCGTCGAGCAATGAGGCATTCGCGACGGCAAGGCCGGTGAGGTCGGTGACCATCGTCTGGAAATTGAGCAGCGCCTCGAGCCGCCCTTGCGAAATCTCCGCCTGGTACGGCGTGTAGGCGGTGTACCATCCGGGGTTTTCGAGGATGTTCCGCTGGATCACTGGCGGCGTGACGCAGTCGTGGTACCCCTGCCCGATGAAGCTGCGAAACACCCGGTTCTTCGCCGCGATGGCCCGCAATTCCGCAAGCGCATCACTCTCGCCCTTCGCCGCGGGAAGCGGCAGCGGGCCGCGCGCGCGAATGCCGGAGGGCACGGTTTTTTCCACGAGCACATCCATGGACGGCAGCCCGAGCGCCGCGAGCATCTGCCCGATCTCCGCCGCGTTCGAGCCGAGATGCCGGCGCGCAAAGGTGTCACATGCCGCGAACGGCGAATCCGGTTTGGTGGACGGCGAAACGGTCTCTTGCATGAAGGCGCGGAAACTAGGAGCCCATGGATTTCATGACAAGGGCCGCGTTGCCTGCCCCGGAGTGCCGCATCCCGTGGCGGTGATCTGATCCATCCCGACAACCCGCGGCCAGACCCCGCCAAGCAAAGTCCAGCGCAGTTTCGGCTTGGCTACCACCATGACTTCAACGACGAACAGACACCGTGAAACCAAAGCTCATCCGCCTGCTCACTGCGCTGTTCCTTTCAGCGACACCCGCCCTTCATGCGGTCGTGGATGACGCGCATTCCTTCGCGCTCGAGGCGGCGACGCCGTACGTGAGGAAAGGATTCGTGGTCCGCGAGGAGCATTGGGCCGGCTGGCTGGAGAAGGGCCAGCAGAGTTCCATCGAGCATCAGCTTTTCAAAGGGAACCAATACTGGTTCTGGCTCGCCAGCGATGAGACCGAGGCGCGCGTGACGATCCACGTCTATGACAGCGGCGGAAGACTCGTGGATGCGGAGGCATGGCAGAGTGGCAAGACCGCCGCGGTGCGCGTCACACCAAAGCGCACCGGTACCTATTACATCGTGTTCAGCGTCCAGGACACGCGACTGAAGCGCACGCGCTGGGCTGTCGCGTACGGTTACAAGTGAACCGCGCGGGGGAATCCGACACGTGGAAGCCGATGGCCATGCGGTCGGCAGTGTGCCTGCTCTGCACCGTCATGGGCTGGGCTGTCGCGGGGCACAACGGCTTCGCATCGCTGCCCTGGTTTGCGATCGCATACCTCGCGGGCGGCTGGGATTTGTCGCTCAAAGTGTGGCAGGGATTCCGCGCGCGGGAATTTGGGACGGACTTCCTCATGCTGCTCGTCGCCCTGGGCGCGGCGTTCATCGGCGAGTATGCCGAGGGCGCGGTGCTGATGTTCCTTTTCTCCATCTCCGGGGCGATGGAGCGTTTCGCCCACGGGCGCACCGAACGCGAGATCAACGCCCTGCTGCACACCGCGCCGAAAACCGCGCGCCTGCTGGAGAATGGCGGCGAACGCGAGGTGCCGGTCGCCGGCTTGCGCCCTGGGCAGCTCGTGCGCGTCACCGCGAATGAGCAGGTGCCGGTGGATATGGTCGTCGAGAACGGCGGGAGCGCGTGCGACGAATCCATGCTCACCGGCGAATCCCTGCCCATCGCGAAGGCGCGCGGGGACACCGCGCTCGCGGGCACGCTGAACCTGCACAGCGTCTTCGATGGCCGCGTGCTCCGCGCCGCGGAGGACAGCGCGCTGCAACGCATCATCCGCCTCATCGAAAACGCGCAGCACCTCAAGGCCCCGGTCCAGCGGCTCACCGACCGCTTCGGCACACGCTACACCGCGTTTGTCCTCATGCTCTGCACCGCGGTGTTTTTCGTGTGGTGGCTCTGGTTCCGCGTCCCGGCATTTGTAAATGCAGAAACCCAGAGCGCATTCTACCGCGCGATGACGCTCCTCGTCGTCATGTCCCCGTGCGCGCTCGTGCTCAGCGTGCCCTCCGCGATCCTTTCCGCCATCGCATTTGGCGCGCGACATGGCGTGCTCTTCCGCGGCGGCGCGGCGATCGAGACGCTGGCGGGCGTGACCGTCGTTGCGATGGACAAGACGGGCACGCTCACCGAGGGGAACCTCGAGGTCGTCGCCATCGAAGCGGTCACGGGCGGCGAGCCGGAAATCCTCGCCGCCGCGGCAAACCTCGCGCGCATCTCCAATCACCCCATGTCCCGCTCGATCACCCGCGAGGCAAACCGCCGCGGCATCGCCATCGAGGAGGCCACCGGCAGCGAAACCATCGCCGGCAAAGGAATCCGCGCCACCTGGCGCGGGCATCCCACGGCACTCGGCAACCGCGAACTCATCCATGCGATGCACAGCGGCTCCGACCTCCCCCCGCAACCGCACGATGCGAGCGAAGTGTGGATCGCCGCCCCCGGGCTGCTCGGACGCATCCTCCTGCGCGACCGCCTCCGCCCGCAGGCGGGCGATCTGGTCGCCCGCCTCCATGCCCACAAACTCCGCACCATCATGCTCACCGGCGACAAGACCGGCACAGCCGAGGCCATGGCTCGCGAAGCTGGCATCGGTGAAGTCCTCAGCCAGCTCAAGCCGGAGCAAAAAGTCGAGACCCTCGAACACCTCAAATCGGCAGGTGCCAGCGTGGCGATGATCGGCGACGGCGTGAACGACGCCCCGTGCCTCGCCGCCGCGGATGTCGGCGTGGCCATGGGCGCCCGCGGCTCGGACGCGGCGATCGAGCAGGCCGAAGTCGTCCTCATGAATGACCGCCTCGAAAATTTCCTCCTCGCCTTCGACCTCAGCACGCGCGCCCGCCGCATCATCCGGCAAAACCTCGCAATTTCCTTCGGGGTCATCATCGGAATGAGCGTCACCACCCTGCTCTCCTCGCACCTCCCGCTCGCCGTCGGCGTCGTCGCCCACGAAGGCAGCACCGTCATCGTGGTAATGAACAGCCTGCGCCTGCTCTTCGGACGGGCAGACATCGTGGGGAAAAGGGCCTCCACACCGCCGACTGCGAACTGAAGGAACCAGGCGCGCCTTGACCGTGAACTCATGCCCTCTATCCTTTTCCCACTCCGAAGAAATGAATGGCACCAATGAGATCATGGCCCTTCGCCGTCCGGCGTTCCGTAACCGGGGCATGGGCTCTGCATCGCCCGCCAAAATTGCATGGGTGCCTTTCGGGAGATTCGCGGTTGTCGCATCGCTGATCCTGCTGGCACTGGCGATGGCCGCCCCGGCAAAAGCTGCCGACTACGAAAACAAAGTGCAGTCTTTCAACCCCCTCGGGTATTGGAAACTGGATGAAACGGCTTCGGCGAACGATGCCGCGGCCAACAGTGGCTCGATCGGCGCGAGCCTCAACGGTTCGTATGGGGGCTATGCCAGCCGTGCCCCTGTGGCCGGTGCCTTGGATCAGGATTCCGATCAAGCCCAAGCCTTCAACGGGAGCACCAATTTTGTTCGCATTCCATTCAGCGCCCAGCTCAATCCCGCGCAGGGGCAATCCTGGTCAGCGGAAATCTGGGCGAAAACCAACACCCTCGCCGGCGGAGCCCAGCCCCCGTTCTCCAGCGGCACGCCGGGCAACGTCGCCAACCGCCAAGGGTGGGTGCTGTATTTCATCAACAACAACAATGCGCTGAATGATCTCAGCTTCCGCGCCTATACAAACAACGGCGCCAACACGACCATCAACGGTATCTTCGGCCTCACCATCCCCAACATTGTCACCGCGAATGTCTGGCATCATGTGGTGGTGACGTGTGACGGGACGGATTTCAGGATCTACTTCGACGGCGCGCTGGCCGGCACAACGCCCACGGCCGGGCCCAACGGTACCTACTCGGCGGGCACCACTGGAACCGCCCTCGGCCTGCGTCTGGGCGCGACGAACTGGTTCAACGGCAGTCTCGACGAGGCAGCCTTCTACACCACCGCACTCAGCGCGGCCCAAATCCTGGCCCATTACAACAACGGGATCACCAGAACCACCGCGTATGACGGGCTGGTTACGGGCGATGGCGCCGTGGCTTATTATCGGCTGAACGAAGCCCCCGACGCGCCGCTCGCGGCGGTGAACACGGGAAGCCTGGGTGCCGCCGCGAACGGCGCCTACAGCGGTGGAGGCGCGACGACAAACGAACCCGGCCTGCCCAACCCACCGAACACCGGGATGGGCGCGACGAACAAAGCCGCCTCGTTCGATGGCTCCGGCAACGTCAACTGCGGAAGCAACGCCGCCTTCAACCTCCCCGCTTTCAGCGTCTCCGCCTGGGTCAAGTCCAGCGGCTTCACCAATTACATGAACATCATGGCCAAGGGCGGTACGCTCTGGCGCTTGAATTGCAACGACAGCGCCAACACCCTTTCCTGGGTTCTGCCCGGCGGTGGCCTGAACGGCACAAAGCCTGTGGCCGATGGCAACTGGCACCACATCGTGGCAACTGCGGACGCTTCGGGCTCGGCGCTTTACGTGGACGGAGTACTCGATGCGACGGGTGGCGGTTACAATGGCAGTTTCAATGGGGACTCCGTGTGGATCGGTTCCCAGGACAATTTTGGCGCCCTCCAATGGATCGGCACGATTGATGAAGCAGCCTTGTTCCCATCCAAACTCACGGCGCAGAATGTCGCGGATCTCTACGCGGCCAGAATCACAGTTGTTCCCGACGCCCCGCTCTACTGGGCACCCGCGGCGGGCGGGGGTGGCTCGGGGATTTGGAGCAGCGCATCGAATGTGTGGGCCGGAACCGCCGGGATCCAGGGTGCTTTCGCCCAGGGAACCTCGGGCGCACTCGTGTTTGGCGATGCCGCCGGCACTGTCACCATCAATGGCACTGTCTCTCCCCTTCTCGGCCTCAAGTTTTCGACCACTGGCTACAGCGTGGTGCCGGGGGTTTCGAACCCCAGCCTGAACCTCGCCGGCACGAGCCCCACAGACAATACGATCACCGTGGATCCGGGAGTCACCACCGCCATCAGCGCGGCACTCGCCGGCACTGCCGGCTTTAACAAGGAAGGCACCGGCACGCTGATTCTCAGCGCCGTCAACCCGATCACCGGCAACACCGGGCTCAGCGCCGGCACGCTCCAGCTCAACGAAGGGAACACACTTCAAAACGCCACGGTGACAGTGAACGGCGGGAGCCTCGTGTTCGACAGCTCGGTTGTCGGCAACACCTTCAAATTCGGGGGCCTGGCCGGCTCGGGAGCGTTCGCCCTGGTTAACAGCGCCGCCTCCCCCGTCGCCCTGACCGTCGGCGGAAACAATGCCAGCACCATACACACCGGAGCAATCAGCGGCGCAGGTTCTCTCGCCAAGGTCGGCCTCGGAGCGCTGACACTGGGCGGCTCGAGCAATTTCAGCGGCGGAACGACGGTCCAAAGCGGCACGATCAAGCCGAGAAACAAAAACTGCTTTGGCAGCGGGCAGGTCTCGCTCGCGGGCGGCGTGGTTTTCAATTAGGACGGCGGGGCAGGCTTCGAGGGAAACACCGCAGCCGGCGCATATCCAAACCCGTTTTTCCTGAGCGGCGGGCCTGTCACCTTCAACGTCGCGTTTGGAGGCGCCACGGATATTTGGACGAACACCCAGATCTCAGGCCCCGGAAGCATCGTGGCAATCGGGGACGGACGAGCCCAGGGATTGACATTGGAAGGCGCGAATAACTTCTCGGGCGGTGTCACCCTCGGCGTGCCCAACAGCACCGACGGCGTCAATGTCAGCATTTTCAATGTCAATTCGCTTGGGACCGGACCGCTCCGCTCCGAGCTCAAGGGAACCGACCTGTCCAAAGGCGGCCTGCGAATCTCCGCCGATCTGTCCGCCGGCGTGGCGAACCCCATCGAACTGGCTGCGGGCGCCCGCCTGGTCGTCAACACAAGCCCCAGCGGTTATTCCAACAAGAGCGTCCTCTTCACCGGCCCGGTCACCGGTGCGGGAAGGCTCGTCAAAATCGGAGACGGCACGATGGCCCTCTCCGGCACGAACACCTACACCGGCAACACCATCGTCAACGGCGGCACATTCGTTCTCGAACAAACCGGCAGCTTGAAATTCGCCGTGACCGACTCCTCGAGCAACAGGATCGAGGGCAACAGCACAGTCACCTTTAACGGCAGCTTCGTCCTCGACACCACGGCCGTGACGAACACCGCCGGCACTTGGAACCTCGTCGCCGTCAGCACGCTGAATGAGACCTTCGGCCCGTCCTTCAACGTCCCCGCCTTCACCCAAACCGGGGCTGGCATCTGGGTGCTGGAAGTCGCCGGCGGGACGTGGACCTTTACCACCTTCGATGGCAATCTCACTCTCACTCCCATCAGCGAATACACCGTCTGGGCGTTGGCAAAAGGACTCGGTGGCCCCGAGAGTGCCGGTGAGGATTTCGACGGCGATGGCCGCGTCAATTTCGAGGAATTCGCCCTCGACGGCGACCCGCTGACGGGAGCCAGCGACGGCAAAGTGAACGCCAGACTCGCGACTCTCGCCGACAGCAACACGGTGTTCACCCTCACCCTGCCAGTCCGCGCCGGAGCCGTCTTCAACGGCCCCGGCGACCTCGTCTCCGACACCGTGGATGGCGTCATTTTCCGCATCCAGGGCTCCGCCGATCTCACAGACTTCATCACGATGGACATCACGGAAATCACCGGCAACGACGCCACAGCAATCCAGGCTGGACTCCCCGCGCTCGCGCCCGGCTGGACCTACCGCACCTTCCGCACCCCCGGCACCGTCGCCGACAGCGAACCGCGTGATTTTCTCCGCGTCGTGGTGGCGCAGCCGTAAGCCGCTGCTATCGGAACGCGCTCGCCACACCCCGCGCCGCGTGGCAGCAAGAGGCCGATGGACAAAACCGAAATACCCCCCTCGCTCCCCGACGCCCGTCCCGGTTCTGACCGTTTCCGGTGCGCCGGGCGCAAAAGCAATTTCCTTTCAGTAAAAGCAATTTCCTTTCAGTCATGAAAACCCGAAAAATTCGAAACCCGCTCTGCTTTTCGCGTTTGCGGTTCCTGCTCATTCCCATGATTTGCGCCGTTGCGGCCGGGTTGTCCCTCCACCGGGCCGATGGTGGTACCATCGTCAATGTGGATGCCACCGCCCTGACGGTCTCGAACGGAACGGTGGTCAGCACGATGGCGAACAGCGGGACGGCGGGAATATTTAGCACCGTGGCGGGCCAGGTGGTGGCAACCAGCCATCCTTCCAACAACTATCCCGGCGTTGCGATCAAGGGGCTCGGCTTCGGTGTGGCGGACAAGATGAATGCCGCGCAACTCGCCCCGGCGGTGGGGCTGTCCGGCAACCAAGTACATAGTGTGCGGGCCTGGGTCTGGAACCCCGTCATCGGGGTCCGCGAAACGATCGTGTCGTGGGGACGCCGGGGCGGGCCCACCGGCACGAATTGCGGGTTTCACCACGGAACGGACCCCGGTTACGGCGCGGTCGGCCACTGGAATGCCCCCGATGTCGGGTGGGGCACCATGAACGGCACCAACATCAACACCACCGCCGGGCGCTGGGTCCAACTTTCCTACACTTTCGATGGAACCACCTCGCGCGTCTATATTGACGGACTGCTGAGTAATGTGGATGCCCACGGCGCGCTCAATGTCCACGGCGAGTCGAATCCCATCGCGCTCGGCGCGGAGAACGAGACCGGCAATCCAAACACCGCCCCGATCCCCATGGACGGGACGATCGCCCGCGTTCAGGTCTTCAATACCGTGATGAGCGATCAACAGATCCTTGACGCGTTCAACGCGGAGAAAGCGCTCTTTTTCGACGGCATTACGGATTTCACCGACACGGACGGCGACACGATCATTGATGCCATCGAGGACCGCCACGCCTGCCTCAACAAAAATGTGCCGGATGCCGAGGCGGACCCGGACAGCGATGGGCTGAGCAACCTCCAGGAACTGGCGGGAGGCACCGACCCCTGCGATGCGGACAGCGACAATGATGGCTGGAACGACGGAGTGGAAGTCGCGGCCGGGAGCGATCCCAACGACGATGCGGATTATCCGGGGGCTGTGGTTTCAGTCGTAAACCTCGATGCCACCAATCTGGGCGTGGCGAACGGGACCGTCATTACGACCATCGCCAACCCCGGGGATGCCGGGCTTTTCACGACGGTGGCGGGCACGGTGGTGGCGACGAGCCACCCGGCGAACAATAATCCGGGGGTCCTGATCCAGGGCCTGGGTTTCACCGGCGGCGACAAGATGACGGCCGCGCAACTCGCCCCTGCGGTGGGTCTTTCGGGCAATCAGGTCCACAGCGTCCGGGCATGGGTTTGGAACGGGGCCCTCGGCACCGAGGAGACCATCGTGGCCTGGGGGCGCCGCGGCGGCGGACCCAACGGCTCAAATTGCGCTTTTCACCAGGGATTGAGCGCCGATTTCGGGGCGGTGGGTCACTGGGGATCCCAGGATGTCCCCTACGGCACCATGAACGGGACCAGCATCGCTGCCACCGCGGGGCGCTGGGCGAACCTGGCCTACACTTTCGACGGGACCACCTCGCGGGTTTACATCAACGGCATCCTCAGCAACGTGGATGCTCACGGTGCCCTCAGCGTCCACGCGGAGTCGAACCCGGTCGCGCTCGGGGCGGAAAACGAGAGCGGCAACCCGGCCACCACCCCGGTTTCGCTGGATGGGACGATCGCGCGCGTGCAGGTCTTCAAGACCGTCAAAACCGCCCAGGAGATCCTTGACGCCTACAACGCAGAGGCTCCCCTGTTTCTCGACGGGGTCAACCCGAACGTGCCGCCGGTCGCGGTGAACGACACGGTCACGATGCACGCCAACGGGAAATTCCGTCTCAACGTGGTCGCCAACGACACCGGCGGGATCAACCGCTCGACGCTGCGGATCACCGCGGGGCCGTCCCACGGGTCTGCGGTGGCGCATCCAGACGGGACGATTTTCTATCAGCACACCACCGGCACGCCTGCCAGCGATGCGATCACCTATGCGGTGGACAATTTCACCGGGACCCTCACCTCCAGCGCGACGGTCACGATCAACTTCACGACGAATTTTCGTTTCGACGCCGGCTTCGCGACGCTGCCGGCCCAGCCGCCGCCCACCGCTTACAGCCTCCAGGAGGCCTTCCCGGGAATCACCTTCCAGGGTCCGCATACCGCCGACACCGTGCGGGGAGATACGCGGAAGCTCTTTGTCGCGCAGGATGACGGGAGGGTTTACCTGATCCCGGATGTCACCCAGACGCCCGCGACGAGTGTCCTCGTGCTCGATATCCGTACCGAGGTGGACTCCGCCGCGTTCGAGAAGGCGCTGAAGGGGATCGCGATTCACCCCAACTGGGCGAACAACGGGTACATTTTTCTGACCTATGACACCCTCCAGGGAGGAGTGCGGGTGGCCCGGTTCACCTGCTCCACGAGTGCCCCCTACGTGGCCAATCCGGCATCGAAGGTGGTCCTGCTCGACCAGAACGCCGACAGCGGCATCCACAGCATCGGCCAGTGCCGGTTCGGACCGGACGGATACCTCTACGTCGGCTTCGGCGACAACGGGGAGCAGAGCGACGCGGGAGACAATTCGCAGCATATTGATCGGAACCTCTGGTCCTCGATCATCAGGATCGACGTGGACAAAAAGCCCGGGAGCTTTTTCCCGAACCCGGACCCGGCGCCCGGGGCGGACCCGGGTGGCTCGAACAACGACGCGGACCTCGTCATCCCTCGGGTGGGAGGAGGCACGAGCGGCGAGGCGTACTTCTCGATTCCACCGGACAATCCGTTACTCGACAAAGTGGCCAACGACGGGCGCGGGATCGGCAGCTTCAACGGGGTCGCTCTTACCCCCAACCAGGTGCGCACCGAGATCGCGATCATGGGGCAACGCAACCCGTGGAGCTTCTCGGCGGAGGACAACAACGGGGACGGCACGGTGGATGAAATCTGGGTGGCCGACGTGGGACGCAGCGCGCGGGAGGAACTCGCGATCTATCCCTTCCCGCTGGTGGACGGCGGCGGGGTTTACCGCGGCAACGGCGGCTGGGGGTGGCGCGAGGCGAATCTTGCGGGAGTCCGCAGCGGGCAGTTGCTCAATGGCGCCCCGGAGTCGGCCGCGACGCTGAACGAACCGTTCTACACCTACGCTCACGGGGGCGGGGCATTCGACGGCTTTTCGGTGATCGCGGGGTCGCTCTACCGGAGCACGGCCAAGCCGCAGTTCACCGGGAAGTTCATTTTCGGGGACTACCTCAACGGTCATATCTGGACGCTGCAGAGGACCGGCGGAGCGCCGATCGTGGAGCGCCTCGCCGGAGAGGTGGGGCTGACGGGCTTCGCGGTGGACCCCTCCAACGGCGACATCCTGGTGGTGGACCGCGGGGCGGGAGGCTTCGGGGGAGCCGGAACCGGAAGCATCAAGCGCATCACGGTCGGAGTGGACGACTCCAGCTTCCCCGCGACGCTCACGAAGACGGGCTTTTTCGCCGACCTCGGCGACCTGACGCCCCAACCCGGGGCCGTGGCATACAATCCGAACCTGCGTTTCTGGTCGGATTTCGCCGAGAAGAAGCGCTGGAGCCTGATCAAGAACACCACCGACACGATGGGATACTCGAAGGATGGCGTGTGGACTTTCCCCGCCGGCATGATCTGGGCGAAGCATTTCGACATGCCCACCGAGTGGGAAACCTTCACCCGGACCATCAACGGGGCGAATGTGATCGACCGGCGTCCGAAGCTCACTTCGCCGCGCCGGCGTCTCGAGACGCGTTTCCTGGTGAAAAATGCGGGCGATGCCTACGGAGTCTCCTACCGGTGGGAGAACATCAACACCGGGGTGCAGGGCGAGGCCAATCTCGCCGCAAACAACGGCGAGAGTTTCAATGTCGCCATCACGGTTGACGCGATACCCACGAATGTCGTGTGGCAGATTCCCTCGCGGGCGGCATGCACGAGTTGCCACACGGCACCGGCCGGCCATGCCCTTTCGTTCAACACGCGCCAACTCAATACCTCCGGTCAGATTGCGGGCATTTCTGGAAACTTCCTCGGGATGCTGAACACGGCGGGTTACCTGAGCGGATTCACGGGAAGCCCGTCATCGCTGCCGCGACACGTGCGGCCCGACGAGACGCGGTATTCGCACGAGGCGCGGGTGCGTTCCTATCTCGACGTGAACTGCTCCTACTGCCACCGCGCGGGCGGAACGGGCGGAGGCGTCTGGGATGGGCGGGGCCACCTCACCCTGGCCCAGACGGGCCTGATCAACGGCTTGGTGGTCGATGGGTCCGCCAATCCGGGCCACCTCCTCGTCATCCCCGGCAACGTCAACAGCTCGGTCGTTTACAACCGCCTCTCGGCTTCCAACGGCTACACCCGCATGCCGCCACTGGCCACCAACGTGGTGGATCTCGAGGCCGCGCAGCTCATCTCCAACTGGATCGCATCCGAGGTTCAGACTCATACCACCTACCAGCAGTGGCGGATCGCGCGCTTCGGCAATGGCACGTCGCCCGAAGGCGCGCCGGGCGCCGATCCCGACGGCGATGCGGGGGACAACAATTACGAATGGCTCGCCAACACGAATCCGAACGATCCATCGAGTTACTGGCGGCCGGTCATCCGGCACGAAGGGGCCAATGTCTTCCTCGACTTCGCGGGCCTCGGCAACCGGCGCGTCAGCGCCTTGCACTCCGTGGACCTCGTGAACTGGTTCCCGTGGGACGTGCCGGGCAACGACGGGCTCCCGTTGGACCCGAACGCGATCCACTCCTTCATCGGTCCGCGCTCCGCCCCCGCCGAGTTCTTCCGCTTCAAGATTGACGAGAACTAACCAAGCGGCGGCCTGTTCGAGCAGCGCCCCGCGGCGAAGACAGTTCCTTCCTCGTCCTCGATTCGGACTGCCGCCACGGAGAGCACCGCGCCCCACATAAAACCGCTGCCGAAGAAATGCTTGGCAAAGCGGAGCGGACGGCCATGTTCGCGACCGTCGCTGCAACGCATGAATCTCGCCAGATCCGACTCTCAACCCCGGAAATCCACCGTTCGGAACAGCGAGGAAAACCACCTTCATCCTTCTTCCTTCATACTTCAGCCCTTCCCCTCCCCTTGCTCCCCCCAGCCCCCCTCATACCAACTCGCAAAAACAATCAGACCCCCGGGAGGTGACTGCGAAGGGCGCGAAGGGCGCGGAGGAAAGAAACCGCGGCTCTCTTGCATCGCATCTTCGCGTCCTTCGCGCCCTTCGCGGTCGTTTTCTTTTTGGAAGATGGTTTAAGGCGATGTTTTCACGACCGATCGGCAGCATCCTCGTACTGGGCGGCGGGAGCGCGGGACTGCTCGCGGCGCTGACGCTGCGGCGGCGATTTCCCGCGCTCGAGGTGCGCGTGGTGCGCAGCACGGACCTCGGAACGATCGGTGTGGGAGAGGGAACGACGGTGCTTTTTCCCGAGCACTTGTTCCGGCATCTCGGCCTCAGCATGGCGGATTTCTTTTCCATCGCTCAGCCGACGTGGAAGCTCGGGCTGCGGTTTTTTTGGGGTCCACGCGAGCGCTTCTTTTACACGTTCACAAATCAGTTCGATGCGCGGGTCACGGACCTGCCACTCGCCCACGGCTTCTACTGCGAGGAGTCATGCGACGACAGCGATCTTGTTTCGGCATTGGCCGCGCGTGACCGGTGTTTTCCGGATGGCGGCGGCTTTCCGAAGATCATTCCGGGATCGTTCGGCTTCCATATCGAGAACCAGAAACTGATCGCGTTTCTCGAAATCGCGTGCCGCGCCGCGGGTGTGGGCATTTCCGATGCGACCATCGAGCGTGTCGAGATGTGCGGGGAAAATGTCGCGGCGCTGCTCACCACCGCCGGCGAGCGCATGGAGGCGGATTTGTTTGTCGATGCGAGCGGCTTTCGGGCGGAACTGATCGGGCGGGCCCTCGGCGAACCGTGGGTGAGTTTCGACCGCGCGCTTTTCACGGACCGCGCGGTGATCGGTGGATGGGAGCGGACGACCGAGCCGATCCTGCCCTACACGACCGCGGAGACCATGGACGCGGGCTGGGCGTGGCAGATCGAGCACGAACACTTCATCAATCGCGGGTACGTCTATGCCTCATCGGCAATTTCCGACGATGCCGCGCGCGATGAACTCGTGGGCAAAAACCCGGGGATTGGCGACACGCGCGTGGTGAAATTTCGCAGCGGACGAGTCGCGCGGAATTTTGTGGGGAACGTCGTTGCCGTGGGCAATTCGAGCGGCTTCGTGGAGCCGCTCGAAGCGACGGCACTCGGGCAACTCGTGATCGAACTCCGCATCCTCGGCGATGTGCTCGTGGATACCCGGCTGCAGCCGACCGATTCGATGGTCGCGCTCTACAACCGCATGGTCGGCGAAACTTGGGACGCGATCCGCGATTTTCTCGCGATACACTACCGCTTCAACACGCGGCTCGACACGCCGTTCTGGCGGCAATGCCGCGCGGATACGGAAGTCGGCGATCTCGCGGATTTCCTCGCATTCTTCGCGGAGAACGGACCGAGCGGAATGGGACGCCGCCTGCTGCCGACGGGCTCGGAACTTTTCGGCCTGCAGGGTTACCTGGCCCTCCTGATCGGAATGCGCGTTCCGTTCCGCAGCAGCGGCAGCGCGAGCCAGGAGGAGCGACGGATTTGGGCGGATTTTGCGGCGCGGAACGGCGCCAGCGCAAAACGCAGTCTCACCGTCGCGCAATGCCTCACGGCGGTCCGGCATCCGGCGTGGCAGTGGGTGTGACCATCTGCAGAAACGGAAAAACGCGCCTCCACCGCCGGGTTGCGACCAGCGCCCCGACTTCTGCAAGCCGGTCGAGACCCCCCGCGAAGACGGCTCCACCCTCGTCCTGAATTCGGACTGACGCCACGGAGAGCACCGCGCCCCACATATAACCGCTGCCCAGACTTTCCAAAATACGGCTTGGCAAAACGTAGCGGAGGAGCATCCTTGCAAACACGAACAACACCTGAGTGAATGAATTCTGCGACTCCGCCTCGCCCCCGGCAAATCCGCCTCTCGGAACAGCGCGGAAGGCTCCGTTCATCCTTATTCCTTCATCATTCAACCTTTCCCCCCGCCCTCACTCCCCGACGCCCGTCCCCGTTCTGACCGCTTCCAGTGCGGCGGGCGCGATATCAATTTCCTTGCAGCCAAAAAACGAACCATGAAAACAACCCATACCTCCCTTTCCCGCAAACCCGCCCACATCCTTGCGGGATCCATCTTCGCCCTGTTTGCCCTGCCGGTGCAGGCGGCACCATTAATTACAGACGGGCTGAAGGGCTACTGGAGCTTCGACACAGACACAGGCGCTGTTGTCGCCGAAACCTCCGGTGCCGCCGGCGGTCCCTACAACGGCAACATGGTTGGGACGCCGGCTTATAGCACCAACGTCCCACCTGGCTTCGAGGGTCCCATTGGGGGCCCTGCGCGCCAATCGGCCAATATGACCGCTGGCGGCACGGGCGTCGTCGTGAGCACCGATGGCGGTAACAATACGTACTTCGCCCCGGGTTCTGCGTACAGCGTTTCCTACTGGACGACGGGCAACATTCCCGAAATGTGGACGGGTTGGGTCAACAAGGACGGTGACGGTCCTGGAGGTTTTCGGATCATTTCCGTCGGTAGTAACAACATGGGTATCGGTATGCGCAATGGCCTCGATTCGTGTTGGCCTACCCCTACTATCCTTAGTCCCGCCCAAACAAATTGGGTGCATTACGCGGTCACTTTCGGAGGTGGTTTTTGTAGGATCTACCAGAATGGCATTAAGATAGCGGAGCAGGCTCGAACGGGCACTGTAAGTCCCACCAAGGGTGCGCTGACCTTTGGGTGTTCATCGAATGAAAATGCCGGTGCGGAAGGCGCACCCAACGGTTTCGCCAGGGTCAAGTTGGACGAGGTTTACTTCTTCAATAGGGCGCTTACCCCGGCGGAGGTGACAACTCTGTACGGTGCCATGACCTGGGATGGCGGCATTGGCAATTGGGCCGACTCCAAGTGGTCCGGTGGCAATGCACCCGTAGCCGCCAGGAACATGGCCATAGACGCGGCTTCTGCTGATAGCATCGTCGCGCTGGCTGACGACTTCTCCTCGGCATCGCTGCTCCTTGGCGCGACCAACGCCTCCACACTCACCATCAATAGCACGAAAACCCTGACGTTGACCGCACAGGCCGCCGTGGGTGCAGTAGGCACGCTACAAGTGGACGGCACGTTGACGGCCGGCTCCTTATCGATCGCTACGGGAGGAACCGCCACTGTAGGCGCTACCGGCACGTTGAACGCCACCTCGCTCACTACGGCAGGAAACCTCACTGTAACCGCTGGCGGCACGGTCGCGGTCAACACGGTCACGTTCATGCCCGGAAATGTGACCAGCGGTACGCTCAACGCACCTGGCGGATACGCAACCGGCGCGCAGACCACGGTGACCGTTGGTGCCAACCTCACTGGCGCGGGTGGTTTCACTCCCATGAGGTTTGGCGGGTTAGCGATTCTGACCGGCACGAACACCTACTCCGGGCCAACCTGCACGAATGATTGGCAGATGTACGTCCGGGCCAACGACGGCACCAGCCTGTCGCCGAATACCAACCTCAGGATAAACAGGCAAGCCGGGTTCCAGACGGGCGTCGATCTGGTACGCCCCGGCGGCACCGGCGCAGGCCAGATGCAGCTCCAATGTGGCATAGACGAAGGCGCAGGCTTCACCGCCGTGGGCGGCCCCGTGAAAGTGTGCTTCGGCAGCAGTCTGGCCAGCCCCGAAGCATTGACATGGAACTCGGGGTTCTTCTTTCCTGATGGTGGCGGGACGACCTCGGCCGGAGGTATGAAGGGTCTGTATTTGAATGGGGCCCATGTGGGCACCTATAATACCCAAGGCACTCACCCCATCGAGTTTGTGAACCCGATCAACTTGGGCACAATCCCTGATCCCACCAGATGGGGGCGCGTCATCTCCGTTACAACGCAATCGGCCAAAATGAGCGGCGTGCTCAGTGGACAGCGGGGTCTCAGGAAGAGGAATGGCGGTGAACTGATCCTTGCCGCCAAAAACACCTACACCGGCGATACCCTGATCTCCGAGGGCAAGCTGACATTGGCTGACGACGCGCAGTTGCGGTTCGTCATCCCCGCCACTAGTGACAGCGGTCATAACACCCTCACCGGAGGTGGAGCCGCCCAACTCGACGGCGATTTCTGCATCGATACGACTCTGACCGATGCCTCCGCGCTCGTCACCGGGACATGGCAGCTTGAAAACGTGGGGTCCCTCCCCGGGGCCTATGGCGCCACGTTCCAGGTTGTGGATTTGACTTCCACCCCGTGGACGAACTCCGGCGCTGCAGAGTGGACCAAGACCGTCGGCAACAAGTTCTATACCTTCAATGAAACCACGGGAACGCTTACCCTTAGCGAGCCTCCCTCCGCTTACGTCACTTGGGCGACCACCAACGTCGGCGGCGAACCTTCTGATCAAGACTTCAACAAGGATAGCGTTGTTAACGGCGTCGCCTTCTTCATGAACAAGACTGGTATCGCCACCAACCCGGTTCTCAACGGCACCACCCTGAAAGTGACCTGGCCCAATGGCGGCAATCTCCCCAGTTCCGCCTACGGCACCGAGTTCGTCGTCCAAACCTCCAGCAACCTCCTGACGTGGGACGATGTTCCTGTTGGCGAACTCGATTCCAACACCGAGTACAGCGCCGGTCCTCCGGCTGTTGACGGTGAACTCAGTTATACCCTGACGGGTCCCAGCCCCCGCTTCGTCCGCCTCAAGGTGACCCCGCGCTGACCAGCAGCCCACGCTGGCAGCGCATCACCCGAATCCAAATCAACCGCAGGGCCGCCGATCACCAGTCGGTGGCCCTGCTGATTATTGCCTGTACCCAGACCCCTCATGCCACCTTTCATACGATTTTCACACTCAGAAAGCAGGAAGGGCAAAGCGGAGCGGGGCGCTCCCGGGTGGAGCACCCGACTCGGGTGCAGTTTCCGGCGACTCGCCGGGAACACCTCGGGGCGGCTGGCTGGCTGAAGGCATCCGGTGCCTCTGGGCACCCTGCGTGAGCCACGCGCACAGGGGCGCTCGCGGCGAGTC
>CAMAUI010000038.1 GCA_945861385.1 Prosthecobacter debontii
AAATGCACAAGGGGCACAAAAGGATCGGATTGCCGAAAACGGCGAATTCACCCGTTGGGTGAGCGAATAGCCGGAGCCATCCAGCCTCTTTCCCCCTCATTTTGGGCCTTCTGTGCCTTTTCGTGGCTCATTCCATCGCCGGTTTTAGGATTACTCGGGCACGAGGCGCACTTCGCGGAGGTCCATGACTGCGCCTCCGGGCTTGGTCTTGGGTTTCACGCTGACGTTCGTTTTTCCAGCAGGGAGTTTCACGGTGCCGATGGTGCGGCGGATGAAGTTTTGGAAGTGGCCGGTTTCGACGACTTTTACGAGGAAGGTTGCCGGGCCGACGGTGAATTCAACTTCGGCACCACCGCTGCCTTTTCCGCAGCCTTGCAGGATGTCCACCTCGTAGGTGCCTTCTGCGGGGACTTCGACATTCCACTCCGCCCAGTCGTCTTTGTTCACCCAGAAGCCGAGGGTGTTTTTGAAGGTCTGCTCCTCGTAGCGGAGTTTGGTTGCATGGACGGTGGCCGCACTTGCAGGGAGGTTGATGATCCCCTTCGCGGGCGTGATTCGCGGACGGCTGTCCTTGACGGCGTCATTCATCGCTGAGCGCCAGGCTTTCCATGCTGGTGCGATGGCGACGGACGTGGCGGCGGCGGGGATGTCGGATGAGTTCACGTCTGAGTAGATGGTTTTGTGGAGTGCGGGATCGAAGGCGGGATTCGGCTCGGGCATTTGCGCGCCGATGCCGGTGCGCCAGGCGGTGAGTTTTGATTTCATGTCCGTGGTGCGCGCGGGTTCGGTTGCGGCGAGGTCGTTTTTCTCGGATGGGTCTGTGGCGAGGTTGAAGAGTTCGCATTTGCGATCCTCGAAGTGCTCGATGAGTTTCCAGTCGCCGTCGCGCATGGCACTGGCGGGGCGTCCGCCCTGGTTGGTGTAGTTTGGAAAGTGCCAGAAGTGTGCGCGTGCGGGCATGGGCTGGCCGCGGAGGAGGCGTGCGATGCTGCTGCCGTCGAGCGGACCGCAGGTTTTGCCGGGATCAATCCCGGCAAATTCGAGGAACGTGGGAACGAGGTCGGTGAGGACGATGGGTGTGTCGCACGTGGTGCCGGGCTGGATTTTTCCGGGCCATCTGGCGATGAGCGGTTCGCGGAGGCCGCCCTCGTAGAGGTAGCCTTTGCCGGCGCGGAATGGGGTGTTGTGCGTGGCGGGTGTGCCGGGGGATTCGAGGACGTGGAGGCCTCCATTGTCGCTGGTGAAAATGATGAGTGTGCGTTCGGCGATGCCGAGGGATTCGATCTTTTGCATGAGCAGGCCGACGCTGTCGTCGAGCGTCTCGATCATCGCTGCGTATGCGGGGTGGAAGGCGGCGGAATTGTTCTGGATGAGTTCGGGCTTCGCGGTGATCGGGATGTGGGGGTTGTTGTGAGGCACGTAGCAGAAGAACGGGCGGTCTTTGTTCGACTCGATGAATTTGATGGCGGCTTCGGTGATGGCGTGTTCGCTTTTCCCGCCTTCGCTGGTCGAGGGTTTCGAGGTCGCTTCGGGCATGAACACGGTGTCGAATCCCTGCTGCTTTGGACTGAAGCCGTCGCCGCCGAGGTGCCATTTGCCAAAAAGCCCGGTCGCATATCCCGCGTTGTGCAGCAACTCTGCGATGGTGATTTCCGCGAGCGGGAGTTGTCCTTCGATGCGGGGCTGGCGGAGTTTTTGCGAGGGCGCATCGGCACGGCCCGGGAGATAATTTGTGAGGTGGAGCCGTGCGGGATGTTTGCCGGTCATCAATGCGGCGCGCGAGGGCGAGCAGATGGGCTGTGCGGTGTATGCGCAGGTGAAGCGCATGCCCTGCGCGGCAAGCTTGTCGAGGTTCGGCGTGCGGTGGTCTTTGCGGCCGTAGCAGCCGAGGTCATTGATGCCGAGGTCGTCGGCGAAAATGAGGATGATGTTCGGTTTGTCCGCTGCGGGAAGCGGGAGGAGGAGCAGAAGGAAGGCGAGAGCGATGCGGGTCATGCGTGCGGCATCGTTCAGTTTTATGCGGGAGGCGCAAGGCCGGCGTGCGCGGTCAATGGCATCCGCAACCGGTGCCGCATCCGCCGCCGGTTTCCGGAGCCAGGCCCTCGACGGTGAGGTTGATGCCTTGGTAGCCGACTTGCTCGCGCACTTTGGCAAGGAACTCGACGACGGGCGGGGGAGGGGGTGCCGCGCAGTTGAGCTGGATGCGGACGGGGCGGCCGGCCATTTGTGGGAGCTGTTCGGCGAGTTCGCCGTCGAGCGCAAAGCTGAGGTAGGCGTTCAATTTTTCCTGGAGCTGAAAAAGCTGCACGTCGCCGAGGGTCCACGCGCGTGGCTCGAACATGATGAGCACGACTTCGCCCGTGATCCTGTCGTCCGCGAGTGCATCGAGCACGGCCGGATTGGCGAGACCGTTGGCGGTGTCGGGCGCGGGATGGATGTGGTCATTGCAGCAGTCGCTCATTTTTGAAAAGTGCGTGTTCGGAGCGGCGATTGCAACTGTATCGGAGCTTGGCGGTGTGAGCGGGTTCTGGCAGGGGCGGAGTGATGAAAGCGATACAGGTTTGTGAATTCGGTGCGCCGGAGGTGATGAAGGTGGCGACTTTGCCGGAGCCGCAGCCAGATGCGGCGCAGGTGCTGGTACGCGTGGCGGCGGCGGGTGTGAATCCCGTGGATGTTTATATCCGGAGCGGCCAATACGGACGCTTGCCGAGCCTGCCGTACACGCCGGGGAGCGATGGTGCCGGGATGATTGTGGCGCTCGGGTCGGGGATCGGTGGAAACTTGCAGGTGGGTCAGCGCCTTTGGCTGTCCGGGTGCAACACGGGGAGCTACGCCGGGTTTGCGGTCTGCGATGCGCGGGATGTGCATCCGCTGCCCACGTGGATGAGCTATGCGCAAGGCGCTGCGCTCGGCGTGCCTTACATGACGGCGTTTCGCGCGCTCATCCAGCGCGGGGGCGCAAAACCTGGGGAGACCGTGCTCATTCACGGAGGGACTGGTGGGACGGGGGTGGCGGCGGTGCAACTGGCGTTGAGTTCCGGCTTACGTGTCTTCGCGACCGGTGGCAGCGCCGCAGGGCGTGCGATGCTGGCCAAATTGGGAGCGGAAGTGTTCGACCACGGAACTGCAGACTACTGGGCTTCGGTGCGTGATACGAGCGGAGGGGTGGATCTCATCGTTGAGATGCTGGCAAACCAGAATCTGGATCGGGATTTGGAGATGCTGGCAAAGGGTGGACGGATTGTGATTGTGGGCAGCCGCGGGCGCGTGGAAATCAACCCGCGACATGCGATGATCCGGGAGGCCGAGATTCGCGGTGTGATGGCTTCCAATGCGACATGGGAGGAGCGGGCAGAAGCGGTCACTGCGATAATGTCCGGGATTGAGAAGAGGGAGTTGTCACCGGTGGTTCAGCGCGAGTTTCCGATGAGCGAGGCACCGGGGGCGCATCAAGCCGTGATGGCCCCCGGGCACTGTGGCAAGGTGGTGTTGAATTGTGAATCGTGAGGTGCTCCGCGAGCGCGGGTTTCGATCTGGGAGCTGAAAAAGCAGAGCGAATGGGCGGATTCAAGCGCCTGATGACCGTGGCTTATTCACAGATTCTGCGTCCGATTTCCTCTGTAGATCGGAGTTATTCACAATTATTCACACAAGGCGCTAAAAAAACTGTTGCAAGGGTGGCGGGAGAATTGATATGACCCATCCCGTGCCAGAAACGGCATTAAAAAATACCAGCAAACACAAACACCACCATGACAAAACGCATCACAACCATCACTGCTCTTGCAGCTACTTCCATACTTGCGGCTAGCGCCCAAGCGGGAGTTGCCGCACCGGGCAAATCATCCAAGTCCGTCAAAGAGGTCGTTACGGAGTCCTGCATCAGCGGCAACGCTGGCTTCGACGTCGTAAGCGCCTACTACTTCCACGGTATCAACCTGCAAGATTCGGGCTTCATCATTCAACCGTATGCCAATCTCTCGTTCAAAGTTTACGAGGGATCGGGCTTCCTGAACTCGTTGTCCCTCGACATCGGCATCTGGAATTCCTTCCATGACAACCGCGGGGTTGGCAGCTCGACCTCCAACTGGTTCGAGTTCGACTTCACCGCAGGCATCACCGCAACCCTCGCGGAGAAGTGGACCTTGGGCGTGAAATACATCAAGTACGAGAGCCCTGGTGACTACTTCGCCAATGCGGACGGCCTGGGCGTGACCCTCGGCTACAACGACAGCGATCTGCTCGGTGCATTCGCACTGAACCCGTATGTTTACGTTGAGTTCGAACTGGAAGGCAAATCGGGCAACGGTATCGACGAAGGCATTTATTACGAGGTGGGCATCGCTCCCGGCCACAGCTGGGGCGATCTCTCGGTGTCGGTTCCGATCAAGGTGGGCTTTGGCTCCGGCGAATACTATGCAGGCGACGAAGGCTATGGCTTCTTCTCCGCCGGTCTCGCTGCCAGCTACAAGCTCGGATTCATTCCTGAGTGCCTCGGCGACTGGTCGCTGAGCGCCAGCGCCACCTACTACCATCTCGGTGACGGGGTGATTGCCGCAAATGACGGCGAGGAGAACGCCGTGGTATTCACAGGCGGCCTCAAAGTCGCATTCTAATCGCGAGAGGCGAAACGATAAATTCAGCGCCCCGGGGTCGAAAGACGCCGGGGCGCTTTTTTATTTCAATCCCGCGAAGAACTCGTCTGCGACTTTGATGATCCAATTGCCGGGAGTTGGATCACCACGCTTTCGCCGGTGTAGCCCTTCGCCCACAAAGACCACCTCGTGCTCCGAATCCTCCTCCGCCAACGCCTCGGCTAAACGGGGAAACCGTGGTGAGCACCTCGGGCAGTTTGCCAGAGTGACCTCGCCGGGAGGCGATGCTCAGTTCCGTGCGAGAAACTCCTCGAACGCTCCACCGAGGAGATGCTGCACGTCCCGCTGGATTTCTTCACGCGTGGGATGCCAGCCGCCCACAGCCAGATCCTCATACTTGTCTGCGAGGACCTTGGCGATGATGGGGCGGCTGTGAGCCCACTTGTAAGTGAGCTGGTCGAGCACCCGGCAGTCGCTGTGCTGTGGGGTGCAACTCAGGCCGATGAGCTCGAGCCGCATGCGGGTGATTTCCTCGATGATGCTGGGCACATTCATGAACCACCAGCAGCCGAAGACGTGCAGGGTGCGGAATTTCCGCGCCGCGATGCAAAGCGCGTGCTGGTTCTCGCGCGCTAGCATCGTGCAGAGGAATTTGTTCCCCGGGAAAGCGGCGCACAAGCGCTCGACCGCGGTGACATCCGCCGTGCCGATGCTGTCGCCCGCGAGCTGGAGTTGCGGATTCACCGCCCGGCGAACGCCAATCATCAGCGCGAACGCCTGGTTGTGCTCACGGCCGTGCGGCATGATCGCGTGCTCGATGATTTGCGCGGCATCCGTCTTTGCCGGAAACGCGAATTCTGGCGGCAGCGAGACCATGCAGTAATGCGCATCGATCTTTTTCGTCCAATCGCCGAGGAAGCGCCGCACCTCGGCGAATGTCTGGCCGGAGAAATCCGCGCTGACCGTGTATCCCCACCCGTGGAGCCGCTTCGCCGCGTTTGGCCAATCCATGAGCAAAGGATCGATTCGCAGAGCGGCGACGAAACGAGGGTCGCGCTTGAATCCCTTCTCCCACACCGGCCGCTCGGCATCGTCGAACGGCGAGTTCGTCATCCCAATCTTGCGGACATTGGCGAGCTCGCAGCAACGGTTGATGTAATCAGCAGGCTTCCATTGCGCGAACCACCGGCGCAGAGCAGGGAGATCGCGGCGGTCGGCGGCGATGCCGAGTTTGTTCAGCACCGTCACCACACCGCGGCAGGCCTCGCTGACGGGCGAGTGCTTGATGAAAAGTTCGTTCCAGATCCACTCCGCCTGCTGCTGCTTCGGCGCGGCCCAGAATTTCTCATACGGCATGTCCATCCAGCGGAAGGCCTCGCTCACGAGGTAATGGTAGGTGAGCAATTCATCAATCCCCCAGAGCAACATGTCGCCAAAGGCCGGGTCATAGAGATGCGTGTGAATGTCGAAGACGGGCGTCTTCTCGACAATTTCTGCGACGGTCGTGCGGAGAATGTTGGCGGACATACCGGGAGACCTAGCGCCTGTCGGACTTTCCACGCGACTCTTTTTCACTTGGTGGGTTGTAGGAGCATGCCTGCCCGCTTCGTCTCGGTCGCTCACGACACACCGATGCTCCTGCCGCCGGATTTGCGCGATTGGGTCGCCGGAGGATCATCTCGTCCACCTCATCATGGAGGCGGTCAGGTTGCTGGATTTGAGCACGGCACACGTCAATCACCGGGGCGCGGGCAGTGATCAATATCCACCCGGCATGATGCCGCTCGCCAATGCGAGCAAGCACTGCGCAGCCAGCCACGGGCATGCGCTCAAGCAGATGGTGCTTCTCGATGAGCAATTCGCCGAACTGCTCGAAGGCGGATGCACGCGGACAGCAGGCCGCTGGAGGATGGGCTGACGGTGCCGGGAGAAATCGCACGCCGGCTTTTCCAATGTGAACCCGGACGCGCTTAGAACCACGCCCGCTGCCCTCCTCGCCGCAGGTTCGTCCTTGGCGGCTGCTGCCGGTGTTGGTACCAGCGCGCCATGCGTATTCCGTCCGCACCCGCTTTCCGCAGTCAGACGCCCTCGCTCCACGCAGCCGGTTCACGTTCTGACCGTTCACGGTGCTGCTGGCGCAAAAGCAATTTCCTGGCGGCAAAATTTCTGGCAGCCGTGTGTTTCGCCGTTCTGCTGTCGTCGGCTGATGAGCCAACGCCCGGAAAGGTGGCGAAAGACCTGCCCGGAAGCCGGCTGACTGTCGCACAAGCAATGGAAGGCCGGTTCGGCATGGTCGTCGTGTGCGAGGCGGTGAGTGATCCTCAAATACAGGCCGGTACGCCGCCCAACCCTGTGACCCAGCAGTTGCGGCTGATCAAAGTTCTGGCTGGAAAAGCGCCCGAGGGAAAGGTCGGCAAGACCGTCGAGTTCAGCTACTATCTGTGGGCGGGAGAACGTGCCATTCAGAAGGGAGAGCGTGCAATCTGGTTTGCCCAGGAACCGAACGAAGATGAGTGGGAGCTGACGAAGGCGCTGGCTGACACGCCGGAGAACCGCAATTCAGTTGCCGCAAAAACCGCAGCGGAAAATCCATAGCGATCGCCCCAAGAACGCGCTTTCCGATGCAAGTCTGTCACGCGGGCTGGCGCCCTGAGTCTGGTGCGCGGTGCTTTTTGTGCGGCGCTGCGCGCGGGGGCCTGTTACTGCGGCGGGAGTGAAACCCGATTCCCTGCTCCTCCGTGCGCTGCGCTCCGTTGCAGTTCACATGCTGCCTGGTGATCTTGCTGCGCAGCTTGGGAGTTCGTTGCGCGAGGTGGAGGCGGGGATCGCGCGGCTGCGCGGGGCGGGGTTTGAAATCGAGAGCAGGCCGGGGCTGGGGGTGCGGTTGCTGGCATCGCCGGACCGGCTGATCGCGGATGACATCCACGCGCGGCTTGGGACGTGCGAGCTGGCGCGGGAGATTTTGGTTTTCGAGGAGACAAGCTCGACGAATGACGTGGCTGCGAGGCTGGGGCGCGAGGGGCATCCGGGGGCGGTGGTTTTTGCGGAGCGCCAGACGGCGGGGCGCGGGCGGTTCGGCAGGCGGTGGGACTCGGCGGCGGGAGCGGGGCTGTGGTTTTCTGTGTTGCTGCGGAGGGATTGGCCGCCGGCGCACTGGCTGCGGCTGACGACCTGGGCGGGTGTGGCGGTGGCGGCGGCGATCGAGCGGGTGGCACCGGTGCGGGCGCGGATCAAGTGGCCGAACGATGTGCTGGCGGGCGGGCGGAAAATCGCGGGGATTTTAATCGAGAGTGCGACGGATCAGGCGGGCGGGCAGTTTGCGGTGGTGGGGGTCGGGCTGAATGTGAACCAGGCGGATTTCCCGCCGGAACTCGCAGGGAAGGCGGGGTCGTTGCGGCAGTTTGCGGGTCGGGCGCTGGATCGCGCGGAGGTTGCCGTGGCGGTTTTGGGGGAGTTGCAGGCGAGGCTGCCGGTCTCCGCGAGTTGTTTTGAAGGTCTGCTCGCGGATGCCGCGCGCCGCAGTTCCGTGATCGGTGGATGGGTGCGTCTCGCCTGCGGGAATGAGCTTGTCGAGGGCTCGGCGGAGGGGTTGGACGGGGAGGGAAATCTTCTCGTGAGGGTTGCGGATGGTTCGCTGCGCCGCATGTCCGCGGGGGAGGTGACATCTCAAATTCAGGATTCCGTGCCAGTGGAGTGAAAAGTTTGCATTTCGTCTTTATCGCAAGGAGGGCGATTGCGTGAGCATGCGGGCTGCTAAATCACGAAATCGCCTGACCAATGCAAATCGTCCCTAACGACTTCCAAGATCAGTTTGTCCGCGGTCTCGTCCACCGCATGAACAACATCCTCTCACTGTTCCACGGTTACCTTGGGCTGCTTATGGACGAGCAAAAACTCGACCCGGTCGCTCGGGAGGGGCTGAACAAGATCAAGGATGGAGCGCGCGCCGCGAGCGATTTGATGGACCGGACCAATGCGCTCGTGCGCCCCGTCTCGGCGATCTGGCGCGAGGTGAATGTCTGCGACCTGCTCTGCCAGCTCCGCCCCACGTTTGAGAGTTTTTGCCCGGCGAAGGTGAAAATCCACGTGGATTGCGCGGACAATCTCCCGCTTGTCTGGGCGGATCCGGCGCGTGTGCGGATCGCACTTTCGGAGCTTGTCCAAAACGCGTGCGAGTTCGCGAAATCGCGCGTGACCATCAGCGTCCGTGCGAATGCGGGCCGCGTGCAGGGTGAGCTTTTCAATTCCTCGGCGGAGCAGCCGGAGCACTGGCTCACCATCGGCATCACGGATGACGGCGCAGGCATTCCGATCGAGGATGGCGGCCGGATTTACCATCCGTTTTTCACGACGAAACGGACGAAGAGTGCCACCGGCCTCGGCCTGACTGTGGCGATGGGTTGCGCGCAGCAACTCAATGGGACGCTCGTTCACCGGAGCCGCAAGGGGGAGACGACGTTCGAGTTTACGCTGCCTTCGCGCCTGGAGCAGCAGAACGCGAAGCCCGCCGTGGCCTGAGCGCGGGCCTGCCGCCGCGGGGCCATGTGGTGCGTGCGTGGTGGAAGAGGTATTGCTGTGCGTAACCGCCGAACGGGCCGAAGTACCCCGCGCCGAATTCGCGCAGCCGTTTTGCCGTCACGCGGCGTTTGCCGGCGAAGTAGAGGGTCCGCAGAATGCGCTCGATCCATACATCAATAGGGAAGGACGTGAGCCGGCCGAAGCCGAAGAGGAGCGCGCAGTGGGCGACTTTCGGCCCCACGCCCGCGAGGCGGAGGAGTGCGGCGTGGGCGGCGGCATCATCGAGCTTCGCGACCTCCGCGAGATCGAATGTGCCGCTGGCCACTGCCCGTGCGGTGGCGAGCAGGTGCCTGGCGCGGTAGCCGAGCGCGCATGCCCGCAGGTCGCGCTCATCGAGGGCGGCGATCACGGCGGGCTCGGGATAGGCGTGGAGAGTTCCGAAGTCGCACTCGATTCTCGCGCCGTATCGCTCGCGCAGCATGTGCGAGATCTGCGCGATGTGGATGACCGATTTTTGTGCGCTGGTGATGAAGGTGGCGATGCATTCCCACCATGGCTGGCGGACGATGCGGAGTCCGCGGCATGCGTCGAGCGCGGCAGCCATCGCCGGGTCGCGCGGGAATGAGGCGTAGATTTCATCCAGGGGATGATCGAGCGCGAAGTAGTGCGCCGCTTTTCCGGGCGCGATGCCGCGGACGGTCAATTCACGGCCGTGCTGCTCGACGCGGCACGGGGCTCCACCGATTGCACCAAGCCATGCGTCGCCCTCGCGCCGCCAGTGGAAGACCTGGCCGCAGGTGAGCGTGAGTTCGAGATCGAACTCGCCCGTAAAAGGCAGGGTGGCCGCCGCGGACGGCGCGCTCATTTTACGAAGTAGCTGAGGTTCTCGAGCTCGATGGCGAGGTCCACGTTGTTCACGACGACGCGATCCGGCACCTGAAGTACGGCGGGGGCAAAGTTCAGGATGGCCTGGACGCCCGCGCTGATGATGCGGTTGGCGATCTCCTGTGCGGCGGTCGCAGGCACGGTGAGGATGGCGAGCTTCACCCCGCGCTCGGCGATGAACGCTTCGAGCTTCTCCATGCTCAAGACCGGCACGCGGACGCCGCCCGCGCGCATACGGCCCGGCTCGGCGTCGAAAGCAGCGACTACCTCGAAGCCTTCGCGCGCGAATCCGCTGTAGCGCAGGAGCGCTGTGCCGAGCTGACCCGCGCCGATCAGGATGACGGGCTGTAATTTTGCCACGCCGAGGACTTCGGTGATCGCTTTGCCGAGGGCCTCGACGTTGTAGCCCAGCCCGCGAGTACCCCACTGGCCGAAATAGGTGAGATCCTTCCGAAGCTGTGTGGGCTTCACGCCTGCCGCTGTCGCGAGGGCTTCCGAGCTGACAGTCGCGATGCCATTTTCGCGGAGGCGCTGGAGCGCCCGGTTGTAAAGCGAGAGGCGGTAGATCGTTTTTCGCGGGATGTCGGCTTTTTGCACAGATTGTGAAATGGGACGTGAAAATGCGGTCGGTGGCGGGCGGAGGTAGCGAGGAGCGTGCAGTGCTGGCGAGGGAAAAAGCGGCTGCCTTCCACTTTTTTCCAACCGCATTTTTCGCTGGCTGGGCTTGGCGATGCCTACCCGGCGCCCCGGGGGTTGCTCGCGATTGGAATGGCCCGGCTGCAGGGTGCCCTGGTGGCGAAGGGGAGGTTACTGCTGCTCCACGGGCGCGCGGTAAATCCGCCGGCGCGATGCCACCGCTGAGAAGTGTGGAAGAGATCGCGGAATGGGCGGGGTGTGCTGCGCGGCACGAAAGCGGCGACACTCGGGACGGACTCGATGCCCGCGGGCTCCGGCAGCGGGAGCGTCGGCCAGACGATCTCGAGGATCCGATTCATCAGTGCTGAAGTGATGTCCCGCAGCGGGTCTTCGGAGCGCAGCGTGTCAGCCAGCGCTTGGGCGTCAGGCCCGGCAAGATAGCTCGCTGCGGCCTGGATTTCAAAATCGCCGGGCTCCCAGCACGGCATGGTGCCGGCATCCTCGATGCCCGCTTGCATCCTTTCAAAAAAACCGCGTCCGGCGTGCCCGCGCCAGGCGTCGCGGATCGCGTGGTCGCGGAGCATGGCGGGGAGCAGCGGCAGCAGGATTTCCGTGTGCAGTTCGTCCGGGGGCAGAGCGAGCGCGCCGGGGTTCGCGATGATCGCGGCGCTCTCGTCGAGCAGCCGGCTGAAAATTTCGGAATGCGTCACGATGAATGTTCAGCCCGCACCGGAACGTGCCGGGACGCGCGGGGCAAGCGTGGAATGGGGTATGAAAAAAATGGGTTGAGAAATGTGCGGCCGCCCGCGCAGTCTCGCCGCCGCCTATGATTACTCTCGGCATTGACAGCGGAACCCAGAGCACGAAGTGCATCGCACTGGATCTCGACAACGGAAAGATCGTCGCGAGCGCCTCGCAAGCCTACGGGCTCATCGAGGGACTCCCGCCGGGCCACATGGAGCAGGATCCCGCGGCATGGATTGCCGCCGTGGACGCCACGGTGCGGGCGTGCATCCAGCAACTCGCGAAAAAGAAGGATCGCATCCGCGCGATCGGTGTAAGCGGGCAGCAGCACGGATTTGTGCCGCTGAACAAAAAGAACGAGGTCATCCGCCCTGCGAAGCTCTGGTGTGACACCTCGACTGCCTCCCAATGCCGGGAATTCGAGGCGGAATTCGGGGGCGTGGACGGGCTGATCAAGCTCACAGGCAACTCGCTGCCGCCGGGATTCACCGCCTCGAAGATTCTGTGGCTCAAGCAGAATGAGCCGCAAAATTTCAAGGCTCTCCGCGCGATCCTGCTTCCTCACGATTACATCAATTTCTTCCTCACCGGCGAAAAGTGCATGGAGTATGGGGACGCCAGCGGGACCGGCATTCTCGATGTGCGCACCAAGGAATGGTGCCGCCCGCTGATCGAGTTCATTGACCCAGACATCGAGGAGTGCCTGCCCACGCCCGCCAGCAGCCGCCGTGCGATCGGACTGCTCACTGATGCGCTGAGGGAGGAATGGGGGCTGGCAAAGAGCCCCGTGGTTTCCGCCGGCGGGGGTGATAACATGATGGGCGCGATCGGCACCGGGAATGTGCAGGCCGGCGTGGTCACCGCGAGCCTTGGCACGAGCGGGACGCTCTACGCATTCAGCGGGGAGCCTGTCGTGGATCCCGATGGCGAGGTCGCCGCGTTCTGTGACAGCACGGACCGCTGGCTGCCGCTGGTTTGCACGATGAACGTCACCGTCGCCACCGAGCAGGTTCGCAACATGTTCAACTGGTCGCACGAAGAACTCGAAAAGCGCATCGCAGAAACACCGGCGGGCGCGGGCGGGCTGGTCTTCCTCCCGTATTTGAATGGTGAGCGCACGCCGAACCTGCCGGGCGGCACCGGCGTTTTTCACGGCCTCACCACGGAGAACATGCACCCCAGCCACATGGCTCGCGCGACGATGGAGGGCGTGACGCTCGGCCTCGCGTACGGGCTGAATCGTTTTCGCCAACTGGGAATCCAGCCCACCGAAATCCGGCTCACCGGAGGCGGCAGCAAGAGCGGCATCTGGCGTCAGATTTGCGCGGACATCTTCGGTGTGCCGACAGTCTGCCTGCGCAGTGCCGAGGGTGCCGCGCTTGGTGCGGCGCTCCAGGCCGCCTACGCCTGCTCTGCCGCCGAGGGGAAGCCTGTCCGTTTCCGGGATCTTGCCGAAAAATATGTCACGCTCGATGAAGGCACACGTTGCGATCCTGACGCGGATCACGGGGGGATTTATACCAAGCTGCTAACCCGCCAGAGCGATCTTACCACGCGCCTCCATGCCGCAGGCTACTTGTAACCAGAGGCGAAGTCCAAGATGCGGGAACAGGCCCGAGGTGCCGCGGAAAGACTCGCTTCGGCCATGTCGTCGCCGTGTTGACTTCGAGAAAACCCGTTTGTAGCCTGCGCTTGTGAAAACTTTCACAAAGTCCGAAGCCGCCCGCGAAAATGTCGCCCCCGCATTGGATAAAGTCGTCGCTCTCAAGCACACTTTCGAACTCATCAACTCCCAACTCTACGCCGTCGAGGAACGCATCCGGGCGCAGGCTCGTGCGTTTGATGAAGCCGTCGAGGGCTATGTCGCTTATTCGATCGAGAGCAACGGCAAGCGGCTCCGCCCTGCGCTCGCCCTGCTCGCCGGCGGCGCCACGGGCAACATCGGCACCGAGCACCTTGACCTCGCGGTGGTTGTCGAACTCATCCACGCCGCCACGCTTGTCCACGACGATGTGCTCGATGGCGCCGACACCCGCCGGGGACGGCCGACTCCGAACGCGAAATGGGGCAACGCCATGAGCGTGCTCCTTGGCGACTGCCTCTTCGCGCATTCGCTCAAGCTCGCGAGCGGATTCCGCAGCCCGGAGATGATGCGGCGCATGGCCGAGGCGGCCAGCGAGGTCTGCAGCGGCGAAATCATCCAGACCCAGCGCCGTTTCGACCTCAGCCTTTCCGTCCCGGACTACTACCGCATCATCGAGATGAAAACCGGCGCGCTCTTCGCCGTCGCGACGGAGCTTGGTGCATTCCTCAATGAAGCTGCGCCGGACGTGATCAGCGCGCTTCGCACCTTTGGCCTCCGACTCGGAACCGCGTATCAAATTTACGACGACGTCATGGATCTCGCTGGCGATGAAAACAAGGCCGGCAAAACGCTCGGCAGCGACCTCCGCAAAGGAAAGCTCACGCTCCCGATCCTCTATCTTCTCCAGAACAGCGAACCCGCCGATCGCGGCGGAATCTGCGACACCATCCTCAGCGGCGACGACGCCCAGGTCGCGGGACTTGTCAGGAAGGCCATCGAAACCGGCGCAATTAAGAACGCTGTCGCCACTGGTCGCCGAATGAACCGCGAGGCGCAGGCGCAACTGGCGTTTGTCCCCCCCGGGCGCCACCGAGATGCGCTCGAAGGCATCGTGAGCACGCTCGACGGGATGATCGGGCAATTTGCATAGGGTGTTCCTGCCGCTTGGATGGATCGGGCGTGTAAAATGACGCCGGATTGCGGTTGCGCGGCATGCCGGAGGCGGCATGGGACGCAAAAAATCGAGGTGTTTTTTTATCGCGCACCGGCTGATAGCTCCCGGAAACCTCGAGATACAGCTACTTTTGCCGATAGGCGAATTTATCAAAAAAAAATCCGGATTTTTTTCTTGGCAAAGATACGAACACGTATAATCTCAGCGTCGTTCTGGGGGGAACAGCGGCTCTCTGGTGCCATCGGCACCGGGGGGCCGCACTTTTTTTGCCCAGAAAAAACGGCTGATCAAAAAGCACCGCCACGCAGATCGCGAATGGCGATCGGGAGGCAGCCGAGGGCGCGGGTGGCTGTGAGAGTTTCCGCGGTTTCGTCTTTGTGGCTGATGGCGACTTCAGCGGCGCGTCCGCACAACCAGGCGCCGAGGCGGGCCGCATCGAACGGGCGAACCCGCTGGCCGATGAGCGCGGCGATGACGCCTGTGAGCGTGTCGCCGCTGCCGCCTTTTGCGAGGGCGGGGGAGCCTGTGGTGTTCACGGTGAGCGGTTCGCCGGCTTTGCCGATGCAAGTGCGGGCGCCTTTGAGGAGCAGCATGCAGCCGGGATGTGCTGCGGTGAAGTCGCGCACCACGTCGGATCGCGGGCGGGCGGATGATCCCGGTGCGAGGCGTTCCATTTCGCCAGGGTGAGGTGTGAGCACCCGCTCGGCAGGCGCGGAGTCAAGGACGTGCAGGCGCGGGGCGAGGCAGTTCAGCGCGTCAGCATCCAGCACGGCGGGCACGGCGATTTCCCTCGCGAGGCGCTCGATGCTTCTCACGCGGGAGGAGCCGAGTCCGGGGCCGATTGCGAAGGCATCGTGCAGGCCGGTCATGGCGTCCTCCAGTTCATCCACGCATCGCACCATCACCTCCGCGGGAGCGAGCCGGGCGAGGGCGTCGTAGTAGTCCGGTGTAGCGTACAGCGTGGTGAGCCCGGCACCTGCGCGGATTGCGGCGCTTGCGCAGAGGATTGCCGCGCCGAGGAAGCCCGGCGAACCCGCGATGATTCCGAGATGGCCGTAGTCACCCTTGTGTGAATCGAAGTCCCGGCGCGGGAGCAGGCCGCACAATGTTTCCGGCGTGTTGACCAGCAGGCTGCCTCCTTGCGGATTCCGCCGCGCGCTGAATCCCCGCAGCGGAAGCACGCACAGCCTGCCTGTGTGGTTTGTGGCCGTATCGGCGACGAGGCCCGTCTTTGCAAAGCCGATCGCCAGGGTGAAATCCGCGACGATACACGCGGGGTCGGGCTGGCCAGTGTCCGCGCTGAGGCCGGTCGGCAGATCGAGTGCGAAAACGAGCGCATTGGTCCTGCGACGGAGATCATTGATGGAGCGGGTGATTGCCGCGAGCGGCGCACCGAGGGGACCCTCCGCCCCGATTCCGAGCAGGCCATCGAGCACCACGAGCCGGGGGCCTTGCGCCGTGGCGATCGCCGTGGGATCGGCGCGTGTGCATTCGGAAGCGGCCGCAAATTTCGTCCGAGGCTGCTGCCCCCATTCCCGTTCGCGGAAGGCTGGCACGAGCCTCACATCCCAGCCCTGCGCCGCGAGGTGGCGCGCCGCGACGAGCGCATCCCCGCCATTGTTGCCCTTCCCGAAAACCGCGAGGCAGACGCCCGGCTCCGGGCAGAATTGCCGCACCGCGCGCGCGATCTCCAGGCCGGCTTGCTCCATCAGCGAATCCGCGGAGACGCCCGCCGCGATCGTCTCCGCCTCGAGCGCCTTCATCTCTTCGCAGGTCAGGATCATGGCCGGCCTTCAGTACCGGGAACTGATTCCCGCGGCGATCGCCTCGGCGAGCTTTTGGCGGTGGCTGCCGCTTGCGATCTGCCGCGCTTCGCCGCGGTTGGTCAAAAATCCAAGTTCGCACAGGACCGCGGGCACCTTCGACTTCCGGAGTACGTGGAACCCACGGGAGCGAACGCGGCGATCCTCGCTGCCGCTCGCACGCAGCACTCTCGAATGGATCGCGGCGGCCAGCCTGGCGCTCGATCGTCCGGATCCATAATAGGTTTCGATCCCGGTCGCGTCGCGATTTGGAGCGGCGTTGAAATGGATGCTGACAAAAATGGCGTTGCGCTGCTGGTTGGCGATTGCGACACGGTCGCCGAGCGAGACGAAAACGTCCTTTCGCCGCGTCATCACCGTCCGGTAGCCAGCGGAGCCCAGGATGCTTTCCAGGCGCCTTGAAACGTCGAGCGCGTAGCCCTTCTCCGGGACACGCTGGCCGGGCATGCCGCCGCGGTCATGACCGCCATGCCCCGCATCAATCACGACGACTGGCCGCGAGATGGCGGCCGTCGCGAGTGCAATCAGCGTGCAGAGAATGCGGAAGATGCCTGTCGGATTCATGGAATCAAAGTGCTCGCGGGATGCGCTGAATTACCCGGCGCGCCCGCTCACCTGCGCCCAACTAGCGCCACCCGGGCCATGCGCCGCAAGCATTTAGTCTTCGCATGGGGGCTCCGCGCTCGACACCCGCTGCGCGCCCCTGCACCTTCGGTGCGCCGATGACCGACGCCCAGCGCACTTTTTTCCGACGATTCGCGAGCACCGCAATTTTGTGGACTGTCGCGCTGTGGACGATCTTCACCGGCTCCGAGCCGGGGTTCGTGCTGCTGGTCTCGGGGCTTGGGCTGGTGGGGCTTTGGGAGTATTACACGATGCTCGATGCGAAGAAGCTGCCAAACTTCAAGATGTTCGGCATGGTCTGCGGGGCGTTGATGCTCGGCGGCTCGTTCTACTGGCTCGCATGGGCGCGCAGGACTCCGGACGGCCTTTACGATTTCGAGATCGGCGCGCTGCTTTTCTTCATGCTCGTGGTTTTCGGGCGGCAGATGTTTTTGAAAGTGCAGGAGCTGGTGCCGCTGGAGACGATGGCGTTCACGCTGTTCGGGATTTTTTACGTCGCGTGGCCGTTCAGCTTTGTCGCGAAGATCGTGTACATGATTCCGCGCGACGCCGCCGGCCAGGTCGCGGGACATTGGTATGTGCTCTTTCTCGTGCTCGTGACGAAGTTCAGCGACATGGGCGCGTACCTCACCGGCTCGCTGATCGGGAAGCATCCACTCGTCCCGCACATCAGCCCGAAGAAAACGTGGGAGGGCTTGTTTGGCGCGCTTGCATTCAGCATCGGCGGCGGGTGTGCGCTTGTCGCGCTGCTCGGTGAGAAGCTCGCCTTCATCAGCTACGGCCACGCGGTCGTGCTCGGCCTGGTGCTCGGCTTTGCCGCGGTTGTCGGCGATCTCGCAGAGTCGCTCATCAAGCGGAGCTGCGGAGTGAAGGACAGCGGGCGTTTCCTCCCCGGCATCGGTGGCGCGCTCGACCTCATTGACTCGATCCTGTTCACCGCTCCGATGATGTTTTTCTACCTGCGCTTCGTGCTCCGGTGAACGGGCCTGCCCCATTCCTCCGTCCATAACCGCGGGGGCTACTGCTGGCCTTTGCCGCGGCGGAGGCGGAAGGGATCGCTCTGGACGATGGCGGTGATGAGGGCGGAAAATTTGTAGCCGTTCTTCGCGAGGTCGGCGGTGATGATGGCGACAGCGCGGTCGTCGTAGTATTCGAGGCCGCGACCGAGGGCGTAGGTGAGCATTTTCTCGGTGAGGCAGCGGGCGAATTGTTCCTTGCGCGATTTGAGGTGGGCCTTGAGCTCGGCGAGGCTGCGGAGTTCGAGGACGGGGGTTTTGTCGCCGACTTCGAGAGGATTGCCCTGTTCGTCCTTGTCGCGCCACTCGCCGATTCCGTTGAAATTTTCCATGGCGAAGCCCATGGCGTCCATTTTGGCATGGCAGTTGGCGCATTTGGGGTCGGCGCGGTGCTGGATCATTTTTTGGCGAAAGGTGCCGGTGAGTTCGCGGCGGGTGTTGTCGTCTATGCTCGGCACGTTGGGTGGGGGCGGCGGGGGCGGGTCGCCGAGGATTTGTTCGAGAAGCCATTTGCCGCGTTTGACGGGGGAGGTGCGGGTGGGGTTGGAAGTGACGGTGAGGATGCTTGCGTGGGTGAGGAGCCCGCCGCGCTGGGTGCCGGCGAGGGTGACGCGCTTGAACTTGTCCCCGGCGAAGCCGTCGGGCGGGGTGATGCCGTAGAGTTCGCCGAGGCGGCGGTCGAGGTAGGTGAAGTCTGCATCGAGGAGGTCGAGGATGCTGCGGTCCTCGCGGATGACTTCGTTGATAAAGAGGCGGGTCTCCTCGATCATGGAGGTCTTGAGGCTGGGCCGCCAGCGGCGGAAGGTGCGCTCGTCGGTCTGGTGGCTGGCGAGCCGGCGGAGCTGGAGCCATTGCATGGCGAAGTTGTCGGTGAGTGTGCCGGCGCGCGGGTCGCGGAGCATGCGGCGGACTTGGGTGCCGAGGCTGGCGGTGAGTTTGCCGGCCTGGGCGAGGGCGAGCAGTTCTTCGTCGGGGCATGTGGCCCACAGGAAATAGCTGAGGCGGGCTGCTAGCTGGAATTCCGTGATGGGGTGGGCTTCGGCAAGGGTGGGCTTGTCGTCGGGTTCGATGCGGAAAATGAACTTCGGGGAGCTGAGCACGGAGGCAAGTGCGGCGCGGATTCCGGCCTCCCAATTTTCACCGCGGGCGAGGGCGGCGTCGGCGACTTTGGCGACGCGTTCGAGTTCGTCCGTGGTGATGGGCCTGCGCCATGCGCGGGGCATGAATCGGGTGAGAAGGTCGCGTGTCTGCTGCTGGGGCGTGAGTTTTTCCGCGCCCGCGCGGGTCCAGCGACGGAGGAACTGCGGGCGCGTGTCGCCCGCTCCCTCGGCGTGGATCCACTCGACGAGGACCGTGGGTGGGGCGCCGCCCTCGGTACGCAGGACTGCGACACCCATGCGTTCGATGCCGTTGCCGGGGGGAAGCACGGCTTCGATGGTCTGCGCGCTTTTTTCGTCGCGTGCGGTGACGTCGAGTATTTTGAGGATGCGGGATTTTTTTGTCTGTGGGAGCTTGGAGAGTTCGGTGCCGGCGAGTTTCTGATCCGGGTCCGGGTCGGGGAGGTTGCCGCCGCTGACGAAGAGGGCGGCCTTGACGGGCTTGCCGTCGGGCGACTCGGCCCAGACATGCGCGCGGATGGTGTAGGCGCTGGCGGGGTCGGGCTTGAACGGTGTGTGGAGCGGGCCGGAGTCCAGCGGATCTTTGCCGAAGGTGAATGGGCGCCATTTTCCGCGCATCGGCACATTTGGGCCGGCGGGCTCGCAGTAGCGGGCGTTCATGGATTTCAGGGCCGGCTTCGCGGGCTCGAGCGGGATCGCCTGCTCGGCGATGTTTTGCGCGGCCTCGATGTATTGCTCCATGAGGATCGGCGAGACGCTCAGGACGTCGCCGATGTTGTCGAAGCCGTGGCCCACGTCGTCGCTCGGGAAGTCGTTCGCGGGGCGCACATCCATGCCGGTGAGGTCGCGGATGGTGTTGTTGTATTCCGAGCGGTTGAGGCGGCGGAGCGTGATCTGGCCGGGGTCGGGCTTCGCGGTGCGGTCGTAGTTTGAGAACACACCCCGGGCGCTGGCGAGGAAGGCGGCACGCTCGTCGGCCGTGGGCTGCGGCTCATCGTCCGGCGGCATGTCCGCGAACTGCACGGCCTCGATGATGGCTTTCCACTTTTTCCGGTTCTTCAAAAGCGATGCGTCGTCGCGGAATTCGTGGAGGGCGAGATCGGCCTTCTGCTTTTTCGGGCCATGGCAGGAGACGCAGTGCTTTTCTAGAAAGGCGACGCCGACCTTGGCGAAGGCATCATCCGCGTGCGCGGTGGCCGCGGCCAGGATGAAGGGTATGATCCACTTTGAAAGCATGCAGTGATGACAAGCCGCAACCGCGCCCGCGCTTGGCGGAAATCACGGTTGTTCGATGTGCGCGGTGCTGGTGCGGACGCCGCTGGAATCGGTGACGCTGAGATAGAAGGTGAGGGGATTTTGCGCGGGAAGCTTTGCAGAGACGGAGCCGTCCTTGAATTCGGCGGGCGCAGTCTGCCATTTGCGTTTCTGCCACGCGCCGGTGTCGGGCGTGAAATGCAGCTCGGCCTTCGCAGGCGCGGAGGGGGCTGTGAGCGATGCGCTGGCGGTGCCGTCCTTGATATTGATTGCGCCGAGTCTGGCGACGGCTGTGCCGCCTTTGATCGCGGCGTCTATGAAGGCATCGGGCTCGGGAAAATCCCAATAGTGGCCGTGCCTGAGCCCGACGACGATCGAGAGGTTGCGGAGTTCGGGGCGCACGAGATCGAAGCATTTGCGGTAGCTGTCGAGCGGGTAGGCGAAGTCGTTTGTCCCGTTGAAAAAGAGGATCGGGCATTGCACGTCGGCGAGGTAACTGGACGGATCCCAGAGCTTCACCCACTGCGCGCGCGCATCCGGGGTCATGCGGTCGAGCCAGCCGGTTTTCCACACGCTGTTCTCGTGGAGAAAGCCGCAGCCATAGACGGGGACGGCGGCTTTGAAGCGGTGATCCACTCCCGCGATGATGCAGGTGAGGTAGCCGCCCCACGAGATCCCGGTGAGCGCGGTGCGGGCTTTATCCACCTCGGGCAGCGAGAGCAGCAGCGAATGGCCGCGGATCGCGGCAGCGACCGCGTGGTAACTCCACATGTCCTGCGGTGGGAGGTCGGTGCGGAATTTGATGTTGTCGCCCTGATCCGGGCCCGCGTCCGGGTTGGCGGATTTTTTCGGGCCTTTGCCGGCGGTGTCCATCGCGATGCTGACGTAGCCGCGCTTCGCCCAATGCACGGCCCAGTCGCGGAATGCCTCGCCGCCGCCACCGTGGACAAGCACGACTGCGGGGAATGGCCCCGCGCCCTCGGGCCGGCCGACGTATGCAAAAATGCGCGTCGGCTTTCCGGCGAAGGGCCCGCCCTCATACCAAACTTGCTGGGTCAGACCGTCCTTCGCGCCCCACTCCGCTTTTGGAGGTTCGGAAAGCGTGGCCATGTCCCACGGCCCAGGGCCGGCGAGGACGGATACGACAAGGGTGAAAAACACAAGGACACTGCGCATGACGCGCAGTGTCCCTGGTTGATTCTAAAATGCAATGCGGGTGAGCCCGCGAACGGCCTAGTAGCCGCCGCCGCCGCCACCGCCGCCGTAGTCGCTGCGGCCACCGCCGCCACCACCACCGCCGCGATAACCGCCACCGCCGCCGCCGCCGCGATAACCGCCGCCGCCCCCACCCGCACGATCCTCTTTCGGACGCGCGATGTTCACGCGGATCTCCCGGCCGTCAACTTCCTTGAGGTCCATTCCCTTCACGGCTGCCGCCGCTTCCTCATCCGTGCTCATCGTCACGAATGCGAACCCGCGCGATTTGCCGGTGAATTTGTCCATCATCACCGCGGCTTCCACCACGGTTCCGAATTGAGAGAAGGCGTCTTGCAAAACGCCGTCTGTGGTCGTCCAGGAGAGGTTCCCGACGAAGAGTTTGTTATTCATTTTCTTTTACTGCCCGACTGTCGAACTCACGCTTTCGGACTGTTCCCGACTTTCGGATTTCGGCCGCTCCCCCGGTCTTCCGGCTGGGCGTCCACCATGTCTCAAAACGAAGAAGCTAACTGCTCTGGCGGGCGGCTCCTTAGCATTGCATCACCGGAATGCCAGCGAAATTTTTCCGTTTTTCGCGGCTCGGAAAACGGCCTGCTTTCGTGCCGGGACACCCCGCCGGCTGAGGGGAGGTGAAGCGGCGGAGAGTTCCAGCGTTGACTTCGCAGCCGTGGTGGCAGCATGGAATCCCGCACCGATGAATCCCGAGCAACGTCTTGCCGAACTCCAGCTCCTCCTGCCGCCCGCGCCGAAGCCGGTGGCTGTTTACAAGCCGCTGCTCGTTGTCGGGCGGCTCGCCTATGTCTCCGGCCACGGACCGCTGCGCCCGGACAAAACGCTGATCACCGGCGTGGTGGGGCGCGATCTTTCTCTGCAAGAGGGCAAGGCCGCGGCGCGGCAGGTGGGGCTGGCGATCCTTGCGACACTGCGTGAGCATCTCGGCAGCCTCGACCGTGTGCTGCGCGTAGTGAAAGTGCTGGGGATGGTCAGTTCCGCGCCGGATTTTTACGAGCATCCGCAGGTGATCAACGGGTGCAGCGAATTGTTCGCCGACGTGTGGGGCGCGGAAAACGGCATCGGCACGCGCAGCGCGGTGGGCATGGGGCCGCTGCCGGGCAACATCGCGGTGGAGATCGAGGCGATCTTCGAACTCCATCCGCAGCCGTGAACGCGGAGTGGTTTCATGTCGCAAATGAGCGCGAGATCGCGTCGCCGGCGCTGCTGATTTTCCGGGAGCGGGTGGAGCGCAACATCCGGCGGATGCTGCAAATCGCGGGAGGGCCCGGGCGGCTGCGCCCGCATGTGAAGACGCACAAGCTCGGGCCGCTGGTGCGCGCGCAGATCGCCCACGGAATCACGAAATTCAAATGCGCCACCATCGCCGAGGCGGAGATGACCGCGGAGGCCGGGGCGGCGGATGTGCTGCTGGCATTCCAGCCCGTGGGCCCCGCGGTGGATCGCCTCGGCTCGCTCAGGCGGAAATTTCCGGGGACGGCGTTTTCCACGATTGCGGATTCGGAGGAGGCGATTCGTGCGCTGGGCGCGGCGCAGTCAGCCGGGCCCCTGGAGGTGCTGCTCGATGTGGATTGCGGCATGCACCGCACGGGGGTCGCGCCGGGCGAAGAAGCGGCGCGGCTTTACCGGATGATCGCCGGGACGCCGGGCCTGCGCACGGGCGGCTTGCATGCGTATGACGGGCACATCCACGAGGCGGATGCGGCGGAGCGCTCGCGGCAGTGCGAGGATGCGTTTGCAGGGGTGGTGGCGCTTCGCGAACGGCTCACGCGCGAGGGTCTGGCGGTGCCGCTGCTTGTCGCGGGAGGGACGCCGACTTTGCCGATGCACGCGCGCTACGCGGATCGCGAGCTGAGCCCAGGGACGTGCGTGCTGTGGGATTTCGGATACGGCGACAAATTCGGCGATATGCCGTTTGAGATCGCCGCCGTGCTGCTTGCGCGGGTGGTGAGCAGGCCGGGGGGAAACCGCCTCTGCCTGGATCTCGGCTACAAGGCGGTGGCCTCCGAAAATCCGCTGCCGCGGGTGCGCGTGCTCGAAATTCCCGATGCCGCGCAGGTGATGCACAGCGAGGAGCACCTCGTGATCGAGACGCCGCGCGCCGGGGAATTTCACATCGGCCAGTGCCTGCACGCGGTCCCGCGCCACATCTGCCCGACCGTCGCGCTGCACGGCGAGGTGTGCGTGGTCGAGGCGGGCGAAGCGCGCGAACGCTGGCCTGTCACCGCGCGCGCGCGCCGGATCAGCATCTGACGCATGGACGCGCACGACACCCAGCTTATCGCCCTCGCAGTCGCCTCGGTCGGTCTGCTCGTGGCGCTCGTCACCTGGCTGAAAGTGAACCCGTTCATCGCGCTCCTGCTTGCCGCGCTGCTGCTCGGCGCGGGTTCGGGGCTGGAGATGCCCGCGGTGTTGAAGGCGTTTCAGGACGGTCTGGGCGTGACGCTCGGCGGGATCGCGGGCGTGATCGGGCTCGGGGTGATGCTCGGGAAACTGCTCGCGGAATCCGGCGGCGCGGAGGTCCTCGCGAAGCGTTTCATCGTTTTCTTCGGGCCGGCGCGCGCGGGCCTTTGCATCATGGCGCTCGCGCTCGCGATCGGCCTTACGACGTGGTTTGCCGTCGGGCTGATCCTGCTGCTGCCGATCCTGCTCACGCTGACGCGGGAAACGAAGAAGCCATTCCTGCTGCTCGCGCTGCCGATGCTTGCGTGCCTCTCGGTGATGCACGGGCTGATGCCGCCGCATCCCGGCCCGGTGATCGCCGTGGATGCGCTGAAGGCGAACACCGGTCTTGTGCTCGTGTGGGGATTTGTGATCGGGCTGCCCACGGCGGTGATTGCCGGGCCGATTTTTGCGCGCTGGGCCGTGCGGCACGTGGAGGCGCAGCCGCCCGCAGCCGCCGTGGCCGCCTCGGCGACGCTGCGTCCCGCGCAGTTCGGGCTCACGCTTTTCACGATGCTGCTGCCCGTGGCGCTGATGCTGTTCGCCACGGTTGTGGAGCTGGTGCCGGAGCGGGTTCTCGAGGCAAAACATCCGCTGCGCGCCACCGCGGCATTCGTCGGGAATCCCACGATCGCGCTGACCATCTCCGTGCTGTTTGCGCTGTGGTCGCTCGGCGTGCGCTGCGGCCACGCGCCGGCGCGGCTGCTGAAATTCACCGAGGAGAGCATCGCCTCCGTGGGCATGGTGCTGCTCGTCGTCGGCGCAGGCGGCGGATTCGCCCGTGTGCTGCGGGATGCGGGCGTGGCAAATTCGCTCGGCGACATGGCGAAGATGCTGCACCTGCCTCCGCTGCTCTACGCGTGGATGGTTGCGGCGTTCATCCGGGTGGCGACCGGCTCCGCGACTGTGGCGATCACGGCCGCGTCGGGGCTGCTCGTGCCGCTGCTCGCGGAGAATCCCGGCATCAACCGCGAGCTGCTGGTGATTTCCATCGGCTGCGGCTCGCTGTTTTTGTCGCACTTGAATGACGGCGGGTTTTGGATCGTGAAGGAATGCCTCGGCCTCTCCGTCCCGCAGACGCTGCGGACATGGACGGTGACGGAGACGATCATCGGGATCGCCGGGCTGCTCATCACGCTCGCCGCGGACTTTTTCTGGCGGATGGCCCACACATGAAACTGATCTTCGACGCCCACCTCGATCTCGCGATGAACGCGATTGAATGGAACCGCGACCTTACGCTCCCGGTCGCCGAACTGCGGAAGCGCGAGGAGGGAAAAACGGACAAGCCCGATCGCGGGCGCGGGACTGTCGCGCTGCCGGAAATGCGCCGCGGCGGCGTGGGCATTTGCGTGGCGACGCAGATCGCGCGGGTGGAGCACGACGCGTACAGCCCGGTGTTCGGATGGCGCTCGCAGAGCCAGGCATGGGCCATGACGCAGGGCCAGCTCGCTTGGTACCGGGCGATGGAGGAGGCGGGTGAAATGGTGCAGATCCGCGACCGCGCCGGGCTGGATCGGCATCTCGCGATGCTGCCCGGGCAAGGCGGCGGAAGTTTTCCCGTGGGCTTCATCCTGTCGCTGGAAGGCGCCGATTCGCTCCTCACGCCGGGGCATCTCGAGCGTTCATTCGCCGACGGGCTGCGCGCGATCGGGCCCGCGCATTACGGGCCGGGCGTGTATGCCTTTGGGACGGATGCGAGTGGGGGTTTTCCGGCGCACGGGCGCGAATTGCTCCGCGAGGCTTCGCGCCTGGGGATGATCCTCGATGTCACGCACCTGTGCGACGAATGTTTCTGGCAGGCGCTCGATCTTTTCGACGGCCCGCTGTGGGCGAGCCACCAGAATTGCCGCGCGCTCGTCCCGCACATGCGGCAGTTCAGCGACGGGCAGCTCCGCGAACTGATCGCGCGCGGCGCGGTGATTGGCGCGGCGTTCGATGCCTGGATGCTTGTACCCGGCTGGGAACGCGGAAGGACGACGCCGGCATCCAGCGGTGTGAGCCTGCAACATGTCGCCGACCACATTGACCACATCTGCCAGCTCGCCGGGAACGCGCGGCACTGCGGCATCGGCAGCGACCTCGATGGCGCATTCGGCACCGAGCAGACGCCCGGCGACCTCGACACCATCGCCGACCTCGGAAAACTCCGCACGATCCTCGCCGCGCGCGGCTGTTCGGAGCAGGACATCGAGGGGATCATGTCGGGCAATTTCATCTCCTTCCTGCGGACGGCGTGGAAGTGAGCGGCGGCGCCGTGGCGGCGACGGAGCACTGTTCAGGAGGTATGGCTCCGAGGTTGAGCGACGAAGCCATTCGTGGCACCCGCCTCCCGCGAGGGAGGGCCGTGCTGGCCCTCTTTGTGTTTCCATCTCCAAATTCCTGTCCAGAGAAACAGCACGCAGCCTGTTATTTGCGCGGCGTTTTCCTACGTGCCGTGGCCGACGCGTGTCCGCCACTTCTGCGGGTTTTGGGAGCAGTGAAAGACCGAGTAAATAACGATGGAATCGGCAGTCGGCTCGTAGAAAATTTCGTAAGGAAAGCGACGCAAAAGCGCACGGCGGAACTCATCCACGGCGACTGGATAGAGATGCGGATGCCGCTGGATGGCAAGGACACACGCCTCGATGCAACGAAGGAAATCCTCGCCGAGCCCTGGCTCGCGGCTCTCATACCAGTCATAGGACTCTGCAACATCATCGTCAGCCTCCTCGGTGTAGATGACGCGCTCAATCATGCTGCGCCCGTGCCCGCAGCTTGACTTGTTCCCATGTGCGCCCTGAAGCCGGATGCTGCAAATACCGCTCCTTGCGGCGGCGAAGTTCATCGCGCTTCGAGTCCGGGACGGGCGAAGGCGTGTCTTCTTGCGCGATGCTGTCCCAGAGGTCTTCGACTAACTGGAGACGCTCGGCTCGCCCGAGTTTGAAGATCGGTGCAAATTCCGTGTTCATGTGCGTGAGATACCGGCGTTTTCGGCGTGATGCAACAGTGGACGCTCGGAAACGCCTAGCCTCAATAGCCCGCCTTGCTGGCGGGAATCGCGGCGTTTGAGTTGGAGAGTGAAAGCGTGGCGAGTGTCGCTGGCTGGGCGAAAACAAGCGTGAGTTGCGGGGCGTCCGGCCTGAGCTATCAGAACGCAGCACCCGCGCACTTTCTCGCGTGAGAACTATCCGTGAGAACTATCAGTCTGGCACTTTATTCCCTTTTAAAATTTGCACTGCTGCCGCAGAGCAAAGGGTAAAAGGGCAAAGCGTAATCGCGAAGCCACGCTAACGGGCCGACGACGAACCCGCCATGACAACACGGAAACCAAAGGAGCTGCCGTCCGTGGTCGGCCAGTGGGAACTGCGGTACGAAGACTTGAGTCTGTCTTGGTCGGTGTCACTCCACGACCCGCCGCGAAGGACACGCATCTCATCGCGCGGGCCTAACCTGTCCTCGCACCACTCCACTACATTGCCGCCAAGGTCGTATATCCCGAAACCATTCGCACGAAAACTGCCGACCGGCACCGCTTCGACCGTATGGTTGAACGTGTACATATAGTTCCCCGCGCCCTCCGGTGGCGGCCACTCCCCGCCCCACGGGAAGCCCGCCATTTTCATATGCTTATCCCCGGGGGTAGCGCCCTTCTCCCCGCGAAGGCTCACGGCGGCGCTCCACTCCGCGTCCGTCGGCAGCCGATACTCAATGCCCTCTTTTCCGCTCAGCCACACGCAAAACGCCTGTGCATCATGCCAGCTCACTCTCTCCGCCGGATGCGTCGGGCCTTGCTCGGAGGACTTCTTCCAAGCCAGCCCTTTGGCTTTCACAAACGCCTCGTAGTCTCGCACTCGCGTCTCCCACACGCTGAAGAGCACTTTCGTCCCAGCCACGGGGACGAACTTCATCCCAAGTGAGTTCACACGTGGGCGCTCCTTGGTCGCAGTACTCAACGAGAGTGGAATTACGGAAACCCCCTTCAGCCAAGCGGCGGCGACTTTATCACGCTGGGCTTTCACCTCCAGGGCATCGTCGAGGCGCTTGCGTTGGGTGAGCTGTGTCTGCAACTGCGCAAGCACCTGATCGTATTTGTGGTACAGGGCCCCTACGCGGGCGGTGTGATCCTCTTCCAGCTTCGTCAGCGCGATGCGAACAAGCGCGCGGAGTTGCTGCACCGAGGCGGCCTCGGTGGCAAGATCCTGCTCCGGGATCGTTTTCGTGTCGAAGAACCTCTCCTGCTCGTTGCGAAGCGCGACCGCGCCATCCAGGTTTCCTGATGCGCTCGCCTTCGCGATGGCCGCGTCGAGCGAAGATTGAAACCGAGCCTTCACCTTGTTGAGTTCCGCCTCGCGCACATCGGTCACGTTGCGCTTGAAGGTTGCCTGCCACTGCGCGTCCGTGGTGGCGATCCACTTTTGGATCTCCGATTGTGCCGGTGCAGCCGGCGGTGTGCCCGGCGGAACGGGATCCTGGCCCGCCGCAGTGGCGAGGAGAGAGAGCGGCAGAACTGCTAGAAGCGGAAGATGTAGCTTCATTGAGTGGATGGGGAATTGGGTAGTGATTCGAGCGACGGGCATCAATGAAATTCTATTGCTTGTCGGCATCGCGAACGCGGGTGGGTGTGCGGCGTGGGCGGGGTGGATCTGCTGCCGGATCGGGCGTGGCACTATCGCGCTAATTGCCAGGCGGGCGGCGGGTGAGTATGGGTGACGCCATGAATCCGATTCTCGATTTCCATTTGCAGCAGACCCGCCGGCAGTTTTTCGGCGATACCGGGATCCGTCTTGGTGGGGCGGCGCTGGCGATGTTGATGGCGAAATCCGGCGTGCCGGGCGCGCAGGCCGCGGCCTCGGGTGGAAGAGTGTATCCGCCGTTGCCGGGGCTGCCGCATTTTCCGCCGAAGGCGAAATCGGTGATCTATCTGCACATGAACGGCGGGCCGTCGCAGATTGACACGTGGGACTACAAGCCGAGGCTCGCGGAGTTTTTCGACAAGGATCTGCCGCCGAGCGTGCAGGGCGGGCAGCGGCTTTCGACAATGACGAGCGGGCAGTCGCGGTTCCCGGTGGCGCCATCGAAGTTCAAGTTCGAGAAAATGGGGAAGGCGGGGACGTGGGTGAACACGGACCTGATGCCGCACATGGCGAAGATGGTGGACGACATCGCGGTGGTGAAAACGGTGCATACGAACGCGATCAACCATGACCCGGCATGCACGTTCGTGATGACGGGCCGCGAGGTGCCCGGATACGCGAGCATCGGCTCGTGGCTCGCCTACGGGCTCGGGAGCGAGAACAACGATCTGCCGGCGTTTGTCGTCTTCACGCCGAAATGGCCGGAGGGCAGCAACGGCCAGGCGCTTTTCACGCGGATGTGGTCGAGCGGCTTCCTGCCCACGCGGCTCAGCGGCGTGGCGTTCCGCGGGTCTGGCGACCCGGTGCTTTATCTCCCGAATCCGGAGGGCGTGACCGGCGGCGACCGCCGCGCGATGCTGGACGCGGTGAACGGGCTGAATGCGCGGAACGCGGAGCGGTTCGGCGATCCGGAGACGCTGACGCGGATTGCGCAGTACGAGATGGCGTTTCGGATGCAGACGAGCGTGCCGGACTTGGTGGACCTGTCGCGGGAACCGGCAAGCGTGCTCGATCTCTACGGGGCAAAGGTCAAGGAGCCGGGATCATTCGCGCACAGTGCGCTGATGGCGCGGAAGCTCGTCGAGCGCGGGGTGCGCGTGGTGCAGCTTCTCCACCGCGGCTGGGATCAGCACGGTTCGCTGCCGGCGCAATTGGGCAACCAGTGCAAGGACACCGACCAGGCCTGCGCGGCGCTCCTCGCGGATCTCAAACAGCGTGGCCTGCTCGACAGCACGCTGGTCGTGTGGGGCGGAGAATTCGGGCGGACGGTGTATTCGCAGGGCAAGCTGACGAAGGACGATTACGGGCGCGATCATCATCCGCGGAATTTCTGCATGTGGCTTGCAGGCGGCGGAATCAAAGGCGGGCAGACTTACGGGGAGACGGATGATTTCAGCTACAACATCGTTGAAAACCCGGTGCATGTGAACGACCTCAACGCGACAATTCTGCAATGCACGGGGATTGACCACAAACGGCTGAGCTACAAATTCCAGGGCCTCGATGCGCGGCTGACCGGCGTGGAAAACCCGAAGCCGGTGAAGGCGCTGCTGGCGTAGCCGGTTGGAACGGGTTCATGGCGCGCCTATTGTTGTCCCGGCCTGTTTTGCCATGCCCTGCCGCCTGCGCCGCCATTGTCAGCTTGCATGGGGCTGGGGGATCTTGAACCCAGCCTTGTCTGGCGAGGCGGGTGCTGTGGTTGCGGCTTGAATTGCATCTCTGCAAAGTGCGGCGGAGCCATCAGAAACTGCAGGGCTTCATCGCCGCCCCTTGCTGCCTTTCGGTCTGTCGGCAGGCGGCGTCCATTCCGCGGGCATTGGCTTTTCGACTTTGAGAGGATGCTTGTCTCCGTACGCGAGCATTTCCTTTTCGAGCAGGGCGGTGAGTTCGGCGAGCTTCGCGGCGTGCGCGGGTTTGTCGGCGAGGTTGGTGAGTTCGCGCGGGTCGGCGGCGAGGTCGAAGAACTGGGTTTTGTCCACGAGCGGATAGCGGATGAGTTTCCAGCGGTCGTCGCGGATGGAGCGCATGCAGTGGCGGTAGCCGGTGTAGAGGACGTCGCGGACTTTTGGGATTTTGCCTTCGATGACCGGGCGAAGGCTTTTGCCCTCCACGCCCTCGGGGAGTTTGGCCCCGGCGAAATCGGCGAAGGTCGGGAAAAGGTCCATGAGGTAAACGAGCGCGTCGCTTCTGCCTTTCGGAATGCCGGGCCCGGCGATGAGGAGCGGGACGTGCATGCCGCCGAATTCGTAGAGGTTCTGTTTCCCGAATAATCCGTGCTCGCCCATCGAGAGGCCGTTGTCGCCGGTGAAAACGATGATGGTGTTCTCCATCTCGCCGCTGGCCTTCAGCGCCGCGAAGATTCGCCCGATGTGGTGATCCAAGCCGGTGATGCAGGCGTAGTAATCGGCGAGCTGTTGCTTCGTGTCCTCCGGCGTGCGCGGCCACGGCGCGAGGCGTTCGTCCCGGATGGCCATCTCGCCGTTGTCCCAAGGATGCTGGGGGAGGAATGCGGGCGAGAGCGGGATTTTCGCCGGGTCGTAAAGGCTGTGAAACTCGGGTGGTGCCACGCGCGGGTCGTGCGGGACCGGCGGTGAGAAGTAGATGTAGAAAGGTTTTTCCTTGGTCCGCTCGGACAGGAATTTGATGACGGAGTTCGCCTGCCGCTCGCTGGATCCGCGCCGGAGGGCGGGGCCGTCATCGTCCATCGCGATATTCGTGTCGAAGGACTCGAGGGCCGCGCGGAAGTCGTTGCCCCGCTTGCCGACGTGAAGCGTGGAGTAACCGGCGGCGCCCAGCACCCGGGGCAGAAACGGGGAGGTGTCCATCGTTTTGGCCGGTGCGTTCAATCTGTCGGGGAGGCGCAGCCAGGAACGGCCTGTCAGCAGCATGGTGCGGCTGGGCAGGCACACCGCGCCCATCATCGAGCCCATCGTGTAGCAGCGCGTGAACGCCATGCCGCGGCCGGCCAGCGTGTCGAGGTTTGGCGTCTGCAAAATTTCGTTGCCGAGCGCATGCACGGCGTCGGCCCGGTAATCATCCGCGTGGAGATGCAGGATGTTGATTTTGCGGGCATCGGCGGCGCGGGTGGCCGGGACTGCGGCCGCGATGAGAAGCAGCAGCGGCGTGAGAAGGCGCGGAAAGAGCATGGCGATGGCGGCATTACTTCCCGCCGGGCGATGCGGCGAGGTCGTTCTTCTGCGGCTCGCCGGGCGTGCTGCGGCCGTCGCGCTGGTATTTCTCCAGCAAGTCCTTCAATTCGCGCACCATTTCCGGGCGGGCGGAGAACTGGTTGTGCCGCTGGGCCGGGTCCTCGCGCAGGTTGAACAATTCGCCGGGCTGGTCGTGCTTCGCGTACCCGCGTTTGTCCTTCAGCCATTGCGGCTCGCTGTTGTCGGCGCCGCTGGGTGCATTGATGAGCACCCAGTCGCCGCGCCGGATGGCAAGTTTTCCGGAGGCCGCGTGATGCACCGTGGCTTCGCGCACCGGGCGAGCGGGTTTTTCGCCGAGCAGAACCGGCAGCAGATTGAAGCTGTCCTCGCCGGCGTTGGGCGGGAGCTTCACGTCGTTCATGGCTGCGACGGTGGCCATGAGATCCATGTGGGAGATGGTCTCGGCGCTCTCGGTGCCCGGTTTGATTTTTCCCGGCCAGCGCGCGATGAACGGCACGCGATGGCCGCCTTCCCAGATGTCGCGCTTCGCGCCGCGCAGCTCGCCCATGCTGTAGTGATCGAACTGTTGCGCGCGGTCATAGACGCCGGGCTTTACCTCGCCGGTGGTTTCAGGGCCGTTGTCGCTGGTGAAAATGACGAGCGTGTTTTCCGCCACGCCCGCGCGCTTCAGCCCATCGAGCACCTGGCCGACGGTCCAGTCCGTCTGCACGACGAAGTCGCCAAAATCACCCGCGCCGCTTTTGCCGCGAAACTCCGGCGCAGGCACCACGGGGTAATGCGGGGAGGTCAGCGCGAAGTAGAGGAAGAACGGCTTTCCCGCTTTCGCGGAATCCGCGATGGATTTCACCGCGCGCCGGGTCAGTTCGGGCAGGATGTCCACGAGCTTCCAGCCGGGGAGCATCGGGCCGGGGCGGTTGAAGCCGTCGGCGCGTCCGGTGTCGGGCACGCCAGGCAGGCCGAGGGTGTGGTCGTTTTCGATGAAGCAATACGGCGGGTAATTCGGAACGTCGGTGCCGAAGTAGGAATCGAAGCCGCGTGTCGTCGGGCCGCCGCCGATGGGCTGGGTGAAATCCACGTTGCTCATCCGGTCCCGCCCGACGCGCGGTGTCGTGCCGTCCGGCACCGGCCAGTTCCAGCCGAGGTGCCACTTGCCGATGCACGCCGTCGTGTAGCCTTGCTGCTTGAGCAGCGATGGAACGGTGAGGCGATCTGGCGCGATGAGCGGTTTTTCCCATGGCACCAGCACGCCGCGATGAAGCCGCGTCCGCCACGCGTAGCGCCCGGTCAGCAGCGCATAGCGCGTGGGTGTGCAGCAGGAGGAAGGCGCATGCGCGTCGGTGAACCGCATGCCCTCGCCGGCGAGGCGGTCGAGGTGCGGCGTGGGGATTTTCGAGGCCTTGTTGTAGCAGCCGGGATCACCGTAGCCGAGGTCGTCGGCGAGGATGAAAACGATGTTTGGTTTCTCCGCCGCGCGGAGCGTGACCAGCGGAGCGGGCAGCAGGGCGGCGAGCGCGAGGAGAAGTTTCGGGTTCATACCGCCATCCTTCTATGCGTGCCCGACTCGCAAGCAATACCGCCATACGCATCGCGATGAGAGGGTGGAAGACGAGGTGCCGTCCGTGCGGCATGTCCTCGGCGAGGCAGAGCGACAACCAATGCCAGAGATGGCAGGCCTTCACCTGCGCGATTGAGTCAGCGTTTCCAAACCCTTCTCAGCTAGAAGTCCGCGCCAATACCTTCTCCCGCCACCGCCGCACGCTGCTCAGGTCGAGCCGCTCCCCTTTGAACTCGATCTGCTTCACCGGCTTCGTCCCGTTCACGCTTTCGCGCTGGAGCACGCTCGATATTTCCATCCAGCGCACCTCGGCGAATTCCAGCTTGTCCTTGCCGATCACCCGCTCGTCGTCCTCCGAGAACGTGCCGATCACCTTCCCGCGTCGTCGCGTATCCAGCTTCGCGAGATCATCGACCTGCAGTTGCTCGACCTGCGCGCGCACCGCCTCGCTGGCGCTCATCCCAGCGCCAAAGGCGCGAAAGTCGATAGCCCAGGCCGAAGCGCAGCGGAGGCCTGGGTTGCGGTGCAAAGATGATCAAGCCCTGAAAGGGCGACCCCAAAAACCGACGCCTTCGATGTGCCGCCCTTTCAGGGCTCTTTCGTCATTCGATTCCCACCCAGGGCGGCGCTCGTTCCTCGCTTGCCCTGGGCTGGCTTGCGGCAGGCCGTTGGCCTGGCTAGAGCAGACAGCCACGTCCGAGTTTATGGTCATGCCTTCGACGCTGACGGCTTATTGTCTCGGCGAGCATCAATCAGGATAATCCCGGCGTCCTGCGGGACTTTCAACCGTTGGAGAATCCTTCTCACCTTGGCTTCATCGCGAGCCGTGAAGAACAGAATGACTTTGTAGGATTGCGTCGTCCCGTTCGCCTTTTCGTATATCGCGACTTGATTCTCGATGTTCCTTTCAAGCTGTGCATTGCTCGCCAATTTGAACTCCACAAGCGTCTTGTCATTCGCGCCTCGCGACACTTTGAAGTCAACGGGACCGCGACCGTTGTTCACTTCCGAATCGACAGAACTGGGCGAGCCATCCCAGACCAGCTTGAAAAGGATCTGCAAGTCGGCCTCGCGTTCGACTGGCTTACCATTGACGTAGAAAATCCTGTATCCGTCCTGATTCTCGATGACCTGCTTCAGGAACTCGATTTTCCGTCGTGTCTCTTCGAGCGTCGTGCTGGGCGTGCTGTAAAACGGACAGTGCTTCGAGATTAACCTGACGAGATAGCTGATGTTTTGGACAAACCGGTTGTCCACTTCCCGCACCTTCTGGGCGCTCCAGCTGATTGCTTCATCACCGCGTTCCTCCTTGTCGCGGATGTAGTAATCAATGAGTTCGTGGAAGCGACGTAGCGTCTTCTCAATCGCCTCACGTTCCTCTTTCACCGTGGCTCTTCTCGGCAGCACGCTTCGAAAATATTGGTCGATCTGAGCGCGCAATGCCCCGTTCGGGATGGCTTCCCTGATAGTAGGAAAATCGCGGCGGAGGTCTTCCTTGTTAATCCAAGTGTCGTCTTTTGTCAGGATCTCCTCCGGCGTGAGCAACACGTAATCATCAACGAGCCACGGGAGCTCAAATATGGCTCCCTCCCACACACCGAATTCGTAATTGAACTTAGCTTTCGGGACATTGACCCGTTTGAGCTTTAGCGGGTCGATGTGCGTCTTGGCGAAGCGTTGGGTGTATTCAAGCAGGTAACCTTTGATTAGATTTGTCGTGAAGTCGCTGATGTTGTCTCGACCGACACGCTCGCGAATCAGAACGAGTTTTTCCAAGTGTGACCCCTTGGTGACTTTCTCTTTCCCAAAGTCTCTGAACAAATGATGCAAGTTTTCGTTCAACGCTTGCGCGAAACCCATTCCAAGTCCCCGGCCGCTGTTCCCGGTCAGGCAGAAGCCGAGGCGATTCTGTTTAACCTCTGGGAAGCAATACCATGCCTTTAGCAAGCCCTCGCCAATGCTGCCTTCCACCGACTTGTCTCGGAGGAAACTGAGATAGCGGATGATTTCGTTGTGCAGGGCTTGGTATTCGGGCTTGCTGCTTGTGAAGAGCAAGAACGGGTCGATAAAGAGAGGCAAATCCACGATGCAGGCCACATTGAACGCGCCATAGTCGGCGAGCACATCGGGCGGCACGTCAAAGAAATCAGTGAAGTAAATCCGGGCCGCACGTTCATGGTCGGTGGGGTTCATAACTCTTGATGCGGATAGAGGAATTCAACGCCGCGAACAAAATGGCTTGGCCGCTCCTTGTTCAGCGGGTCGCGAAAGCGGAATGTGCCGGACTCCAACTGCGCCCAGTCCGAGCCGAACGCATGCGCCGACATGCAGAGCACCAGCACGCGCGAGCGCTCCAGCCCTTCCTCGATCTTCGCAGTCTTCGACTGGGGTGATTCGATGCTGTCGCCCGGCTTGAGCACCCATTCATCGAACCACACCTTCACCCCGTCCTTGCGCAACCGCTCCGCCACGTCGCGCACCACCGCCTTGTCCTTTGCGCTGTGGCTCAGGAAGACGTCGTATGTGAATTCGTCTGGCATGAGGGATTACATCAGGTCACGAAACTGCTCCGGCGTCAGGCCGGCGTCCTTGGCGATGCCTGCCATCGTGAAGGGATTGATGGAGTTGTGGCGCGGAATGGTCAGGCGCACCCGGCCGTTGGACATCACCGTATGTTTGCCTTCGTGGGCTATGTGGTAGCCCAGCTTCGTGAAGACGCGCACGGCGGTGGCGCGGCTGATGCCGGGCAGCTTGGGCATGACTCAGATGGCGATCAGGTCTTCCTCGACCTTTGACACTCCTGATTCCTGCGCCTCCACCAGCAGCCATTCCTGGATCGCCGCCCTGATGCTCTCCACGGCTTCTTCCCGTGTATCACCCTGCGAATGACAGCCGGGAAGCGACGGGCAACTCACCGCCCATCCTTCATCGGATTGTACCAAGCGAATTCGATATTGCATGGAGGCTCTGTGCCCCATCTTGAGCAAGATTGCAATGCGCGCATTTTAAACGCGAGTCGCGATGCGCGGCGTCAGGAAATGAGGGGTGCGGCGGCAATTTCAATTTTCCGGTGTTCAGGGGCCATGGCGGCGATCGGTGGGCGGCAGGTGGCGGAGCATGCCGTGCTGCCCGCTTGCAATGTTTCGCTGTGACTGGCTCCGCATGGCCCGCAAAACGGATCTGTTTTGCGGCCAACGAGGCGCTTGTTCGGCGGCAGCCAACGGCGTTCCGCCTGCCCCCGGTTTGCTTCTAGCGATTGTCGTCGTGGCTGGGCTCGGCGGCGGCATCGTTTGCTCGCGGGTCGGCGGTGGCTTTCAACTCCGCCATGAGCCGGGCATCGAGTTCGCGGACGGTGCCGGCATAGGCCGGATCATCGGCGACGTTCTTCAATTCGTGTGGATCTTTGCGGAGATCGTAAAGCTCGCGGGCGGGGCGTTTGCCGAACGCGCGCGGGAAGGCCGGGTCGTCGGCGTGGGTCGCCAGCCATGCTTTCGACGGGCCCGCGTCCACGTCGGCAAAAGCGGCGTGGGTGTTGTTTGCGAACGCATCGAAGCCCGGACTCGTGCCCGCGGGCGGGTCGCCAGCCGGCCATCGCTGTGGCTGGAAGTTGCGGATGAAATGAAAATCGCCCGTGATGATCGTGCGCGTTGGATACCCGACCTTGTTCTGGTTGCCGTCCGTGCGGCAGTTGGGCACGTGACGCTCCATGCCCGTGAGAGCGTGATCGCGAGCGGGATCAATCCGGCCGGATTTTTCGGAGAGCAGGACGTTGAGGAAACTGCGCGCGGTCATCGCCGGAGGCGGCGTCAGGCCGGCGGCTTCGAGGAAGGTTGGCGCGAGGTCGGCGAGGCTGACGAAATCATCCACAACCCGCCCGCCTTTCACGCGCGCTCCCCAGCGGACGGCGAGCAGCGCATGGGTCCCCGTGTCGTAGCAGGTGGCCTTGGCGCGGGGGAACGGCCAGCCGTTGTCGCCGCTCATCACGATGAGCGTGTTGTCGAGTGCGCCTGCTTTTTCGAGCGCGGCGATGGCGTCGCCTGCGAGACGGTCGAACGTCTGCGCGGCGTGGTAGTAGTCGCAGATGTCCCCGCGGATTGTGTCGTTGTCCGGCAGGTAAGGCGGCACCACAACTTTGGCTGGATCCGCGCCCGCGTTCACGCCGCTGCC
>CAMAUI010000039.1 GCA_945861385.1 Prosthecobacter debontii
CCCGCACCGAAATCTTCGAATACATCGACGGATACTACAACACCCAGCGCAAACACTCCGCGCTCGACTACCAAACCCCGGCCCAATTCGAAGCCAAACTTCACTCAACAAACTAAACAACAACCGGTCCAAAAATCAGTTGCACCTCAAGTGAGCAAGAGCAGGAGCAAGAGAAAGACGTAAGAGAGCAACGTGCCAAAAACTGAGATTCGCCCCGACGCAAGCCATTGAACATCCATGCTGTGCATGGTGTTGAGAATTGGCGGAGTCTACGGGGCTCGAACCCGCAACCTCCGCCGTGACAGGGCGGCGCTCTAACCGATTGAGCTAAGACTCCTAGAAAAAGGAGGCGCGTAGGTAGCGGCGGACGTGGCGTGGCGCAATCTCTTTCTTTTTCTCCGCCTAAATTTGTCGCCCCTTCACACACGAGCGGGCAGAAACAGGAAATGCCCTCTGATTTATATGACGCAGTGATTGTCGGCGGCGCCTTCTCAGGCGCTGCTGTGGCGCTGCTCTTGAAACGACGTGATCCGGCGTTTCGCATCCTCATTTTGGAGAAGGCGGAGGAATTCGACCGCAAGGTGGGCGAGAGCACCACGGAGGTGAGTTCATGCTTCATGACGCGGGTGCTCGGGATCACGAATTATCTCGGCCACGAACAGCTCTCGAAACAGGGGCTGCGGCTCTGGTTTTCAAGGGATGGGACGGAGAGGCTCGACGAGTGCGCCGAGATCGGCGCGATGTACAATTCACGGCTGCCGGGATTCCAGGTGGACCGCTCAACGCTGGATGAACACCTGCTCGCATGCGCGGTTGCAGCGGGCTGCGAACTATGGCGCCCGGCAAAAGTCACGGCGGTCGAACTCGGCGGTACGACCAACCTTGTGAATGTCGCGACGCGCGATGGTTCGCGCACGGTGAATGCACGATGGGTGGTGGATGCAAGTGGGCGGGCGGCGATGCTGGCGCGGAAGCTTGGGAATTTTGAACTGCTCGACGAACATCCCACAAATGCCCTGTGGGCGCGGTTCACGGGCGTCAGGGATTGGGACGGCCATTCGCTGCGATCACGTTTTCCAGAATGGGCGGCAGCGACGAAGACCGCGCGCGCATGGGCGACCAACCACCTGTGCGGGCTCGGGTGGTGGGCGTGGATCATCCCACTCAAGGGCGGCGATGTGAGCATCGGCCTCGTGTACGATACGCGGCTCGTCACGCTGCCGGAGGGCGGAAGCATCGCGGAGAAAATTCTGGGGCACTGCCGCGGGCATCCGGTAGGCCGGGAGATTCTCGCCGAGGCGCTCCCGATCGCGGGCGACCAGCGGGCGTATTCAAATCTCGCCTACCGCGTGCGGGAGGTGGCTGGCGACGGATGGATTTGCGTGGGGGATGCAGCCGGCTTCCTCGATCCGCTCTACAGCCCGGGCCTTGATTTTTGTTCGTTCACCAGCGCGGGAGCGGCGGCGCTGATCGCGCAGGAACGCGCCGGCGGCCCGGCTGATTCCGCGTGCTACAACCGCCGGTTCGCATTCTGTTTTCGCAGTTGGTTCGAGTGCATTTATCGCGACAAGTATTTCTACCTCGGCGACGCCGATCTGATGGCGGCGGCTTTTCTCATGGACATTGCGACCTACCATCTCGGCCCCGTGGCGCAGGTGTACCGCGATCCGGCCACGATGTTCGAGGCGTTCCCGTTCGATGGGAGACCGGGCCGCATCGCCGCGAAACTCATCGCATTTTACAACCGCCGGCTTTCCACGCTTGCAAGGAAGAAGCTCGCGGCGCGCCGATACGGAATGCGCAACACGGATTGGAGATTGCTCGTCGGCGGATTCACGACGGAGCCAAAGGTCAGCGGACGCCTGCTTTTCCAGGGCATCTGGCGCTGGCTGAAAATGGAAGTTGCCTCCGTCTGGTGGCGTCCCGTTCCCGAATCGAAAACGGGGAGCGCAACGTCCGCCGCTACCAGCCCTCGCTGATGATGCTCACAAGGCGCGTGGCGAATTCCTCCGCTGCGTTCGGGAGCGCCTGGCGCTCGTCCTGGTTCGAGTCCGCGGCGAGCAGGCTCGTGGAGGTGTTGACGTTCTCCTCGCGACCTCCGCCGGTGACGTAGAAGCTCGTGTTGGCTGACACGCTGCGGGAGTCCAGCACCCGCCCCCCATGGGTTTCCGTGACGGTGAAATTTCCGCGGATCTGGAGAAGATACTCCCGGGTTTGCAGCAGATTGCCGCGCAGCGAACGCGCGGGGCGGCGGCGGATGTCTGAGATCTTCACATTCAGGATCGCATCGGCATGAGCCTCATCAGTCACTTCGTATGTGCCGTCCTGCTGGATCTGCTTGATGATCGCGTTGGTGATCGGAACTTCGACGCGCGCATGGAGCGTGTCGTTCTTGATGTTTTTCACACAGATTTTTTGCACCGTGCGCATCGGCGTTGGCTTGATCGGGCCGATGGTGTATCCGGCGCAGCCTGCCAGCAGGAGCGTGGCGAGGAGGGAGAAAAGCAGTCTCATTGTTTGTCCACGGATTTTTTGTCCGCCGGCTTCTCCTCCGCTTTCGCTGGCTCCGGTTTCTTCTCCTCTTCCGGTTTCTTCTCCGCTTCCGGCTTTGCGGGAGGCGTCGGCTTCTTTTCGGCTGGCGGGCGCTTCCCTGCTTCGTCCGGCGGCGGCGGCAGATTCGGCACAAGCGGGTCGCCGGGCGTCGTCTGGAGCGGGTCGCCGGTCGGCAGGGCAGGCTCGACGATGGGGCCAAGCGGTGTGGTCCGCATGGATGGGCGGTCGGTTGGATACGGGTACTTCACGAGCGGGCCGGCGTAATCCGGCCGCGATGCAACATCCACGCGTGCCAGCGCCCGACGACGGGCAAGGGCGGTGTCGCCGCTCTGCGCCTTCTCCGGGCCGGTGCGGAGGGCATCCGCGCCGACGATGCCCTTAAGTTCGTCAATACGCTTGCGTGATTTCTCACTCTCCGGAGTGCCGGGCGCAATGCGGACAACTTCGTTGTAGTACACCGCGGCGGCCTTGTAATTCTTCGTCTTGTCGTAGTACTGCGCGATTTCCAGCGTGCCCTTCACGTCGGTGCCGCCGAGCGTCTTGAGGTTCTCACGCGCCTGGGAGACCTTCTCGCTCTCCGGGTAGCGGTTCACGAAATCCTCGAATGCATCGCGAGCCTGGACCCGCGAGGTCTGGTCCCGGCTGCCCTCCTTTGTCTCCTTGTACTTCACGTAGCCCATCTGGTAATGCGCATCGTCCGCCACCGGGTCGCTAGGATAGCGGGTGATCACCTCCTGATATGCGCCCAATGCCTCCTGGGGTTTGTCCTGCTTCTCGAGTGCCTGGCCGATGTTGAACTGCGCAAGCGGCGCGAGGCGGTGGAAAGGCGCGAACTTCACGATGTCGCGGAACATCTCCTCCGCGCGCTCGTAGCTCGGCCCGACGGGCACGCCGAGCACCTTCTTTTTCTGTCCGCCGAGGAATGTCTTCGCGATGTTGAACTGCGCGTTGATCACCGTGTCGAACTCACCGCCGCGCGGATAATTCGTCGTGTAAGTTTTGTAGGCGTTGAACGCCCCCTTCAGATCGCCCTGCTGTTCGAGCGCCTTTGCCAGCTTGAATTGCGCCTTCGGAGCCGCCGCTGTGAACGCCCCGCCCTTGAGCACTTCGCGGTAAATTTTCGCAGCCTCCCCCATGTCCCCCCTCGCCTCGGCAGCCTCGGCGCGCTTGAGGCCGCCTGCCGCGGCATCCTCCTCGCGGGCCGTTGGCTTTGGATTTTGCGGCTCCTGTTTGTTGCCGCCAAACGGGTGCATTGGATCCCAGCCGAAAATCTCCACCGCATCGGCAGGAGTCGCGGTCAGGATGAACGCGGAAATCGGGATCATGAGGAAAAGCGGAGGCTTTCGCATAGGCTGCGAAAATTGCGGGGGCGCCTCCGCGGAGTCAAGCCGGGTCGCTGCAATTCCCAAGTCACCAGATGGCTTTTCTGTCGCTCAAGCGGGTGGCGATGCTTGCGCGAAGCACGGCGGAGAGCCAATGGTTCGCGTTCTCCATGTCCGGAAACATGACAGAGCTGCTCGATCTGATCGCCGCCGAACCCTCGCTTGCGGCACGGCTTGCTGCTGTCGCCGCTGGGGATCGCGTCGCGTTTGAACATGTCACCGAGCATGCCCAGCCGACGCTTTGCGCGGTGCTTTCGCGGGTGACAAGGCAGCGGGTCTGGCTCGTGTGTTCGAGCATTCGCACGCAGGAGCAGGTGCATAATGAACTCATCCAATGGCGCCCGGATGCGCTCTTTTTCCCCGAGATCGAGATCGCGCCGGTTGAGGGCGCCATCGCGGATCCGGAAGCCGTGGCGGAGCGCCTCGCAATCATCCAGCGCCTTTCGCAGCCCGATGAAAAAGGCAGGGCCCCGGTCATCGTGCTGACGCGGGCGGCTCTCGCGGATTCCGTGGCCGATCACGCCGAACTGCTCCGGCTGCAGTTCGTCATCCGACGCGACGCGCGCCTGGACCGGGATGACCTCCTGAAAAAACTCGCGGATGCGGGCTACGAGAAAGTGCAGCAGGTGACGGCGCGCGGACATTTCGCGGTACGCGGGGGGATCGTTGACGTGTTCAGTTTTCATCATGCGCAGCCGGTCCGGGTGGAGTGGTTCGACGACCGTGTGGAGAGCATCCGCCAGTTCGACCTCGATGCGCAGACGAGCGTGGAGCATCTCAGCTCCTGCACCCTGCTGCTCGGCGAGGCGGAGGCGCTGGGCAGGAAACTCGGGGATTATATCGCCGACGCAGATGTGACAGTGAGCGTGGATGCGAACTGGCACGACGCGAAAGTGATGCTCGCCGCGGTGCCGGCGGTATTCACGGATGTCGGCGAGCCGGAGACTTCCGGGAGCGGCCCGATTGACTACACGACAGCGTTTGCCGATCACGGTCTCGGGGAGTTCGAAGCGGGTGATTTTGTGGTGGATGAATTCAAACGCGAGCGGTTCTTCGCGCAGCTCACGGAGTGGCGGACGCAGGGATGGACGACGTTCGTCTTCTGCAACAACGAGGGCGAAGTGGAGCGGCTCCGCGAGCTGGTGCCGCCGGTCGAGGCGGATGCGCTGCGGTTTGTCATCGGCACGCTCGGGCGCGGGTTCACCTACCCCGCGGCAAGGGTGGCGGTGCTCAGCGATGCGGAGCTTTTCGGGCGCTACCGAAACACGCGGGCGCGGCGCATGTCGGTCAGGCGGGCGCGGGAGACGGCGCACCGGCAGCAGATTGATTTTTCCGAGCTGATCGAGGGCGAACTCGTCGTGCATCTCGAACACGGCATCGCGCGGTTCGAGGATTTGCGGCAGCTTGCCAATGGCGAGGATGTGCTCGTGCTGACGTTTGCGGAGGGCGCGAAACTCTACGTGCCTTTGGAGCAGAGCTATCTCGTCGCGCGCTACGTGGGCATCGGGAAACGGAACCCGCCGCTCAGCAAACTCGGCGACGCCGCGTGGGCGAATGCGAAGAAGAAGGCGGAGAAAGCCGTCTTCGACTACGCGGCACGCCTGCTCGAGGTCCACGCCACACGCGAGACGCAGCAGGGACACGCGTTTGCGCCCGACACCAAATGGATGAGGGAGTTCGAGGCGTCGTTCGTTTACAAGGAAACCGTGGACCAGGCCCGGGCGATCGCCGAGACCAAGGCCGACATGGAGAGCGAGCGTCCGATGGACCGGCTCATTTGCGGCGATGTCGGATTCGGGAAAACCGAGGTCGCCATCCGCGCCGCGTTCAAGGCCGTGTGCGGCGGCAGGCAGGTCGCCGTGCTCGTGCCGACCACGGTTCTCGCCGAGCAGCACTACCGCAATTTCCGCGAGCGGATGAGCGACTACCCCGTGACCGTCGGCCTTCTCAGCCGCTTCCGCACGCGGGGCCAGCAAAACGAAACGGTCCGCGGAATGGCAAACGGAGGCGTGGACATCGTGATCGGCACACACCGCCTCATCTCGAAGGATGTGGAGTTCAAAAACCTCGGCCTCGTCGTCATTGACGAGGAGCAGCGGTTCGGCGTGCTGCACAAGGAGCGGTTCAAGCAGATGTGGCCGCTCGTGGACTTGCTCACGCTCAGCGCCACGCCGATCCCGCGCACACTTTACCTCTCGCTCATGGGCGCAAAGGACATGAGCAGCATCGAGACCCCGCCCCCGAACCGCATCCCGGTCGAGACGCTCATCTGCCCGTACGACGAGCGCATCATCCGCGATGCGATCAATCGCGAGATCGCGCGCGAGGGGCAGGTGTACTTTCTCCACAACCGCGTCGGCGACATCGAACTCGTCGCGCGGAAAATCAAGTCGCTCTGCCCGAAGGCGCGCGTCCTCGTCGGGCACGGTCAGATGGATGAGCACGAACTCGAGGACGTGATGCGCCAGTTCGTGGATGGCGAGGTGGATGTGCTCATCGCCACCACGATCATCGAGAGCGGCGTGGACATCCCTAATGCGAACACGATCATCATAGACCGCGCCGACCGCTTCGGCCTCGCGGATCTCTACCAGCTCCGCGGGCGCGTGGGGCGCGCGCAGCACAAGGCCTACGCCTACCTGATGCTCCCGCGCGGGATGATGAGCGCGGGCGAGGCCCACCGGCGCATCAGCGCGATCCGGCAGTACGGCTCGCTCGGGGCGGGATTCAAGATCGCCATGCGCGACCTCGAGATCCGCGGTGCGGGCAACATCCTCGGCACCGCCCAGAGCGGCCACATCGTCAGCATCGGCTTCGATCTTTACTGCGCCCTCCTCAAGCAGGCGGTCGCAAAGCTCAAGGGCCAGCGCCCGCGCCACCGGCTCGATGTCGCGCTGAGCCTTGATTTCGTCATCACCCGCGAGGCCGAATTCGCATCCCGCCCCACCTCCCACGCACCGGCCTTCATCCCCACAGCCTACATCGGCGAGACCCAGCCGCGCATCGCCGCCTACCGCCGCATCAACGAACTCACCACGCAGGAAAACCTCGATCTGCTGAAGAAGGAATGGCGCGACCGCTACGGGCGCTTCCCGGCGGCGGTGGAAAATCTGCTCTTTCTCGCAGAACTGAAACTCAGCGCCGCGTCGCGGAAAATCTCCGCAGTCGAGGTGCGGGACGGCGACAAACTCATGCTCACGCGCAACGGCGACTTCGTCCTCATCGGCGGCAAATTCCCGCGCCTCATCGCGAAGGATCCGGGCGAACGCCTCCGCGAACTCGTCAAAATGGTGCGGAGCTTCTGAGCGGGGCGGTTACTTGGCGTCCGGGTTCGCCTCGGCGCTGCCTTCGGCAAGGCCGAGCGCCCACTTGATGCCACCGAGGATGTGCGCCTGGTATTGCTTCGCAATCTCCACGGAATTCACCCGGCCCTTCAGTCCGGGATCATCGCTCCACAGATCCTCGCGATGGCCGAGGCTCGTGTAGAACACCCGCCCCTTGCCCGCCATCCGGCTCCAGCTCACCGGGAAAAAGCCCGCGTTATCCGCCTTGTTCGGGTGGTGGTTCAGATACCACAGCGCGCGGGTCTTCGCGCGGTCCTGGCTCTTGATGAGATACATTTCCTCCAGCTTGATATCCCACTTCGCGCCGATGCCCGCATTCGCCGGATGCTTCGTGTCGCCGGCGACGAGATCCGCCGGGACCTGTGCGCCGTGCCCCGCGAACTCGCCCTGCAGCATGTCAATGAAAGGCCGGAAGCCATGGAGCGTGTCGCTGCCACTGTGCATCGCCGCGAAATTGCCACCCTCCTCGATCCACTTGATGAACCCCGCCTTGTCCGGCAGCGGGAGATCGCCCGTGGTGTTGGCGAAAATGACGAGGTCAATTTTCTTCGCCTTGAGATTCGCGGGATCGAGCTTCGCCATGCTCGCCTTCATCTGATCCTCCACGCTCGCGCCGTCCGCCGCCCCCTTCACCGGCTGCTGCGCAATGTCCACGATTTCGTAAACGCCGCTCTCCTCGGCGAGTTTCGCCAGCGTTTTCTCCGCGTGGGGAATGGAACTGTGCCGGAAGCCCGTGGTGACGGTGCAGACGATGACGCGCTTTTTCTCCGCTGCGAAGGCGGGAAATGCGCTGATGATGGCGAGAGTGAGGACGAGTAGTTTTTTCATGGATGGAGTGTGACTGCCGATGCGGCAGAGCAATGACCCGCAGCATGTGCGATTGCTTTGGTGGAAAATTCGCAGCCCCGCCGCGCCCGCCTGAGCGCCAACAGGAGCGCCGCGCGCGTGAGCAGCGTATCCGTGCTGCGGTTCGCGGGGAGCAAAATGGACGCCGGCTTGAACTCCTCGCAAATGATCAGCGCCACGCCATGCCGCGCCGCCTCGAGCAGCAGATGGCTGTGCAGCGACGCGGAGAAACTCGTGATGATGATCGAGGCCACGTCCTCCAGCGGCAGCATGCACACCGGCTCCCCCTCCACACGGCAGGTGAGCTGCCCGTCCTTGCAGGAGAGCGAGCACTGCGGCGCATCCACGCTGACGATGTGATAGCCCATGGCGTCATCCGCCCGGCGGCAGGTCTATCGCTGCCGGAGCAGGCGGTCGTATTCGGAATGATGGCCAATCCAAACCCACACGACCAGATCGCCTTTCCGCCGTGCGAGCGCGCGGTATTGCCGCCCCACGCGCACCGACCACAAATCCTCGAAACCCGCAAGCGGCTTGAAATGCAGCGACCCGTGCCGCGGATCCTTGCGCCACACCGCATAACCCTTGTCGGCCAGCCGGCGGACTTCCGCTGGCAGGCTGGCATAATGACGCCAGAACTGCGGCGTGGTCTTGGAGATCACGGCCTCGGCGCACCCGGCCAGTCGCGCAGCGTCCCTTCCCGGATCGCGTCGTCAGCTTCCTTCACCAGAAAGTCGAGCCGGCCCGCCTTCGCGTCCGCCTCGATCTGGCGATCCCACTCGTCCTCAAAGGCGACCTCCCGCAACTGCGCGAGAAACTCATCCTTCTCCTCGTCGGTGAAGTGCTTCACCGCCTCAATGACTTCGGCAACGGTGCTCATGGTGTGTCGAGTGTAGGAAAGCAGGGCCGCCCCGCAACTCTCAAACACCTGCGGCGGCGGCGGCGCGGGCGTGGCCGGCGCCGCATCCGGCTCGGTGGTGATCTGCGAGAGCGCATCGTGCTGCGGGGCGTCCTCAAAAAACCAAAGCACCGCGTGCGTATCGAGCAGCAGCCTCATTCCATGTAAGCGCGGAACTCTTCGAGTGGTGCATCAAAGTCCGGCGACATCCAAATCCCTTTGAGCGATCCCGCCTTCGGCACCGCCCGCATTTTCTCCGGCGCAGATGTGACCTCGTCCTCGATCTGCAATACCGCCCGGTGCGCCCCCGGCTTCACCGATGGCGGCAGCGTGAGGGCCGCGTGGCCTTCCGCATCCAGGATCAGTGTTTCTTCGATGGTGATCATGGCGCGGAGCGCCTGCGCTGCAACGCACATGGCAAGCCGCACCGCGTCTCATGCCGTGTCCCGCCGCCATGGAATCGCCACGCGCCGGACATCGCCGCCCTCCGCCTTTTATCAGCCTCTTTGCAGCCGCAAACTTGGATCCCGCTTTGTCCTTGTCCCTCTGTTCCTCGCATCGCGCATCGTGAAGGCTTTTCGATAATCAGTCGGTTCCCTTGTTTGCGGCGAGTTGAGTCGGTTCAGTCCGTTCGGAATTCTGGCGCTCTTTTCTCTTCTTCACGGTTATCAAGGGTAAAGGGTGGAACACCTAGCGGCCAGACACCACCAAACGAAACCCGACGTTGCCGTGGCGATCCGACGGAGGCTCTCCGTGGCGACACGACGAGCGCAGTGTCACGGAATCGACGTCAACCCATGACGCACCCCGTATAACACGAGAATTCCTACTGCTGTAAAACGAATCTTCGCACCACTCCCATACATTGCCGCCAAGATCATATATCCCGAAGCCGTTCGCCGCAAAACTGCCGACCGGCGCGGTTTTCTCGAACGTGTCGGTTCCAAGCGACTGCCCGTAGTTCCCCGCGCGCTTTCGCTGCACCCACTGCATGCCCCACGGATACACATCGGCGACCTTCCCATTCTTGTCGCTCGGCGTCTCGCCCTTCTCGCCCCTCAGGCCCACGGCCGCGCTCCATTCCTCGTCACTCGAAAGGCGATATTCCAGACTTTCCTTATTGCTCAGCCACTCGCAGAACGCCTTCGCATCCTCCCAGTTCACATTCACCGCAGGATGATCCCCAGTCTGTGCATAGTCCGGCTTTTTACCCTCGTGCCCTGTAGCTGCTCCAAATGCCTCGTAGTCCTTCACCCGCGTCTCCCACACGCAGAAGAGCACTTTTGTCCCCGCCACGGGGACGAACTTCATCCCAAGCGAGTTCACATACGGGCGCTCCTTGGTCGCAGTCTTCACCGTGACCGCCCCACCACCAGTCGGGACGGATTGGACGGAAGGATGAGGTGAAACTGCGGGAATCCCTGTCTGCCACGCAGCGGCGACTTCATCGCGCATCTCCTTCACAATGAGTGCGTCGTCAACCCAGCCCCGCCTCCACACCTCCGTGCGGCCCGGCGCGGTTTCGATCAGCGTAAATTCGATGCCGCCGCGTTTCAAATCCTCGACAACCGCGTTGAGCATCGCCGATTCCTTTTTTACAAAGTAGGGTGCGGTCAAAGGTCGGAAGCCTTCAGCGGCGGCGGTCGCGGCGGTCATGGCCTGCCCTCCTTGATCTCCGCGAAAAGCTCCGGCTGCGCTGTCCTCACGTCCTGCAAAAACTCCCGGCGTGCGCGCGGCCCGCACCGCATGAAAAGCTTCGTGAGTTCCAACTGCGGTTGCCAGTCGGCGCGCTGCCGGTCGCCAAGTGCGGCGTTGAGTCGTGCGATTTCTTGCGGGGTGAGTGGCGCGCTCATCGGACAACCTCCACGGTGACGCTTTTCCCAGCGATGAGTCCGGCCTCCCCGATCACGCGCTCCACTTCGGAGTGTGGTATCAGTTTGCGCCCGAGTCCAGTGATGACCTTAACCTTCCCCGCGTAGTGAAGCCGGTGCGCCCAGGTCGGCGTGCGGCCAAACAATCGGGCAAACTCCGCGAGAGAGTAAGCCGCGCGTGGTGTTTCGAGGCTCGCGAGTCTTTCAACTGCGGCCTCCTGTTTTGCGAGAGCGGGTGTATTCATGCGCAGAGCTTCGCAGCTCTCGCGCACTTTGATTTAGCCGCTACGGAGATTCCGTAGGGATTAACTCTCGCAGCCGTTTCTCTGCGCGCTTTTTCGCCTTACTCCACGCTGGCGGGTCACTGAAAAGCCCATCTTTTTCGCCCGTGATTTTCCGTGTTTCGTCCCGTGCTCTATTCGCAGGAACAACGCGCAATATGCGAAGCGCACCCAGAGCTTTTAAGTCGGCTTGCGCTTGTCGCTCCGCTGAACTTGCTCCGCCCATTACCCTTTGTGTAACCGATGGCGGGCGGTTCTGGATCAGCCATTCACGAAAAGAGGCACAGAGCGTTTCGTTGGGCAGCGTCCAATCAATGTTGAAGGCCGCGGTGGAAATGATTCCGCCGCGGCCATCATCGCCATCAATCCGATTCACACCCGCCTCCACCGTCGCCGCGTTGTGCTGCATTACGTCGCGGAATGTCGTCTGCACGTCGGGCCACCCCGGACAAAGCTTTTCGTGCAACTGCCCCCTGCTTTTTCGCTCTGTCTGCGGCACGCTCAGAAAGGCTTTTTCGGGAAACTCGGGCCAAAGCAGAAACCATTCAGCCACGGAAAAGGGCCATTTGTTCCCGTTCTCGACACTGCATCCCGGATAATTGCGGGTCGGCTCCCATCTTTCTCGAAACGCAGGACTTATCCGCCAAGCTTCGCGCCCGTATTCATATTCCGCGCAGGCTATCCACTCCCCGTCAAAGCACTGGGAAAAATCCCATTCTGCGCGATCGAGCTTTTCCTGTTTCGTTTTCATCGCGCCCCCGCCGCCGCTTCCATCGGCACGACGTTCGTGATCGGCGCGAAGCTCACCTTCGCCGCCGCCGCCCGTGAGTGTTCGTCCCGCAAGTGTCCATAGACGCGCATGGCGAGCGCCCCGCCATCCTTGTGCCCGAGCCAGCGGGAGACGGTCGGAATATCCACGCCGCTCTCAATGCAGATCGTTGCAAACAGATGGCGCAAGCCGTGGTGCGTGATGCGTGCAACGCCGACTTTCTCCGCCGCGCGGGTGAGTGCCTTCTGCGATTCGCGGACAAGGAACACGGGAGTTGCCCGCCCCGTGTCGGGATACTCCGCGAGCATCCGCTGGAATAGCGTCACCGCCTCGGGAATCAGCGGCACCATGCGGGACTCCCAGTTTTTCGTGCCGGTTTCCGCATCCCCGCGAACGTGCAGCGTGAGGCGCTCGAAGTCCAAGTCCGCCCAAGTGACGTGGCGCGCTTCGCCGAGCCGCATCCCCGTGAAAGCCAGCCCCGCAACGAAGTCCGCGCACGCACGGGAGAACCGCCCTTTGGCGGTGCGGATGGCGGCGATGACGGCGAGGAATTGCTCGCGGTCGGGAAGCTCTGCGCGCTTTGAGCGGACGGGTTGCCGCTTCAATCCCTGCGCGGGTGATGCGACGATTGCGCCCGCCTCAATCCCGACATTCAGCACGGCGCGGAAGATGCCGAGGGCGGCGTTGTAGCGCGTGCCGCTGGCGTTCTTCGCGTGGCGGGCAGCCCATTCCGCACATTCGCGGCGGGTGATGCGCTTTAGCTGCCGTTCATCCAGGCCGGGCCACTCGCGAAGAATGGCCGTGATGATCTGCCCGTGGTAGTGCTTCGTGGCCGTCTTCCGCGACGGGTCGGAGTTCAGTTTCGCGAGGTAGAGCTTCACCGCATCGCCAAAGGACAAATCGCCACTCTCCGCCGAATCGGTGAGGGCGCGGTGTTCGCGCGCTTCCCCGACGTGATCGGCGAGCCGCAGCTTCGCGACGGAAAAGAGCGACGTGCGAAGCGTCTTCCATTTTTCTCGCCCATTGGCAAAGGTGCGGGCATAGTATCCGCCATTGCGATGCCGAACCAATCCTTGCAGTCGTGTCTTTTCCCAAGTTTGCCCTGTTTTGCGCTGTTTCATGCGCAGACCGTAGAAAACGACCGTAGAAAGGCAATGGAAATCGGCGTGCCAAATCTCACTTTTTCTCTTATACGCGCCCGTAGCTCAACTGGATAGAGCAGGGGTCTTCTAAACCCCAGGTTGTGGGTTCGATTCCCGCCGGGCGCGCCACTCAGCCGGAGCGATGCAGTTGCGGGAGCGCTGCGAAGCGGAACACAGGCTTCCAGCCTGTGCGGACAGTGGGCTTCCAGCCCGCTGACACTTGCACCGGATAGTACGGTCGCCGCAGGCATGATGCCTGCCGGACGCACAGGCTGGAAGCCTGTGTTCCGGACGGATCGCGCTGCACCAACTGCATCGTTCCGGCTCAGACCGGGCGCAACACCTCGACGATCCGCGCGAGGGTCTTGCCATCAGCATCCACGAGGTGGTTTGCGCGTCCGTAAAGGGGCTCGATCGCCGCGCATGAGAACACCTCCTCGAGCAGATGGCAGGGTTCCACTTTGAAAAATCCGCGCGGCTCGCTCCGGTAACGGATGCCGTGGCGATTGAGCAGTCCGCCGAGCGGAAGCTGTGCCTCGATGATCTCTGCGCGCAGCCCGGGGTCGAACGCGGAGAGGTTGATCTCGATGGCCCCATACTCGACAGGAAGGCCGGATTTCACACAGCACAGCACGACCTCCCGGTGGTAGTGCTGCGCGGTGTGCTCGCACTGGATCACGCGCAGCCGGATCTCGTCGCCAAAATGTTCCTCGAGCTTCGATGTCATGTCCCCGCTGTGGGCGAGGAGCCGCCTTGCCACGGGTGGCAGCGAGGATGGCTCGATCGTTTCGATTCGGGGCAGTTCGCGTCCGGCGGTGGCGTAGAGTGCGGGGAGCGGATGCAGTAAATCGGGCGCGGAAGTCACGCCTCCCTGTTATACGCACACGTAGGATCGCGCAATGCCGTTCTCCCTGCGCGCGGTTTTCCGGCACAGCCTCCGGGGCACAGGCATGGATGCGCGGAGGTTCGCTGCCGCACACCCGGGGGCGCTACAGCTTCCTCCCCTCCCCTGAATTTCCAGCCGGGGGCGGTTCGGGTTTCTTCTCATCACGGCTTTCGGGATTCTTTTTTTTCACTGCGTCCGCGGCTTGTCGCGCGGCCTCGGCGGCGGCCTTCGAGGCCTGTTCCGCTGCGCGAAGCGCTTCCTCCACGGCGGAGCGGATCGCGTTCTGTGACTCGATGGGGAGATTCAGTTCGTCGAGATGCTTGCGGGCCGCCTTCAGCGCTTCGTCGAGATTTTCGCCCACGTCGAGGTTCTTCAGTTCGCCCCCGGGCCCGAGCAGCCACCCCCTCTTTTCCACGATTACGCCGGGGAACCTCTTTTTCATTTCCTTCAGGTGGTCGCGCAGGTTGTCCCGGAAGCGGAATCCGCCCGCCTCACCGACCACCTCATCATGCTCCTCGATGACTGCGCTCACCTCGCGTTGCTGGCCTTTTCGCAGCAGGGTGATTTTCGTCTTGTCGCCCGCCTTCCGCATTTTCACGAGGGTCCGGACCTGGTCGGGGCTCACCACGACCTGGTCATCAATGCGCGTGATGATATCGAACTTTTCGATCCCGGCCTTTGCCGCAGGGCTGTCGGGCATGACGTGGGAGACGGAGAGTCCTTCGTCCAGTTTGATCGGGATCTGCGCGCGCACTTCGTCGGGCACGGGCTCCGTCGCGATCCCGAGCCAGGGCACTTTCTTTTCAACTTTTGCCGGCTTCCCCGCGTCCGCGGCGGCGACAGCGCCACCATCCTCGATTTTGAGTGTGAACGGCCCGCCTTCGCCGAGCTTGATCGTCCTGGTTTCCGTCTTGCCGTTGACGGTGACTGTCACCGTTGCCGTTCCATCGCCGTTGGTGACGAAGGAACTTGATGCGCTCGCGGATTTTTCCTCCGCGTGCGCGATTGAAAGCGCCGCGCAGACCGCGGCGATCGTTGATTTCAGCATTCGTGTTTTCATATTTTGTGATGTGTTGGTTCAGTAAATATCGAGCGCGACCGGGATCACTTCGCGGCGCTTCGTCTCCACGCGGATGCCGGCTCCGCCTGCGCTGGAGCGCACAGTGTCCTGCTCCAGCCACTCCACCTCGACGATGCGGAACGGACGCTTGTCCGGAGCGACGACCACGCCCACATCGCGCGCCGTGAGGAGGTAGTCATGGTGCTCCATCGGGAGCGGCAGGGCTGCGGAAAGACTTGTGGGCACGGGGTCTCCACTCTTCTGCAGGAAGGCAATGGTCGCCACGGAGGCACAAGCGCCAGCGACAAGCGGCAACAGCCACCGGCGAAAAAGCATCGCGACGCCACCCGTCGCCGGGAGCGGCGCCTGCGGGCGCGCGGCGGTGAGCCGGGCCATCAGCGCGGGAGGCAGATCCGCGGGTTTCATTTTCTCCAGGGCATTCTCGATCGGATCCTTCACAGCAGCACCCCTTTCAAATTCGTCCGCAATTCCTCGATCGCGTAGCGGTAGCGCGAGGCGGCGGTGTTCAGCGGCACGCCGGTCACCCCGGCGATCTCCTGGAAAGTGAGGCCTCCCCACACTTTGAGGCTCACCACCTCGCGATAATTGGGCGGGAGTGATTTCACGGCGTCCTCCAGCAGGCGCTGCGTGTCCCTCTGCTCCACATCCGGGCAAAAGCACGATATCTCCGGTGCGCCATGAATCTCCTCCCGCACGGCCCTGCGGTCCACGCTTCGCGCAAGGTCAATCGCCCGGCGGCGGATCGTGGCGTAAATGAGCGCGTCATTCGGCCTCCCGCCCGCGCGCTGCCAGGACTCGACGAGCGAATCCTGGAGGACGTCCTCGGCGTCCTGTTCGCTTCGCGTTTGCTGTCGGGCATAAAGCAGAAACCGGCCCCCGTTTTCCCGGAGCCAGTCCCGCCACTCGTCGGGTGTTGGAAAATGTTGCACGGCTGCTTGGACATATTGTCACCCGTGGAGGCGGCACCGCTCGAACTAATTGTTTCCGAAATTTTCTTGGCGTGCGCGCCCGCCCGCCCATTCTCCGCGCCCATGAAATTTGCAAACCAGGTAGCCATCATCACCGGAGCCGGCCGCGGGATTGGCCGCGCCATCGCGCTGAAACTCGCCAGCGAAGGAGCCCGCGTGGCAGTCGTCTCCCGGACGGAAAAAAACAGCGTGCAGGTCGCCGAGGAAATCAACGCGAGGTTCGCGGGCCTTGCCCGGCCCTACTCCGTGGATGTCGCCGACCACGCCGCCGTGCAGGAGCTCTGCGCAAAAATCACCGCCGACTTCACCCGCGTGGACATCCTCGTGAACAACGCCGGCATCACCCGCGACGGCCTTTCCATGCGCATGAGCGTCGAGGATTGGGACGCCGTGCTCGCCACGAACCTCCGCGGTGCGTTCAATTTTTACCAGGGCGTCGCACGCGGCATGATGAAGCAGCGCTCCGGCCGCATCATCAACATCGCCAGCGTCGCGGGCCTCATGGGCAACGCCGGCCAGGCCAATTACGCGGCGAGCAAGGCCGGCCTCATTGCATTCACCAAAGTCATCGCCCGCGAACTCGCCACGCGGGGCATCACCGCGAACGCCGTCGCGCCCGGCTTCATCACCACCGACATGACCGACGTCCTCTCCCAGGAGATCAAGGACGGCGTCGTGAAACAAATCCCCGTCCAGCGATTCGGGGAGCCGGATGACATCGCATCCGCCGTCGCATTTCTGGCCAGCGCCGAAGCCCGGTACATCACAGGCCAGTGCCTCCCGGTGGACGGCGGTCTCGTGATGTAGAGAATCGCCTCTCGACAGGCCGCGCACGAAATACGAATTTCACCGCCATGGAACTGTATCTCCTCCGGCATGCCGATGCAGAGACGGTCGCCCAGTCGGACGACGAGCGATTTCTTTCCGAGAAGGGCATGCAGCAATCGCAGCGCGTCGCACGCTTCTGCGAAGCGCATGAGATCAAGCCCGACATCATCTTCAGTAGCCCACTCCGGCGCACGCACCAGACTGCTGCAATCGTCGCTGACAAGCTTCGGGTGGAACTCAAGACCGTCCGCTGGCTTGGCTGCGGCGCGCAGGCTTCCGATATGCTCGCGCAGATCCGCGAGTACCGGAATCTCCCGTCCCTCATGCTCGTGGGCCACGAGCCGGATCTTGGCCTGTTCACCGCATTCATGATCGGCACGGGACACGGCGAAAACATCCACGTCAGGAAAGGCGCCCTCATCAAACTCAGCGTTGCGGAATTTGCGGAGGCGGGTGCCAGCCTCGAGTTCCTGCTCCCGCCAAAGCTCCTCTAAGCTCCCGCCTTCAGCGCATCCGCAGAAATTCCACCCGCTGCCGCGCCGACGGGCTCGCACGCGCCCGTGGAAAATTGCGATATTTACCCTTGCCACACCGGGGGTTGGCGCTAGTTTGCGCGCCCCTTTTCCCGCAATAGGTGTGTGCATGTGCGCAGACCCGGGGGGAGGGCAAAATCGGTAACCGTGGTTAGTTTTCTCCAAATAACAAAATGATCGAAATGAAGGAACTGCTCGCGAAGTCGAATGCGATTCGCGACTATAGGGAGGGCAGCATTGTCAAAGGCACAGTCCTCGAAATCCGTCCAAGGGAAGTTCTCGTGGACATCGGCTACAAGTCGGAAGGCGCGATCCCCTCGAGCGAGTTTGACGACATGGAAAACATGCAGGTCGGCGACGAAGTGGAAGTGCTGATCGTGCGCCTGGAAAACGACGACGGCATGGTCGTCCTGTCCCGCGAACGCGCGGCGGCACGCCAGAATTGGGAGAAGATCGTGCAGGTCTTCCACGCTGGCGGCCTGATCAAGGGCAAGGTGAAGTCCGCGGTGAAGGGCGGTCTCCTCGTCAATATCGGCGTCGAAGCGTTCCTGCCCGGCTCGCAGATAGACATCCTGCCTCCGAAGGATCTCACGCCATTCATCGGCAACACCTACGATTTCAAAATCGTCAAAATCATGGATGACCGCCGCAATGTGGTCCTCAGCCGCCGCGAGATCATCGAGGCGGAGCGCAGCGAGAAGCGCGGCCAGTTCATGGCCAGCAAGAGCATCGGCGACATCGTCAAGGGCGTGGTGAAAAACATCACGGACTTCGGCGCATTCGTGGATCTCGACGGGATGGACGGCCTCCTGCACATCACCGACATCAGTTGGGGCCGCGTGAACCACCCGAACGAGGTGCTCAAGGTGGGCCAGGAAATTGACGTGATGGTGCTCGACATTAACAAGGACAAGGAGCGCGTCTCCCTCGGCCTCAAGCAGACGCTGAAAAACCCGTGGGACAAGATCGAGGAGCGTTTCGCGATCGGCTCGAAGGTCTCCGGCAAGGTTACCAACCTCATGCCCTACGGCGCATTCATCGAACTCGAGGAGGGCGTCGAAGGCCTCATCCACGTCTCCGAACTCTCGTGGACCAAGCGCATCGCCCGCCCCGGCGACGTGCTCACCCTGGGCTCATCGGTCGAGGCCGTCGTGCTCGGCGTGAACAAGGACGAGCAGAAAATCTCGCTCGGCGTCCGCCAGCTCGAAGCCAACCCGTGGGACGAGATGGAGCACAAATACCCAATCGGCAAAACCGTCAAGGGCATCGTCCGCAACCTCACCGCATACGGCGCATTCGTCGAACTCGAGGAGGGCATTGATGGCATGATCCACGTCTCCGACATGAGCTGGACGCGCAAGATCAATCATCCTTCCGAAATGGTGAAGAAGGGCGACGAGTTGGAAGCCGTGGTCATTGACATTGATAAGAATGCCCAGCGCATCAGCCTCGGCATGAAACAACTCGATGAAGACCCGTGGAAGAACATCGAATCCCGCTTCAAGGTCGGCGACATGGTCAAGGGCCGTGTCGGCAAGATCACCACATTCGGCGCGTTCATCGAGCTCGAGGGTGACATTGACGGCCTCGTTCACATCTCGCAGATCAGCGAAGAGCGCGTGGAGAAGATCAAGGACGTCCTCAAACAGGGCGACGAGATCAGCTCTCGTGTCATCAAGGTGGACAAGGTGGAGCGCCGCATCGGCCTTTCCATCAAGGCTGCCAACTACAACGAGGAGGACATGAAGCGCGAAGCCGCTGCATTCGAAACCGCCCTCAAGCCCGGCGAAGACATGGTCGGGCTCGACAAGGCGTTCGCCAGCGCGCTCGACGACTTCCGTCCGGGCGAAAACTAGGATCGCTGACAACAATCACAGCCGCGGGTGCCGCCGGAAGGAGGCACCCGCGGTTTGTTTTTCCGGGGTCGCTCATGCATCGGGAAGCGGCTTGCCGCCCTGCCTGCGGCCCGTATCTTCCGCAGCCCATGAACCGCCGCATCCTGCTCTGCCTCCTCGCCGCCGCAGGCGCGCATGCGGAGCCCGTGAAGTTTTCCGATCCACCACACAGTTATTGGACACGCCCGCTCAAGGACAGATTGAGCCCGCTGATCACCGCCATCGAGACCGGCAAAGTTCCGCTCGACGCCAGCAGCGACCTTGCATTCCTCCGCTCAATCCTCCGCCTGCTCGAAGTGCCCGAGTCCTCGCAGATGCTCGTTTTTTCCGCCACGAGTCTCCAGCAGGCGATCATCTCGCCCGCGAATCCCCGCGCACTTTATTTCAACGAGGAAACCTACGTCGGCTACATTCCCGGGGGAAAAATCGAGGTCATCTCGATGGACCCGGCGCTTGGCGCGATTTTCCACATCATTCCCGTGCCGCGCGGCGGCTATCCGCAGGTCGAACGCTCGACGAAGTGCATGAACTGCCACGTGGACGCGGAAACACGCAATGTTCCGGGCCTCGTCGTAAAGTCGGTGATCCCCGGCCCGAATGGCGGGAGTCTCATGGCATTTCGCAAGGAGCAGAACGGTCATGCAGTCCCGTTCGCCGAGCGGTTTGGCGGCTGGTATCTCACCGGTAAGCACGGAATCACCGGCCACTGGGGCAACGTCGCCGGCCGCTTCAACGCGGGACAGCTCACCAAGATCCCGCTCGATCCGGCAGCACGCTTCGAGGCTTCGCGCCATCTCCGGGCGACGAGCGATATTCTCCCGCAGCTCATCCACGAGCATCAGGCCGGGTTCGACAACCGGGTCATCGAAGCAGCCTACCGCACCCGCGAACTTCTCACCGCCAAAGCGCCCGACGCCCCGGCGCAGATCGAAAAATTTGCGCGCGATCTTGCGCGCTACATCCTTTTCGCGGACGAAGCCGCGCTGCCGGGCCCGGTGGAAGGTGATCCCGATTACAAGGCGGACTTCCTCCGCAACCAGCGTCTGGTCGGCACCGCATCGCTCAAGGCGTTCGAGCTGAAGACGCGCCTCTTCCGCTTCCGGTGCAGCTACATGATCTACAGCCCTCTCTTCCAAGGCCTCGATCCGGCGCTCAAGCAGCGCATCTACCGCCGCATCGGGCAGGCGCTCGACACCACGCGGCCCGACGCCGAATTCGCATACCTCCCCGTGGCGGAGAAACAGGGCATCCGCACAATCCTGCGGGCGACGCTCCGCGAACTGCCTGCCGGCTGGTGAAAATCCCGCTCACACGCGGAACAGCGCGCCGAGTTTCCTCCCGAGAACCTTGCTCGCGACGGCGATGGTGAGGCCGAGGAAAATCATCGCCCATACGCCGAGCGCGGCGGCGAGGTACTTGCCGTCACCGATGAGATTGAACAGCTCGAAGATCGCCTTGGTGATCGGGAAATGCTGCTGCTTTTGCGCGAGGATGAGCGAGTCGCTGACCTCGAGCATCGCAAACGCAAACGCAAGCAGCCCGCCTGCAAGGACGTTGGCCGCGATGAGCGGGAACGTGATCCGCCGCAGCGTGCGCAAGGGCGGACAGCCGAGATTTTGCGCCGCCTCCTCAAGCGTCTCGCTCGTCTGCTGAAGCCCCGCCACGGCGCTGCGAACCACATAGGGCAGCCGCCGGATCGCGTAGGCGATGACAAGGATGAGCGTGGGATCTTTTCCCGGATCGAAGGCCTCGAAAATTTGTCCCGGCTGGGTCATCGCGAGGTAGCCAAACGCCAGCACAAGCCCCGGCACGGCGAGCGGGAGCATGGCGAGCGCATCGAGCAAGTGCCGGCCTGGCAGCTTGGTCCGGACGATGACGTACGCGATGGCGACGCCGAGCACCACGTCGAACACGACGCTGATGCCGGCGTACTTGAGCGAGTTCACGATGCTGGGCACGGTGAGGTAGTGGCCGAGCGCGGATTCCCAATGGCGCGTGGTGAACGAACGCGGCAGGATCGTGGCATACCAGTCGTCGGAGAACGACTCGAGGATCACGCCGATGTGCGGCAGCAGCGCGATCAACGTGACGCCCGCGAAGCCGGCCGTACACAGCCACGCAGTCACACGGCTGGTGTCGCGCGCGCCGCCGGCGGTCGTTGCCTTTGCCACCATCGCATGCTGCCCGCGGCCAAATGCGAGCTTGCTCGCCAGGTAGAGCAGCAGCGAACTGGCAAGCATCACCACGACAAGGGCGAACGGAAACGGATTGCCGCTGATTTCCTTGATGCCGTTGAAAATCTGCACGCTCGCGAGCCGCGAATAATCGAAGACGAGCGGCGTGCCGAGGTCGGTGAATGCGAAGATGAAGACGATCGTTCCACCCGCAAAAACGCCCGGCATGATCAATGGCAGCGTGATGCGCCGGAACCTGCGGAGGCCCGTGCAGCCAAGGTTTGCGGCGGCCTCCTCCATCGCAGGATCCACGTTCGCAAGCGCGGCGGTCAGATTCAGGAAGAGAATCGGGTACAAGTTCAGCGCCTGGATCACGACGACACCCCAAAACTGCCCGCGCCCGAGCCAGTCAATCACCTCACCCGGCCCGAGAATCCCGATGTCCGTCAGCAGCGCGTTGAAAGATCCCATCTGGCCAAACATCATTTTCAACCCGATCGCGCCGACGAATGGCGGCAGGATCATCGGCACGAGGATCAGCGCGTTCAGCAGGCGTTTGCCGGGAAAGTTGAAACGGTCGGCGACAAAGGCCAGCGGCAGCGCAAGCACGAGCGTCACGAGAGTCGTCGTCACCGCCAGCAGGAAGCTGTTCGCGAGGCCCTCACGGTAGATCTGGTTCGCGAAGACCTCGCGGATGTAATCAAGCGTGAAACGCCCGTCTTCGAAAAACGCCCGCTGAACCGTCGTCCCGATCGGCCACACGAGGAAGCACCCGAGCAGCACGGCCGTGATGGCCCATACGATCCAGGCGAGCGATTTGGACATGCGCGGGCTTTAATGCCCGGCATCACGCAGGCCAAGCGAGAAGCATCCCATGCGATGTGTCGCATCCGACCAGTCCGATCCGGAGTTCAGCGTCATGCGGGGCGATCGAAGCGGCGAGGGACGCACTCTGCCCAAGGGCGCATCTCAGTTTTTGAGCACCGATGCGGGCGGAGGCTCATACCTCTTGCTCATGCTCATGCTCAACGCGCCGCGAGCAAGAGCATGAGCAAGCGTAAGAGGGCGACCTGCCAAAAACTGGGACGCGCTCTGCCCAATCTCCGCTGCGTTGCGCCTTTGCACGAGTTCCAATTCACGATGTAGGATAACAGCCAGCCTCTTGACGACGCGGGGTCCACCACATTACTTCCCGCCGTTCCACGCACCCAACCATTCATGAATCCAGCCCGCATTTTGTGTTTAGCTGTCATCTCCACCATCGTCGCCGGATGCGCGTATGACCGGCGTCTGAGCACTGACACCGTGTATCTTGGCGGCCGCCGCGTGCCCTCACCCGACCAGAACGACCCCAAAAGGCGGATGAACTTCGATAACATCTCCTACTGGGATGGCGACCACGTCCCCGGCGCGCCGAGAGTCCGCATCAATCTCAGTGAGCAAAAGGCCTTCTTCTTCAAGGGCGATCAACTCGTCGGAATTTCCCTCATTTCCACGGGGCGCGAGGGCTTCCAGACCCCGGGCGGCGAGTTCAAAATCCAGCAGAAGAACAAGGATCACGTCTCCTCGGTGTTTGGCGACTACGTGGATGCGGCCACAGGCGCCGTAGTTAAAAAGGACATTGACCGCCGGGTGGACCCGATGCCGCGTGGCGCGAAATACGATGGCGCGAAGATGCCGTTTTTCATGCGCATCAACGGCGGCGTTGGGATGCACGCGGGGTTTCTGCCCGGCTACCCAGCCTCTCACGGCTGCATCAGGATGCCGATGTTCATGGCGGAGGCCTTCTTCCGCAACGTGAGCGTGGGAACGCCCATCTCGATCACTCACTGAATGGCCACGCACGTCCCGGAAGTCAGCGTCGTGGAACTACAGTCTCTCCTCGCCGCGCCGAACCCGCCGCGCCTCATTGACGTGCGTGAGCCGGATGAATGGGACCATTGCCGCATTTCCGGCGCGGAACTGATGCCCCTCTCGCAGTGGCCGCAACGCGCGATCGAACACCTGAAAGACAAAGCGCAGCCTCTCTTGATCCACTGCCACCACGGCGGGCGCTCCGCGCGGGCGGCCTCGTGGCTGCTGGAGCAGGGCTTTGCCGACGTCCGGAATGTGGCCGGCGGGATTGATGCATGGGCCACGGAGATTGATCCGACGGTGCCCCGATACTGAGCCGCTCGAACCCCGCAAACCCGCAGAAACTAATTCCGCGGCCTTCCACCGCGGAGGATATAGAACAATAGAACCAGCACGAGCAGCACGCTCGCCCCGACCACGGTGTATCGCACGTAGGCGATCGGGATGCCGCCGAGCACGGTCTGCTCACGCCCGTCCGGCGGCAGGGTTTCCGGTGCCCGCGGAGCGACCGGCGCAATGTCGGAAGGGTGCTTCTGCGCAACCGGCTTGGGGGGGCTCGCCGCGACGATCGCGGGTTTCGCCGTTCCCGGCGTGACGAAACGGAAGCTGCCCGCGATCCCCTGCAATTCCAGATCCTGCGAAGGCTCCCTCCCGCCGCCGAGCATCAGGCTCACGCTGAAAATGCGCCCGTTGCCGGACGCATAGCGCACCACTCCCTTTGTGACCGCCCCGCCCGCACGCGATGTCACCGGGTATTGCAGCCACGAGATTCCGCCGAGCTGCACTTTCGAGAAGCCGTAGAATTCGTAGGTGAATGCGCGGAGCATCGCGCTGAGATGCTGCTGCACTTTCGGATCTGCGAGGTCCTTGCCCGGCGCGTTGTCTATCACGTTGACGATGAAATTCGCCTGGCGCTTTTCGTTTTGCATCGCCACGAGCACCGTGACGCCCGGCACCGCGGGCGTGGGAATCGCCTCCCATCCGCCGCCCTCCGGCAGGTTCACCACGCAGCCGAACTCATCGTTGCGCCACTCCGCGGCATGGAGCGGGGCAAGAAGGGCGAGAAATATGGTGAGCAGTCGCGTCATGCCCGCAGGGAAACAAGCACCGCCTTCGCGCACAAGACTTCCCTGCCACGCAGGCCCGTCATTGGCGTGATCGAAACCACGTCCGACAAGCGCACCGTTGCCGCTTGCCTCATGCCCGCGGAGCCTGCATTGGTGCGCGATGCGCCTGCCTTCCGGGATGAAATTGGTGAACCTGCTCTGCGGGTGGTGGACGGTGCTCGTGTTCGCATTCCTCTACCTGCCGATCGTCCTGCTCATCGTGTACTCGTTCAACAAGCCCGACCCCGACGAAGCGGCGAGCTTCGCGGCCAAATGGAACGGCTTCACCCTCGACTGGTATCAGCAGGCGCGGGAAAGCGACGCGCTCGTGGACTCGCTGAAAAACAGCCTCGTCGTCGCCTGCTGGGCCACGGTCGTCTCGGTCGCGCTCGGCACCGCGGGCGCGTGGCTGCTGCACCGCTTCCGCTACCGTTTCAAGCGGCTGTGGGAGACGCTGCTTTTCATCCCGATGGCCATCCCGGAGGTCATCATGGGCATCAGCCTCCTCATCCTTTTCGCCGCCGCCGCCCCCGCGGTGAACTCCCTGCTCGACGCAATGCTCGGCGCGCCGGACGAGCCGCGCTTCTCGCGCGGGCTGCTCACCATCACCATCGCGCACATCACGTTTTGTTTTCCGTTCGTGCTCATCGCCGTGCAGGCGCGGCTGGCGGATGTGGACCCATCCCTCGAGGAAGCCGCGCTCGATCTCGGCGCGACGCCGCTGCGCGCGTTCTGGAAAGTGATGGTGCCTTACATGATGCCCGGCATCGTCTCCGGCGCGCTCATGGCCTTCGCACTCTCGATGGACGAATTTCTCGTCACCACCTTCGTCTCCGGCGGCGCGGACTCGCAGACACTGCCGCTCTACATTTACGGACAGGTGAAAAAGGGGATCAACCCAATGCTCAACGCGGTTTCCGCGCTATTCGTTCTTGCGACCATCCTGCTTGTCGTGCTTGCTGAACGCATCCGCAAACTCAACCGCTGATCACCATGAACACACGCCGTCAAATCATCGCCGCCATCATCGCCATCACCACCCTCCCCGCCTTCGCGCAGGAAAAGCCGAAGAAGGAAGTGCTCAATCTTTTCTGCTGGTCGGAATATGTGCCCGATTCCGTCGTAAAGAGCTTCTCGAAGGAGACAGGCATCAAGGTGAACGTGGAGAACTACCCCTCGAACGAGACCATGCTCGCCAAGCTCCAGGCGGGCGGAAAATACGACCTCATCCAGCCGAGCGAATACGTCGTCGAGTCGCTCATCAAGCAAGGCGCGCTCGCCGAGCTGAACATGGCGAACATCCCCAACTTCAAAAACCTCGACCCGAAATATCTCAAGCTCGCCCATGACCCGGAGAACAAATTCAGCGTGCCGTGGATGGCCGGCAGCGTCGGCATCGTCGTGAACACCGCGAAGGTGAAGGACGAGGTGAAGGGGCTGAAGGATGTCTTCAGCGGCAAATACAAAAAGAAAATCGTCACCCTCGATGACAACCGCGAGATCGTCTCGTGGGCGCTGAGCACACTCGGCCTCCCGATCAACGACATCACCGCCGAATCGCTCGAAAAGGCGAAGCCCGTCATCAAAGGCTGGCTCCCGCAGATCAAAGCCTACGACTCCGACAGCCCAAAGGACAAATTCAAGAGCGGCGAGGCCGTCATCGGCGTCGTGTGGAGCGGCGAAGCGGCGATCCTCTGGCGCGACACGAAGGGCAGCGGCAAATATAAATACGTTCTGCCGGAGGAAGGCACCCACCTTTTCATAGACAGCCTCTGCATCCCGAAAGCCGCCCCACACAAGGAAGCCGCGGAGAAGTTCATCAACTACATCCTGCGCCCCGAAGTCAGCAAACTCATCAGCAAAGACTTCCCCTACACGAACCCAAACGCCGAAGCGCGCAAGCTGCTCACGAAACCCGAACTTGCAAACCCCGCGAGCTACCCGACCGGCGAGCCGAAGATGGAAATCTTCAAGGACATCGGCAAAGCCGCCGGGGACATTGACAAGATGATGACCGATCTGCGCAGCCAGTAGGCCCCGCCAAACCCGCCAGCCCCCGCCGCATCGCCCGGAGCCCCGGTTCGCATGAATGGAGCGGCGGGCGACACCCTTTCGCCACCGAGCCACCCCCGCACAGACGGCCAAAGGCCCCTTGCCAAAGAGTGCCCCATGCTGACCCTGGGCGACCCGGAGAAAGCCAGGCCGGGCCAGCCCCAATGCACAGGCGTCGGCTGAGGTGCGCCCACAGCTTCGGCGCCTGTGCATTGGGGCTGGCGATGCTCAGGTCAGCCCCTTCAGTCGTCCAACCCCGTCCACGAAGCTTTGCTGTTCGACACCCATGGCTTGGAGGAGGGTGAGATGGAGGTTGCAAAGAGGGGTGGCGTCGTTTTCGTAAACGAGGTGCTGGCCTTGCTTGATGCCTAGGCTGCGGCCGCCGGCTAGGAGCATTGGGAGTTTGCGCGTGGAGTGGTTGCCATTGCCATCGTCGAGGCCGGTGCCGTTGTTCATGCCGCTGCCGTAGAGAACGAGCGTGCGGTCGAGCATGGTGCCGCCTTCTTCATTGATGCTGTGCAGGCCCTTGAGGAAGTCGGCCAGCAGGTCGGCTGCCCGTTTGTCCACCTTGGCGACACTTTCCAGCGCGCCCTTCTTCCCTCCGTGGTGCTGGATGCCATGATAGGTGTCATTCACGCCCACTTCCTGCCATTTGTAAGAGTCCACCTCCACCCCGGACATGAAGGTGATGACGCGGGTGGCATCGGTGCGCAGTGCGAGCAGCATCAGGTCATACATGACCTTGAGAAATTCCGAGCGGTTCTTGAATTCGAACTGAAGCTGGCTGGCGTCCATTTCGGGTTTGGGTTTATCGAGCCACTGCTGGTTCCGGTCGAGTTGCCGTTCCACGTCGCGCACGGAGTCGAGATACTGGTCGAGCCGGGCGCGATCCTCCTGGCTGAGCTTGCGATTGAGGGCCTTCGATTCACTCAGGACATTGTCGAGAAGACTGCGCTGGCGCTGATAGCGTGCCTTTTCCGCCGCGAGATCTTCCGGCGTGTCGGGGACGAAGAGCCGGTGAAACAACGCCCTCGGATTGTTCGTCGCGGGCAGGGGCAGGCCGCGTGAGTTGAAGGAGAGGGTGTTGCTTCGTCCGGGAATGCCGGCGCCGGCTTCGGTGGACAATTGCAGGGACGGCCAGCGGGTTTGATTACCGAGGTGGGCAGCCACCACTTGATCCATGGAGAGCGATTGGTTGGGCGAGGCAAAGTCCACGAGGATGCGGTCGCCCTCCCGGACGCCGGTGAGCCAGCGTCCGGCTGCGGCGTGGCCTACATTGGAAGACATGCGGGGATGGCAGAGTCCGGTGAGGATCGAGACTTCTTTGCGCACGGGTTCGAGCGACTGGAGCGTGGGGGAGAGTGTGTAGTCGCTGCCTGTTTCCTTGGGATACCACTGGCTGTTGCGCACGCCGTGCGGTGTGTAAATGCACACCATCCTTGCGGGTAACTTCTTCGGCTTCGCTCCCGCGGCGAGGAGTGGCGTGAGACTTTCGAGAGCCGGCAGGGCGATGCAGGTGCCAACTCCACGGAGGAAGTTGCGGCGAGTGATGCGAGTCATGGTTTGGGTGTTCTTTCGTAGAAACGATCGCTGAGGGCGACCTGTTCTATCAGTATAGGCAAAGTGGGTGTCTGTTCCAGCTTCTGGACGATCGTGTGGATGGGCGTCCTGTCACCAAAGGAAATGGGGCTGCCCGTGGCATAGACCAGCATCTTTTCGGTAAGAGATTTCAGGAGGGCTTTCTTGTTTTCCATCAGGAGCTTCTTGAACTCGCGGACATCCTTGAAGGCACGCCCGTTGGGAAGGGTGCCGGTGGCATCGACGGGCGCCCACGCAAGTGCCTTGGATGGGTTTCCGGCGTCGAGCAGGAGAGGCGCCTTGCGAGTGCCCTGGCCGTCGGCGGCGACCGTAAAGCGCTGGCTGGCGACTGTCTCGTGACGGTCGGCGAGGAAGAAGCGCGCCTCGTAGTCGCCGGGGTCTTTGGGAGCAGTCAGGGTAATGATGCCGTGGAAGAGTCCATTCGGAAGCTGCTTCCGCGTGTCTGTGGAGTATTTCCAGATGTCCAGTTTCTTGAACTGCTGGTTGTCGGTTTCGGCGGCGGGAAAGACGGCGATCTTGTCGCTGCCTTCACCGGAGCCATTGGCGAAGCGGATGGTGATGACCTCGCCGGGGGCGAAAACCTGCGGCTTCTCCAGCTTGTCGCGGTCCACTTCGACCAACTCATGACTGCGCCAGCTACCGATGGCATCGAAGCTCTCCATCGCGAAACCGGGTGGGTCGATCTTCTCGTGGCAGTTGATGCAGGATGGGTCGTTGCGATGTTGTTCCAGCCGCTCGCGCAAGGTAGCGACTGGTTTGGCACTGACCACTTGGTCAACCGTGGGAACATCCGGTGGCGGCGGCTTGGGAGGGTCGGCGAGGATTTGCTCCAGCACAAAGGCGCCGCGGGTGATGGGAAGGGTCCGGATACCATTCGCGGTGGCGGTCAATACCCCCGCCTGGGTCAGGACTCCGCCGCGAGGCTGGTCGGGGCCGATCGCCACTTTGCGGAACTCATTTCCGGAGACACCGGCGATGCCGTAGTGTCGCGCGATCCGTTCATTGAGCATGAGAAAGTCGGAGTGGATGAACTGGTAGAGGCTGAGATCTTTTTGGAGGATCTCGCGGAAAAAGGCGGTGGCCTCACCGGTCATGGCATCGCGAAGCGCGAGGTCGTAGGAAGGGTAGAGGGTTTCATCGACCTTCAACTTGGCGAGCTTATCGAGGCCCAGCCACTGGCTGGTGAAGTGCTGCACGAGAGCCTCCGCCTTCGGGTCTTTCAGCATGCGTTGGATTTCCGATGTGATCGTGGCTGGCTTCATCAGCTCCCCGCTTTGAGCCAACTCGAAGAGCCGCTCATCGGGCATGCTGCGCCAGATGAAGTAGGAAAGGCGGGAGGCGAAATCCCATGCTGCATGACCCGGTGCGGCAGAGTCGCGACGGACACCGTGATAGAGAAACGAAGGCGACGAGAGAATGGTGGCCAGCGGCATTCGCAGCGCTTGCTTCAGGGAAAGGCCGGTCGCGCGCTGCTTCTGAAAGATCGCGACCATGCGGGCGACTTCGTCCTCGGCGACCGGACGGCGAAAGGCGCGCTTCATAAAGGTCGCCAGCACGCGTTTGGCGTAGGCTTCCTCCTTCTCGTCGGCGGCCTGTTCGGGAAAGACCCGCCGATGCCACGCCGGCGGCCACTCCGGGTGGTAGGGCCCTTCGACGTCAATGTGCGAGATATGAAGGCCGAAGGGAACTTCCGTTCCGTCGCCACCCTTTTCCTTCGTGAGCTGGTAGAAGAGGTTTAGTCCCCAGTGCCGGTTGCCATTGGTTTCCAGATACCACGGAATGTTATCGCGATAGAGATCGATGGCGATGGTGTGGGATTCGTTCAGCTTCAGGAGCTGCTCCTGCCACACCGCGCCTTCCGGAAAGCGGATGATGCCGAGTTTGGGCGAAGAGCCCTTCCAGTCCTTGGGGCCAAAGGTCGAGAGTTGGATGCGAACGCGATAGGTTCCTTCCTCGTAGGCGAACCACTTAAAGCCGAATGCGTTGTCCCCTTCACGGATGAGGACACCTTCGTCGATCTGACTGCCACCAAAGGCGCGGACGTCCCAGGACCCTTCGTAGGGCACGGGCGGATCCTGCGTCAGGTCGAGCATGGTGTATGACGTGGAGCCGCTCGGAATTTCCGAATTTGGGAGGACGTTGCCCTTGAGGAAGCCCGGCTTGATCTTGTCCTTCTTCTTTCCGCGATGACCGTCGTGCCACGAACCGTTGTCCTTGAGCAGTGGTTGCTGCGCCTCGGTGGAATTGAGAATGCGCCAATGCTGACGGAGGGGAGGCTGCTCCGGGATGTTGATCACCTTGTCGAGCAAGCGGTCGGTCGCGGCGACGAAGCTCTCGACGTGCCCGGGAGAAACGACCAGCGACTCCCCGATGTTGTCGAAACCGTGGGATACCGCATCCGGGGAGAGCAGTTCGGTCGGATCGTAGGGATGACCGATGAGGTCGCGCATGGTATTCCGATATTCCAACCGCGTGAGCCGGCGGAGATCCGTGCGACCTTGCCGGGCGCGGAATTCAGCCTCCGCCTCATCGAGCCCCCGGTTCAGCCAGGCGACCGCTTTCCGAAGCTCCTCCTCTGCGGGGCGCTTCTTTTTCTTGGGCGGCATCTCGCCCGACTTGATTCTCTCCAGCACCGCAGCCCATTGCGACCCGCTCTTGAAGTTGACGGGGCCTTTGCTCAGCTCCTCCAAATTGAGATCGCCCTTTTTCTCATCCCCGTCATGACAATCGAAACAGTGCGTTTCGAGAAAGGGGTGAAGTTCGCCAGCGGGAGCGACTTTGCCGGTCGGAGCAGCAACCTGCCCGCGACTCGTCCCGGCGAGGCCCAGGCAAGTCAGAAAAAAGATGGCGGCTGTCGAAGTTTTCACCGTGAGAAGAATCCCGAAAATTACACGTCCTTAGCGAGCGCCGCAATGCGAGAGGCGGGCATGACCGCCGGGAAATCGCTTTCGCGCCCGACGCATCGGGAACGGTCAGAACGGGAATCGGCACCGGGGAGTGAGGAAAATGCACTTACGGTCCGGTAACTTTCAAACGGACGAAGTTCTTACCGTCATAGGGAGGGCCATCAGGGAAGGTGAACTTTACTTCGTTGCCGGTGATCGTCACGGTGAACCCCGAAGCCGGATCAAGGATGGCGGGGATCCAAGGGGCGGCGACCGTGGCGGAGGTCTCCACCACGAAGTCAGTGCCATAGACTCCCACGTAATCGGCGGCCTTGGTCCAGGTGACGCTGAGCGTGCCCACGTTGTTGACCACGCCGGGCAGCGGGGTCAAGCCCGTGGTGTTGCCGTTGGGTCCGCCGAAGAAGTACTCGGTGCCGTTGGGCACGCTGTCACCGTCGTGATCCTCGTCGAGGTTTGCACCGGCACCGTTGAGGGCCGCCCATGTGACGTAACCCGAGGGTTTCTTCAGTATGAGGGAGGCGCCCTCCACAACGAGGTCGTAGCCGGGGATCAGGACATCCAAGTTTGGATTGCCGGTGATGCCGGTGATGCCGGAGGAAGTCGTCAGGGTGTAGCTGGCCAAAGTCGGCGTGCCGATGATCTTGATTTTTGATCCCGCAATGAGGTTGTAGGTGCTGGTGGAGGTGGTGGGTGAGGCGACGTCGAACGCCAGAAAAGCGCCGTTACTCACGGTGATGGGTGAACTCTGGCTGCCACCGACGAGGGCCAGGGTGCCTTGCGAAACCGTGGTGGTGCCGGTGTAGGTGTTGGCGCCGCTGAGGGTCAGCGTGCCGGTGCCGTTCTTGGTCAGGTTACCCGAGATGGCGGGGCCGTTGGAGATAGTGCCGCTGATCTTTGTGTTTCCGGTGCCAGTGACGGTCAGGGTGCGGGCCGAAGCGTTGTTTGACAGATTGACGTTGCCGAGCGTAAGGGTCTTACCGGCATCGAGGTTATTGGTCAGGGAGCGGTTGTTATTGCTGGTCAGAGTGCCGGTGAACGTCAGATCAAAGGAACCGATGACAGTGTTATTACCGTTGTACGACACATTCTGGGGGACGATTGGCGCAGCACCCAAGGGCATTACTGTGCTGTTGCCGTTCCATGTGAAGGGACTCCCCGCCGCCCCCAAGGCGTCATTATGGCCGATCCCAAGCGTCGTGCCGTTGTTGATCGTGGTCGAACCCGCAAGCGCGTTGCCTTTGAAAAGGATTAACGTGCCGGCGCTGAGAGTAGTCGTTCCCGTATAGGTGCGGACACCGGAGAGGATCAGCGCGCCTGTGCCGTTCTTGGTGATGCTCCCGCTGGCACCGGAGATTTCACCTGAAAGCGTCGCAAAGTCGGTTGTAACGAGGGTATTGTCGTCAACCTGAATGATCCGGCCACCGGCCAGGTTTATGTCGTTGGTGATTACCACTTCGGAGTCGGCGGTTGTTGAACCCAGTATCAGGGTCCTGCCGTTGAATCCGCCTGAGGCGCCCCAGTCAATTGGTCCTCCACCGTTGTCGAGCGTCACGGTCAGCGTGCCGCCGCGGGCGGCGAAGCCGCCGTTGCCGGTCCAAAAGACAGTATGGCCCGCCGAGTTGCTGATCACTCGATTGGTGCCGCCTCCGAAGGTTCCGCTGCTTTCATAGACGCCGCCATTGAAACTCAGCAGGGAGTTTGTCGGCAGACCGATTCCATCGGCTGCCCGGAGCACGCCGGATCGGATGGTCGTCGCACCTTCGTAGCTGTTCGTGCCGGTGAGTTCCACGAGACCCCACATGGCGTCCAAGGCGGTCATGGTCGTAGCCGAGTCGGCCAAATTGGTGGTTATGGCCTGATTGTGGACTTCGTATCTCACGTTGGGGATCACCGAGCCGGAGCCGGCCACAGCACCACCGTCATAGACCAGCACCTCGGGGGTCTGGGCAGTATCTACCGTCAATATGCTGCTGCCGCCTTCCAGCCTGACGGTAGCTCCGTTGACCGTCAGGTCGCCCAATGCGGCGTCCGTCATGTCGAGCGGCGATCCGGTCAGGGTCAGGGTATTGGTGACCGTCAAATTATTGCCACCCAGAGCAAGTGCGCCGCCCTCGACGATCAATTTTGCAGCCGACAAGGCATTGTCATCGGTCAGCGTTCCACTGCGGAGCCTCACCTCCGCCGCGGAGCCGAGGGTCAGTGTCGAGCCGGTGAGGTTGAGACTGGAGTTGACCAAGAGGCTGGTGCGCACCGTCATGTTTGCGCCCGAGGCAACCGACAGGCCGCTGGTGGCAATCTCGCCGACGTCCAGAGTGCCGGTGCTGGAGACCGAAATCAGGCCGGTGCCAAGGGTCTCGACGATGCCGGCCCCGGAGACCGTGAGCGACCCGGTGCCAAGGACGTTGACCGCGGCGCCGTTTCCTACCGAAAGGAACCGCCCGGTGTCCAGGCTGGTGCCGGTGTTGACGATCAGCGTCCCGCCGGTCATACGAAGTTCCCGCGCCGCTGCACCGGCAGCGTCAACCGTCACCGTCTCGCCGTCTATGGTGACGAGGGTGGTTGCGTTGGGAGCTTGGTTGGGAAGCCACGTGGCGGTGGTGCCCCACGCGGTGTTGTCCGCGCTGACCACCGAGATGACCGGGGTGACCGTAAGGATGCCGGTGCCCCGGAACCAATCCGACTGGTTCGTGGCGGCGCTTCCCACGGCCCCGTAGGTACCGGCGGGCTGTGGCGCGCCGTCAAGATACAGCGCGGCTATGGTCTCATTCACACCGCCGTCCAGTTCGATGCGACTGAGGTCTATGGCAGCGGGGTTCAAGTTTAAGCGTGTGGTACCGGTCGGCGGGCCGCTGATGAGATACACGGACGCCGTATCGTCAATGCGGTCCGAGGTGCCGCTGGAAGGATTGGTGATCCTGATGGCCGTTTGCGGATGCACCATGGTCACGTTGCCCCAACCGAGGGATCCTTGTTTGTCAAGAATAACGCGGTTCCAGTCCTTGGGAATGTTGCCAAGATTATACGAAGCGGTAGTCTGCCGATGATTCAGTTCCGTTCCGCCGCGGTAGGTATTCGGCCCCGCAGTACCTGTGATCCAGAATTTGCAGTTGCTTTCGCCATCCCAATTGATGGGGTAGTAGTTCAGGGTAAACTTTCCAGGCCCGCTCAGGGCGCCGCGCAGGCTTGATCCCTCGCCCGTTGGACCGGCGTGGCCCCTTTCGGTAACTCCTTCATAGGTGAAATTGCTTTGCAAATACATGTCCATCGCGTTGTGGGCAGCATAGAAGCCGCCACCGGTTCTCGTGGTAGTCTTCAGTGTGGAACCTGCTAATGGATTACCCGTGTCCCAAGTAACTTTCTTGCCGGGCGAGGTAAACAGGTTGGCCCAGGAATAAGTCACGGTGGGAGTCCAGTTGGCCAATGTCAGATCGCGGTTGATGTAAACACCACTGATACCGGCGTTATCCTGGTTTAGCGGGTTGGGGGTTGACATGGTCGCGACCGCCCCCACGCCATCGGCGATAATCCCGCCAGTCCAGTTTTCGGGGGCGAAATAGTACCTGGGGCCAAACTGCGAGATCCACGTGCCGTCCACCGCCGAGGCGTCACCGACAATCGCCATACTAGTTGCTGTGACCGCGAGGGCGAGGGGTTTGAGATGATTTCTTAAAGGTTTGCTGATATTTTGTGTCGTTTTCATGATATTGAAGAGGAGCGATTTCGGATTTGAAGCTGGGATGGAGCACAGGGGTCAGCGAGGCGATTTTCGTTGCCGTAGGAAGAAATATCTCAGGAATTTGATTTACTGCAAGGAGTTCGCTTTCGCGAACGCCGCGCCGGAAACCGCCAGAACGGGGATGGTCGTCGTGAGTGAGGCAGGCGCTTCCCAAAGACGCGCAGACTGTGCTTCAATAAACTTTAATCCTTATTCATCGGCAGTAACGGTGAAGTTGATGGTATCTGCAAATCGCCACGGTACCCGGAGAAGCCAGTGAAATTCCACGGATCTCCGCCACCCGGACTCGGAGGAAAATTTCCGATCCATGCCTAAGGGATGGGTGAGGTAACATTAACGCGGATAAAGTCTGATGCGTCATTTCCGGCATGGCCGTCGGTGCGGAAGGTCTTGTAGGACCAGTCGGAGTCGAGTGCGGGCAGGCCAGCTTGGATGGCTGTGGCGTCCGCGCCTGTGACTTCCGTGACAACGGGTGTCCCCCAATCGCTCACGTCATTCGATGCTTCAACGATGTACAAGAGGTCACCAGGACCATCGGTCGCTTGTTGATTGTTGCCCACGGCAACAAATGCGCCTGCGGTGCTCCGCACGGCGATCGTGAAGGTGAGCACGTTGGTATCGCCGCCAACTGTGGCCAGTTTTGCAATTGCCTTGCCGAACAAGGCACCGTTGGCGGGGTTGGAATTGACGGCGAACTCGAGAAAGTTCGGCCCTCCGTCCTGATCTGGGTCGTCAGTGCGGGCCGTGAAACCACCTAGGCCACTGAATCCATTGATCCAAGTTGTAAACGGGTCGGCCCACTTCGCATAAAGAGTCACGTTATTATTGATGGTGAAGGTACTTCCTGGGGCGTAGTCCGTGCCAGAGCCATTGGCTGCAGTGTTCCAACCGCTGAAGGTGAAGCCAGTTCTGACCAGGAAACCTGTATTTCCAAGAACGGTAACAGTGGATCCAGGTAGATAAGGACTGCTGGCGTCGGTCGGTGGCGCGCCACCCGTGCTTCCGTTGCCGCTGTAGGTTACGGCGTAGGTGGGAATAAACGAATCCATCCGGACATTATCGATCGTCACGGTGGCGTTGGGGGCTGTACCGGCGGTTCCTCCTGTGTCTGTCATATTAAACCTTATCCCCAATTGTTGCCCCCATAATGCCTGAGGGATATCCGCCTTGGAGAGCTCCAGTGTAAGGTTCATCATGTTCGTGGAGCGGACTTGCGAGAAGTCCACCGGAAAGACCTGATTGAAGGGATTAACGTTGCTCAAAGTGGCAAGATATGCCGGCGAGCCGGGGAGTTCCCCCCATTTCAGCAATGTGCGGCCTTGCGCGAGAGTGCCCAAGTGAGACGTGTATGTAGCGTAAGGAACGCCGTTGACAGTAATAGTCGCCGTGAAACTCTGATCGATTTGCT